>DATMRA010000107.1:0-3553 GCA_035566535.1 Candidatus Acidiferrales bacterium | reverse complement strand
TGGCTGATGCGGTCCGCACAGCCGTCATCAACAAGCGCGCCGGCGGCACCGGTCTCATTACGGGACGCAAAGCGTTCCAGCGGCCCATGAAGGATGGCGTCGAGCTGTTGAACGCAGTCCAGGATGTCTACCTAAACAAATCGGTGACGATCGCTTAGACGTCAGCGCGCACGTTCAACGGGGCGTAGGACGCCGGCGAGGGCTTCGAGATGATCGAGCGTGCCCATGGCAACGACGATGTCGCCCTGCTTGAGCACCGCGTCGTCCGAGGGTCCCACGCTGATGCCGCCGCCTTTCGACTGCACCGCGAGCAACGTGGCCCCAGAGCGGCGCATGGCGCCCGCTGTGATTCCCTCTGCGGCGCCGGGCGGCACGACAAGCTCCTCGATGGACATCTGCGTCCCCGGCGTGCTCACGAAGTCGAGCACATCCACCACCGCCGGCTGGACGGCAAGTGCAGCCATGCGCGAGCCGCTGGCGGTGTACGGGCTCACGACCCGATCTGCTCCCGCGCGCTGCAGCTTCGGCACCGAATCGGGATACGAGCTCCGTGCCACGATGAACAGGCCGGGGTTGAGCGACCGCGCCGTGAGCACGATGTACACGTTGCGCTCGTCGCTGTCCACAGCGCTCACCAGGGCACGTGCCCGATCGACGCCGGCTAGGTGAAGCACGTCGTCATTGGCCGCGTCCCCCACGATGTGCGTTTCGTGCTCGCGGATCACGTCCTCGAGTGGAGTCGGGTTCATCTCGATGACCACGTACGGAACGCGGCGATGACGCAACTCGACGGTGACGCGCTTGCCCGTGCGTCCGTAACCGCACACGATGATGTGATCCCTGAGCGCTGCGATCTGCGACTCCATCCTGCGGTACCTCCGATACGCCTGCCAGCGGTTCCCTGACAGCACTTCGACGATGAGTCCGAACAAATAGAGAAACGTGGCGACGCCAAGGACGATGACGGTGATCGTGAAGATCTCGCCGGCAGCGTCCAGCGGGTGCGCCTCCAGCCCCACCGTCGTGATCGTGGTTACGGTCATGAACAGGGCGTCGATCACCGAGTCGTGCTCGATGACGGCGTAACCCACCGTCCCGTAGATGACGATGACCAGAAAAGCGGTCATCACCACCGCCATGCGGCGGAGCGGGTTGCGCAGGCGTCTTCCGGCCGTCACATGTTTCCCCTCTGGCGGATGCTAAGCCCGCGCCGCTCGCACCGCAATCGTGACCCTGGACACCGCGCACACCGTTCCGGCGTCGTCGGTGAACTCGATGTCCCAGATCCAGGTTGTCCGCCCCCTGTGGCGGGGGTGCGCGTCGGCATGGATGCTGCCCTGGAGCAGGGGGCGCATGAACGTCGTGTAATTCGACATCCCGGTTGCGTGGCTGCCCGTCTCATGCACCGCGACGGCGGTTCCCACCGACGCGAGCGACTCGGCGATCGAGGCAAGCACGCCACCGTGCACCAGGCCGTACGGCTGGCGCACCTTGTCCGTGATGGCGACGACGCCGCTCATGTGCTCGGACGAGACCTCGACGAACTCGAGGCCATACAGCGCGTCGAAATGCTCAGCTTTCGCGGCGCAACTCCTCCCGCGCGATTGTCGCAAGGTGCACCTCGTCCGGTCCGTCGAAGATGCGCATCGCCCGGGCGTACGCGTACATCTGGCCCAGCGGCACATCCTTGGACACACCGGCACCGCCGTGCACCTGGATGGCGCGATCGACCACCGCGCATGCCACCTGCGGCGCCGCGACCTTGATGGCGGCGATCTCGAAGCGGGCGTCTCGGTTGCCAACCGTGTCGAGCATCCAGGCCGCCTTGTGACAGAGCAGCCGCGCCTGCTCGATCTCGACGCGAGAGCGCGCCATCTGCTCGCGCACGACGCCCTGGTCAGCCAGCCGCTTACCGAACGCTGTGCGTGACTTGGCGCGCTCGCGCATAAGCGACAGAGCATGCTCGGCCACCCCTAGCGCGCGCATGCAGTGGTGCAGCCGTCCCGGTCCGAGCCGTGCTTGGGCGATGAGAAATGCGCTGCCCTCCTCACCGATCCGATTGCTCACCGGGACGCGCACGCCGTCAAAGCTCACTTCGCAATGGCTTCCGGGGTCGTCGAACCCGTACACCTGGAGCTGGCGCACCCGAGTGACGCCAGGAGCGTCGATGGGCACCAGCACGAACGTATGGCGTAGATAACGCTCGGCATCCGGGTTCGTCAGGCCCATGAGCAGAATCACCTTCGCGTTCGGATGCGCAGCGCCGCTCGTCCACCACTTGCGTCCGGTGATCACATATTCGTCGCCCTCACGCACGATGCGGCACGCCAGCTGCGTCGGATCCGAGCTGGCGACGTCGGGCTCCGTGATGCCGACGCAGGAGCGGATCTCGCCGGCGAGCAGCGGCTTCAACCACTCGTCCTGCTGCTTTGGCGTGCCGAACTGAGCCAGCACCTCCATATTCCCGGTGTCCGGCGCTGCGCAGTTGGTCGCCTCTGGTGCGATCGAACTCCAGCCCGTGATTTCGGCCAGCGGCGCGTATTCAACGTTGGTCAGACCCGCACCGAAGCGCTCATCCGGCATGAACAGGTTCCAAAGGCCTCGCCGGCGTGCCTCGGTTTTCAGGTCCTCCATCACCGGCGAGATGCGGTGCGGCACCGTGGCCGGAGAGAACTCCTGCCAGTACTGCTGCTCCGCCGGACGCACACACTCGTCAAGAAAGACCCATAGCTTGTCCTTGAGCTCGCGAACGCGCGGCGACTCGGCGAAATCCATCGTCAACCTCCTGCTGCGGGCGTGAGCCGTTGCGCCGTCTCCAGCGCATCGTCGACAACCAGTGGCACCAGTTCCCCCATGCGGTCAAAACCCTCGCCCACCGTCATGCCGAGAAGGAAGCGCGCGTGGATCCCCTCAGCGATGATCGCCAGCTTGTACGCGCCAAAAGCGACATACCAGTCGAGCCCGGAAAGGTCGCGGGCACTGCGAGCAGCGTAACGCTCGACAATCTGCTGCCGCGTGTAGAAGCCGTCCTCCACGGTGAGCGCGCGGCCATGCAGTCGCTGCGCCGATGGCTCATCGGGACGCTCCACCCAGTACACCAGCAGCAAGCCGAGGTCGCACAAGGGATCACCGACGGTGCACATCTCCCAGTCCAGGACGGCGGCAATCCGGCGTGGATCGTCCGGCGAGTACATCACGTTGTCGAGCCGGTAATCGCCGTGCGTGATGCCGGGGGGAGACTGGCGCGGCAGCGAGGTCTCGAGGCGATGGTGCAGCTCTTCAATGCTGGGAAGCTCGCGCGTTTTGGAGGCCTCCCATTGGGTCCACCAGCGCCGCACCTGACGGGCGAGAAAGCCATCGGGGTGGCCGAAATCCTGGAGACCGACAGCGTCCGGGTCCACCGCGTGCAGCTCTGCCAGCGTGTCGACAAGCCCTTCGGACATCGCCCGCCGTGTCTCGGGTGTCGGCGCGAACTCCGCGGGAAGCTCGTTGCGAATCACGTGACCGTCCACCCACTCCATCACATAGAAGGGGGCACCCAGCACGGATGGGT
>DATMRA010000106.1:0-4330 GCA_035566535.1 Candidatus Acidiferrales bacterium | reverse complement strand
CTTCGCGAGCTGGGTGTGGCCGCCTCTTAGATCGGCAGACGATCCGCCAGCTGCGGCACGAGGTGCAGCGCCGCGTCGATCTGGCGCGCGATGGCGGACAGGTCCGGACGCTTCTCGAAGTCGAGAAACCAGGAGTGCTCGGCGGTGAACTTCTCAACCAGGGTGGTGCTGCCCAGCACCGCGATGCCAACGTGCACGCTTGGCCGGTCCTCGTCGGTGAACGCCTTGCCGATCAGTGTCTGGACGGTGTCGATCCAGCTGGAGACCTCGTCGAGCTCGTGAAGCTCGTATCCGCCGTCGCCGAGCACGAACTCCGCTTCAACGTCGACGAACGGCTGCGGCGTCAGCTGCTGGTGCGGGCAGTCCTGCGCCTCCTCATCGTCGTGGTACAGCTCGCAGTCTGCGCCGGGCCCATACGCCGAGACGAACGTCAGCAGCGCGTCCCACGCGAAGCTGAGGTGCACGTGATAGCGCGACGGCGGGTCGCCTCCGAGCCGGATGGTGCACTCGAAACGGCGCTCGCCAAGTCCCGGCTCGACGTGGTGCCGGACGTCTTCGATCGTCAGCCCCACACCGTCGATCGCCTCGAGCAGGTCCGACGCAAACTCCTCGTACGAGGGGAACGACGGCCGGTCCGACGTGGGCTCGGAGCCCGGTTGACCCGGGCGGGAGGGAATTGCCACCTCAGCGCGCAGCGACCGTCAGCCCGACGGACTGCCGCGTCAGCGGCTCGCCCGCCACTCGCGTACGGCGCGGCCGAGCAGGTTGGCCGCGAGCACGAGTCCGAAGCCGAGCGAAATCGCGATGACCAGTGGCGCCTCCACCCCCGGCGTGGAGTACGTGTAGACGGCCAGAATCGCCGCCGCGAACAGCCCCACCGCAATCAGGCCGAGGAACAGGACAGTCAGCGACAGGAGCGGGTCGCGCTCCACCGAAGGGCCGGCAGCCTCGGGCTCACGGGAGCGCAGCATCGGGGGGGTCGGCACGTCGCAAGTCTACTTTCCCGCCGCTCGACCTCAGTGCGCGGCGCAGGCTGCGGCCGCGTCGGCGAGCCGGAACAGCGCCTCCTTCAGCCCGGGATCGAAGAAGCGAGGGTTCCACTGCTCCTCGGCGAGGGAATCGCTGATCACGAATGCGGCGGCGGCCTCCACCCCGTGGTGCCGGGCGACGGTGAATACCGCGGCCGCCTCCATCTCGACGCTGAGAACGCCTTCGGCCTGGTAGTGCCGCGCCTCGGCAACGGTCTCGCGATACGGCGCGTCGACCGTCCATGTCTCTCCGGT
The DNA here is from genome assembly GCA_035566535.1 of Candidatus Acidiferrales bacterium. Taxonomy (GTDB): domain Bacteria; phylum Chloroflexota; class Dormibacteria; order Aeolococcales; family Aeolococcaceae; genus JAFARE01. Next base: position 3,047 of record DATMRA010000106.1, on the reverse strand, counting down.
TGTGTGCTTCAGACCACGCGAGGTCAACTCTGCACGCAGTTCGTCGCTCAGGCTTTCCGACGGACGCGCGTAGCGCTCGGCAGGGGCGTAGTGGTGCGACACACCTTCGTCGCGGACAGCGCCGCTGCACACGACGATATCGCCGACGGTGGCACTGGCCTGCAGCGCGCCGGCGAATCCGATGCTGAAGAAACGACGCACCCCCCAGGCAATCAGATGTTCCACCACCAGCGAAGCGACGGGTGCACCGATTCCGAAGTCACCCGCGACCGCTGAGCGTCCGCTGCCGCGCGTGATGATGTACACCGGGGCGAACAGACGCACGTCGGGCGGACGTCGACTGCCGATGAGGTGATGCGCGGCCTCGGGCTGGTAGAGCAGCAGGGCGGATTCGGGAACATCGATGTCGGGAAGCAGGTTGCTGGCGCGCAGATAGGTCAGGAAATCGTGCGCGGTGAAGAGCGGGTCGTGAGCATGCTTTCCCTCGAAATTGGGAAATGGCATCGCGGCTGCGTACGCCGTTATGGCTTGATGGCGGCGAAGCGGTATCCGATTCCGGGCACAGCGAGGATGTAGCGTGGCTGGGCCGGATCCGGCTCAATCTTCCGACGAAGGTTGCGGACGTGCACGTCAATGACGCGCGTCTCGATTGGATGTTCATAGCCCCACACCGAGCTCAGGATGCGCTCGCGTGACAGCACCTTGCCGGCATTGGTTGCGAGGTACGCGAGGAGATCGAACTCCGTGTGAGTCAGAATCACGTCCTGATCGCTGCGGAGGACCCGGCGCTCGGTGGTGTCAATCACGAGATCGCGGAAGATGAGGCGGCCATCTTCGGGGCGGGCGTCGGAACGCGTCTCCTTCGCTTTGCGCAGATGGGCGGCGATCCGCGCCAGCAACTCGCGCGGGCGGAACGGCTTGTTGATGTAATCGTCGGCTCCGATCTCGAGGCCGAGGACGACGTCGATCTCCTCGTTCTTGGCACTCAGGATGACCACCGGCATTCGATGCCCGGCACGGCGGATCTCGCGGCACACGTCGAAGCCGGAGAGGTCCGGCAGCATGAGGTCCAGCAGGATGATGTCGGGGTGGAAGTTCTCGATGCGTTCGAGCACGTCAGTACCGCGATCGGCTTCCTGCACCGCATACCCCTCTGACTCGCAGGTAAGCCGAACCGCCTTCCGGATGAGTGCGTCGTCGTCCACGACGAGCACACGAACCTGCTGACCGTCCACGTGAATCCGGCAGATTGTATGCCGTGGCTCGCCACTGGGATGGGGTTGCTACTATACGAACCGATTCGAATTCGGCCGGAGCGTGGGTGCCGGTCATAGACAAGGGCTGATTGCACAGGTGCAGACCCAGGGAACCCTTCGCGACGGTGGATTGTCCACGCTCCTCCAGACGATGCAGTCGGAGCGGGCCACGGGCACGCTGGCCATCGAGCACGGCGACGAGAGCGCCTCGCTGTATTTCCTGTTCGGCCACCTCTTCCACGCCAGCGGACCCAGCGGCCAGGGCGAGGACGTGGTCATCGGCGCCCTCGCCTGGGACGACGGCAACTACCAGTTCGACCCCCGGGCCAAGCTACCGGCAGAGGAGACGATCAAGTCGTCACCGGCTGAGCTTTTGAATGCGGCGCAATCGCGTCAGACCGCCGTGGATACGGCGGGTTCACCCTCCTGGCGGCCGAGCGCCGAGGACGGCGGCGAGGCCGGCGCGAGTGACGGAGCAGCAGATGGCGGCTTCCGCTCGCAGGTGCCGGCCGCTGCGACGGCAGCTCCTGCGACCGGCGGTTTCGACTCTGGCCTCGCCTCCTGGGCGGCAACCCAGAACGACGTCGTGCCGCCCCCGGGCGAGCCGGTCGCGTATCCCACCGCCGCCCCGAACAGCGCACCGGAGCCTGAGCCAGAGCCTGAGCTCGCCCCGGCGCCGGCTGCGTCGTCGCTGTTCGTCGCTACGGAATCGGCGCTATCCTCCACTCCGCGCTCCACGGTCCTGGGCGCTCAGCAGGAGGCGCCGGACAATCTCGTGTATCCGCTTCCCTCGGGACGCCCTCACTACGAGGGGCTGAAGAGCGCCTTCGTCGACTTTCCCCGGCTGCTACGCACGCTGCGCGCCGACCGCCATACCGGCTATATCCGGCTCAGTGGCAGTGGCTACGCGGGGATCATCCTGCTCAACGACGGTTCGGTTCTCGAGGCCGTGTGCAGCGATGGCACCATCACCAAGGGCGAGGCTGCCTTTGTACAGTTCCGGCGCCACATGGACAGCGGCGACGGCATGCTCGACGTGATCGAGCTCGACGGTGAGATCGTGCTGGCGGTCGGCCGGCTGTTCACGGCACCGCCTCTGTACACCGGGCTCCTCGGCCGTTTCGTGAATCTCGAGGCGCTGCTCGACTACCTCGGTGAGGAGAAGGTCGACGGCGCCGTCGTGGTCAGCGGGGCCACCGAGCTTGGGGTGATTCTCCTCGGACAGGGCAGCATTCTCGGGGCCTACACCGAGTCCAAGCGCGACCTCGATTCCAGCACCGCTTCCGTGACCAAGCTGGCGTCTGAGCGGTCGTCGCGCATCGAGGTCAAGAGCGGCTCCGGCAGCCTCATACCCATCGACGTCGACAGCGCGCTCAACAAGCAGTACTGATTCCCGCGGTGGGGCGGTGACGCGCCGCCTCCTTCGACGCACGTGCCGTCTGATGCTGCTCGCCCTCGGCTGTGGCGCCCTCAGCGGTTGTTTCGCCAGCCCCCCGCAGATCATTGCTCTCGATCCCAGCCGCGGGTCGGTCGGAGTCCCGGCGGACACGCCGATCGTTGTCCAGTTCGACCGTTCGGTTGTGCGCCACTCGGTCGAGGGCCGGTTCAGCGTTTCGCCGCAGATCACCAACTGCGACCTGACGGCCGCATTCACTGCCGGGCCGGCGGCGGCGTGTCGCATTGCCTGGCTCAGCGGTGACACGGGATTCTCGCTCGAGCACCAGCATGCGGTCCTGGATTCCAACACGCGCTACACCTTCACCCTGGCGGGCGGGTTCGCGGATCCGGAAG
>DATMRA010000105.1:0-3993 GCA_035566535.1 Candidatus Acidiferrales bacterium | reverse complement strand
CTGGCGCGGCCTGGTCCGGCAGCACCTGGAACGGCGCCGGTTGGTCGGGTGCGGGCTGGTCGGGTGCGGGCTGGTCGGGTGCGGGTTGGTCGGGTGCCGGTTGGTCAGGTGCCGGTTGGTCTGGCGCGGCCTGGTCGGGCGCTGCTTGGTCAGGTGCCGGCTGGTCGGACTACAGCTGGAGCTGACATGAAGCACACGCGGCGGGCGCCATGATCCGTCTTCGCAAGCGGATCAGCGACGCAGACAACGAGAGGACCCTGCCGGCGGCAGGGTCCTCTGTGCGCCCACACAGCCGCGTCGCCGATGTCTGGACCTTCAACGGCCTGCTGGCGGTCGTCGCGGTCGTGCTGTTCTTCGCGGTGGTGGTGCGGTTGCCCCAGCAGTGGGGCGCGGTGCACCTCATGTTCCCGGTCCTGGTTGTGCTGTTCTGCGTCACCGAGTCCTGGCGCGTGTACATCCACTTCCGCAGCAACGCGCAGTCGTACTCACTGAGCGAGATCACGCTCATCATCGGGCTGTTCTTCGCGACGCCGGACGAGCTGGTGCTGGCGCGACTGGTCGGCGCAGCAATCGGCCTCGGTCTGATCCGACGTCACCCACCGATCAAGCTCGTGTTCAACGTGCTCGAGTTCGCCATCGAGGCCGAGATCGTGGCCATCCTCTTCAACCTCTTCGCGCCGGGCCACGATGTGACCTCGCCGCTGACGTGGTTGTTCGTGCTCGGCGTGGTTGCGACGAGCTCCATGTGCGGCTTCCTGTTGAGCGCGATCGTGATCACGCTCGCCGAGGATTCGCTGAAGCGCCGCCAGTGGCTGCAGCCGGCAGCCATCGTATGCGTGGGCGGGGCGGCAAATGCAAGCCTGGGGCTCGAGGTGGTGGCGGCCGTTTCGCGCAACTCGTTGGAGATACTGCTGCTTGCGCTCCCGATCGCCACCCTGCTTGCGGCGTACGCGCTCTACACTCGCGAGCACCAGAAGCGACAGCAACTGCAGTACCTGTATCAGTCGAGCGACCTGCTGCAACGGGCCACCAACCAGCGCTCCGCGATCCCCGAGCTGCTGGCGCAGCTCTGCCAGGTGTTCCGCGCGGAGCTGGCCGAGATCACGCTGCTTCCCGCCGCAAGCGGAGGCGACGGCGGCTACTCGATCATCATGCGCCGGGGCGCCAGCAGCGAGCAGACGCACGAGGTCACGCTCGACCTTCTCGAACGCTTCATGCTTCTCCTGGCGGACGGCCAGCGCGGTCTTCTCGCAGGTCCCGCCGACACGGATCCGGCCGTGCGCGACTGGCTGCGCGAGCAGGACATGCGCGACGCGATGATGACCACGCTGCAGAGCGACGGCGTGCTCCTTGGTGTGCTGGTGGTCGGGAACCGGCTCAGTGACGTGAGCACGTTTGCCGCCGATGACCTCGCCCTGTTCGAGACTTTCGCCGCGCAGGTCAGCGTCGCCGTGCAGAACACACGGCTCGACAGCCGGCTCAAGCACCAGGCATTCCATGACCCGCTTACCGGACTGGCCAATCGCGCGCTATTCACCGACCGCCTGGAGCACGCACTCACGCGCAGGGGTCGCGGCCCGGGTTCGCTGGCTGTCGTGTTCCTCGACCTCGACGATTTCAAGATGATCAACGACAGCCTCGGGCATGCCGCGGGTGACGAGCTGCTGGTCAACGTCGCAACTCGCCTGCAAACCGTGCTGCGCCCGTCGGACACCGCGGCGCGTTTCGGAGGCGACGAGTTCGCGATCCTGCTCGAAGAGTCCAGCGCCTCGTACGACGTCATCGGTGTCGCCGACCGCATCGTCGCGGTGCTGAAGCCGCATTTCGTGATCGCCTCGCGCGAGGTGGCGGTGCACGCGAGCGTGGGGGTGGCCACTGCAGACGCCGGCTCGGTCCCTGCCGAGGAATTGCTGCGCCGCGCCGACGTCGCCATGTATCGCGCCAAGATGAAAGGCAAGGGCTCCTTCGAGGTGTTCGAGCCGGACATGCAGGAGGTGGTGACGCGCCGGCTCGAGGTGCGCACCGACCTGGAGCGCGCCATCGAACGCAACGAGCTCGTGCTTCGCTACCAGCCAATCGTCGACATGGCGACCGGCACAGCGGTGGGCGTGGAGGCGCTGGTGCGCTGGGACCATCCCCGCTGGGGCTTCGTGCTGCCGGCCGAGTTCATCAGCGTCGCCGAGGAGACCGGCCTCATCAACGAGCTGGGACTCAACGTGCTCGAGCAGGCGTGCGCGCAGTGCCAGGAATGGCAGGTTGCGTTTCCTGACAAGACGTCGTTCTCGGTCAGCGTCAATGTGTCACCGCGGCAGCTGCGCAAGGCGGGATTCGTCAACGACGTGTGGGACGTGCTGCGCCGCACCGGGTTGCATCCATCGCGGCTCGTGCTGGAGATCACCGAGAGCGTCATGGTCGAGGATCCGCAACATGCGGGAGAGCGCCTGCGCGAGCTGAAGGCGCTGGGCGTGCGCATCTCGATGGACGACTTCGGGACCGGGTACTCGTCGCTGGCAGTGTTGCAGGACCTTCCGCTGGACATTCTCAAGATAGACAAGGCGTTCGTCGATGACGTGGCCAACGATCCGCGGCGCACTGCGTTCGCTCAAGCGATCATCCGCCTGGGCAAGACGCTCGGCCTGCGCCTGATCGCGGAGGGCGTGGAGAACCAGTCGCAGTCCGACCGTTTGCGGTCGCTGGGTTGCGAGCTGGCCCAGGGCTTTTACTTCTCGCGTCCCGTCGAGGCCGGCGAGATCACGCGCATGCTCTACGCGGGTGTTGAGAGCGACGCCGCCGCATCGATGGTGATTCTGCCGCTGGCCAAGGCCGGCGGCGAGCTGGGGCGTCGCACCGCGGCAGAACGCAGCCGCCTGGCCTAACGCGGCTTTAGTTGCGCGCTGCTCCGAGATATCGCAGCGCCGAGCGGGCCGCGTGATACCCGCACATGCCGTGAACGCCGCCACCCGGTGGCGTCGAGGCTGAGCAGAGGTACAGGCCGGGCACCGGTGTGCGATACGGATCGAGGCTGAACACCGGACGGGCCAGCGTCTGGCGTAAGTCCTGCAGCCCGCCGCCGATGTCGCCGCCCACGCAGTTGGCGTCGATGCGCTCCAGGTCGGCGGGGCGGAGGACGGAACGCGCCAGGATGCGGTCCCGGAAGCCGGGAGCAAAACGCTCGATCTGGCGTTCCATGCGCTCGGTCATGTCCACCGTCGAGCCGTTGGGCACGTGGCAGTACGCCCACGCCGTGTGCATTCCGGCCGGCGCGCGCGACGGATCAACCACGGTGGGCTGCACCAGCAGCAGGAACGGGCGCGCCGGGTGCCTGCCGCGGGCGACGTCGGCTTCGGCGTCGGCTATCGACTCGAGCGTGCCACCCACATGCACCGTCACCGCCTTCGCGCACTCGGGGTCGCGCCACGGAATCGGGCCGTCCAGCGCCCAGTCCAGCTTGTACGCACCGGGTGCGTAGCGAAACCGCTCCAGCCGCCGGCGATATCCCTGCGGCAGCAACGCTCCGTCAATCGCCAGCAGCTGTCGCGGCGTCACGTCGAGGACGCGGCAGCGGGCGCCGGGCAGCTGACCGAGCGAGCTGATGCGACGGTCGGTCTCGATCACGACGCCCGTCGCCTCTGCTTCGGCGACGAGCGCATCCGTCAAGCGCTGCGTGCCGCCGCGCACGACCGGCCACCCATACCGATGCGCCATTGCGGTGAGGAGGAGTGCGATTGCGGATGACGAGGGTGCGCTCAGCGGCAGCACTGAATGCGCCCCGACTCCGGCGAGGAGCGCGCGCGCGCGCTGCTCTTTGAAGCGACCTGCGAGCAGCGTCAGCGGCAGCAGGCCGTCTTTGGCGAACCCGGCCGCGAGCACCGGGTGTCGCGGACGCAGCGGCGGTCCCAGGAACTGGTCGAGCAGCGGGTCCATATGCGCGAGCAGCGGGTTGATCAGCCGCTGGTATGCACCACCGTCCTGGCCCAGGCCCGAGGCCGTCTC
>DATMRA010000104.1:0-5036 GCA_035566535.1 Candidatus Acidiferrales bacterium | reverse complement strand
TCCGTGATCTTTCCGCCGGCGGAGGGCCACGCCTGATGGCGCGAGACCACGTCCGCGATCTCTTCTCCGCCGCCTACGACGACATGCTCAACGCGCACGACGCCGCGCGTTTCCAGGTGCACGTCGAGCAATGCGACGCGTGCGCGGCTGAGTACGAGGCCTTCCGGCAGAGCGTCGATGCGGTCCGAGCCATGCCCGCCGCGCGCATGCCGCGACCCGTCCACGTGCCCTCGACCCCGCCGATCGCTGAGCAGCCGACCATCGCAGCCCGCTGGCGCGGTCTGCGCATGCCCCGGTTGCGTCTGCTGCCGGGTGCCGCGACCGGCATCGCGGCCGTGGCCGCCGTCGCGCTCTTGATCCTGGCCACCCGCCAGGGGGGCGGCACCCCCGATCGCAATTCACTCAGCGCCGGCGGCGCAATCGCCCCTCAGAGCGGGCAGGCTGCGATCACATGTCCAACCACGCTCGCCGGAACCCTGAGTGCTCCTCCTGCGGACTACCAGCACCGGGTCAGCGCGTCGGATCCCGGACGCCCGGGTCAGGAGCTGGTGGTCGCGACCCAGACGGGCACGGCACGCGCCGGCAGCCAGGTGGCGGTGTTCGCGCAGCTCACCGTCCCCCGGCCCAGCATCGGGGCGCCCGGCGCGAATGCCCCGCTGACCTCGGTTGGCGAGCTGCCCTGCCTCGCGGTGAACGGCACGTCTGCCGCGTTCTCTTCTCCGGCCGCGACTCCTGGCGCTGCTGCGGGCGTGCAACCAGGCACCGCCACCTTCAACGGCGCGGCGCTGCCCCTCGAAACGTTCACAGTCCCCGCGGGGACCCCGGCAGGCACGCAGCTGCACATCGTCGCCACCGTGCCGCCCAACTACCCGCAGGCCGGGGAGCCTCCCCTCACGGTGGACCTCGTCATCACCGTGCAATAGGGGTTGACGCCGGTACCCCCTTGGCTTCCCACTAGACTCATCGGCAATGACCCGCCGCTTGGCGAGCGTGGCGGTGGCGCTGCTGGTCACGGCCTGCAGCGTGCCGTTGCTGGGGAACTCATCGCCCAACTACGGCTTCATCACGATCACCGACGCAGGTACGACGCTGGTCGGCGGATCGAGTGACGTGCCGCCCACGCTCAATCTTCGCCTGCACGCCGAAGTCGCGTTCCGCGTCGAGGACGTCAACGCGCAGCTGGACTCGCGTGCGCTGACAATGCTGCCCAGTGGAGGTGATCTGACGGCCGCGGTGCCGGCTCTGCCACTCGGCTCAGCACATCACCTCGATATCACGATCTCCGGCCGTGCCCAGGGAATCAGCATCGACTTCAACGTCATCTCGCTGACGCAGGCGATGCTGGCTGCCCACGTCGATCCCAATGACGGCCTCGTCGTCGACGGTGTCTTCGATGATCCGCCCGACCAGAAGGCGGTGGCCGCAGCCTGGACCGGGGCCACGGTCGCGTGGATGGACCCCAACCATGCTCGGGCCACATGGTCGGGGTCGCCCCCGGCGTCGATCCAGCTACCCGGCACGCTCGCCACCGCCCGCGGCTCGCACCTGGCGGCCGCCATCACGCTCGACCTCACCCACCTCGGGGCGGGCAGCCTGCGGCGGGTGACAGTCCCCTCAGCGCCGGCGGTGACCGGCACCAACGTCACCGCGTTCGTGGTCAACACAGCGGCGGCGAATTCCTCGCTGGCGCATCACCAGAGCGTCCTCAACTGGGTCACTGCAACCGGCTGGACCGTGCAGGCGGACGGCAGCATCCTGGGGACGCCGGATCCCGTGGCCGTGAAACGCGCCGCGTCGGCACGGCTCCCGGTGTGGCCGTCGCTGGCCAACGACACGACCGACGCAGCCGCCACAACGGCGTTGTTGAGCAACCCCGGGGCCGTGTCGCAGCTGATCGGGACGGTGGTGCAGAGCGCGGTCAACAGCGGCTATGCCGGCGTCAATGTCGACTTCGAGGCGATGGCGGCCACCGACCGGCCGGCGTTCACCGCGTTTGTGAAGCAGCTGGCCGCGGCGCTGCACGCCAAGAACGTGCAGATCATGGTCGACGTGGTGCCGCACGACACAAGCGGCACGAATCAGTTTTCGGTGGCCTACGACGTAACGGCGCTGGGCAGCGCCGCGGATCTCATCGACCTCATGGCCTACGACCAGCACGGTGAGGGCGGCAGCCCCGGTCCGGTGGCCGGCCTGGACTGGGACCGGTCGGTGCTGGCAGCGACCCTCCCCGGGCTCAACCCGGCGCACACCGTCCTGGGCATCCCGCTGTATGGCCGGCGCTGGACCAACGGCACCGGCGCGTCAGCTGCGTATCCGGAAGCGCTGGCAACTGCGCTGGCTGTGCCCGGCGCGCGCGTGGGCTACGACTTCGGCGCCCAGACCCCGGTGATCAGCTCTCCCGACGGGTCGATGATCACGTACTTCGACGACGCCGACAGCCTGGCGCGGAAGATCGCCCTAGTCCATCAGAACCATTTGGCGGGTGTCGCAGCCTGGCGTCTCGGATTCGAGGACCCGGATTTCTGGAGCCTATTCGGGTAGGCGGCGTTCCGGCGGTCTGATACTGCGTCGGCTTCTCTGCTCGCTCGGTCACGGACTCAAGTCCAGCTCCCTCACTGCGCGGCTCGCCTCCTTGTCTGAGACTCGCCGGAACGCCGCCTGCGTTCAGGATTCGGAGGCGCCGCCGCTCAGGACTCTGACGCGCCGCTTGTTCCCAAATCGGGCAAGTTGAGCTCGTTGACCCAATCGCGAATTTTCGCCATCCGCTCCTCGGTTTCGGGGTCGGCCTCACCGTCGCCGTCCTTGTCGGCCTCGGGCAGCATGCCCGCCTTCTCGAGCACCTCGCCTGCGACGTAGATCCCGGCGCCGAGCCGCACGGCCACAGCGATGGCGTCCGATGGGCGGGAGTCGATCTCCAGCGTGCGGCCGTCGACCGTGGCCAGGATGCGGGCGTAGAACACTTCATTGCTCAGCGAGGTCACCACGATCCGGTCGACGGTGACCTCGACCGCGCTCAGGACGTTGGCGAGGAGGTCATGCGTTATCGGTCGCTCCGGCGTGATGCCGGTGATCTTGAGCGCGATTGCATTGGCCTCGTTGATGCCGATCCAGATGGGGAGATAGCGCTCCGCGGACTTCTCCTTGAGGATGACAACGTGCTGGCCGGTGGGCATGTGCACCCGGATGCTGTCCACCGTCATCTCCACCAGTTCGGCCATGGCCCGATGATAGCGCCGCTTCAGGCCAGCTACTCCTCGACCGACGCACCCTGACCGGGCAGCTCCTCCACGCCGAGCTCGAGCCGGACGGGCGCCGTTCCAAGGCGGGCGCGAACCGCGCCCAAGAGATACGCGGCGAGGCACTCGCAGGTGGTGTTCGTGATGGGCAGGAGGCGCACGTCGTCAGCCGGGAAGGCGTAGTGCCGCTCTGCCGCGTGGACCGTGATGGTGCCGTCTTTGCTGTCGACGCTCAGGGTGCCGCTCTGGGTGGGCAGCAACATGCGCTCGTCCAGGTCGGCGCAAGCCGTACGGAGAGCTTCCTTGAGCGCGTGAAAGTCGATCACCGTGCCATCACTTCGCACCAACCCGTGCGCGCGCAGCATGACCCGGTAGTTGTGCCCGTGCAGACGCTCCACGGCACCGTCGATCACGGAAAAATGCGCTGCGGAAAAGCCGATGTCGGCGCGTGCCAGCTCCAATGTTGCGGACGCGCCATTCACGGGCTGTGGCGCGCTTGGACCGGTCATGCCGGTGGGTACCATAGCCTGTAATGGCGCGCGAAAGCTTGCTCCTCATCGACGGGCACAACCTTGTCTACCGCGCCTTTTACGCCATGCCGGCGCTGAGCAACAGCCGCGGCGAGATGACCAATGCGGCCTTCGGCTTCACGTCGATGCTCTTCAAGGCGCTCAACGATCACCGGCCCACCTACGCAATCGCAGCCTTCGACCCGCCCGGACGCACCTTTCGCCACGAGGAGTTCGCCGAGTACAAGGCGCAGCGCGCCGCGACACCGCCCGAACTGATCCCGCAATTTCCCTGGGCTCGGGAGATCGTGGACGCGTTGGGCATCCCCATCATCGAGGTGCCCTCCTTCGAGGCGGACGATGTCATCGGCACCTTGAGTCGCAAGGCCGAGCAACGCGACCTCGACGTCATCATCGTCACCGGCGACCTCGACGTGCTCCAGCTGGTCAGTGACCGCGTGGTCGTCTTCGCTAGCCGCCGTGGCATCTCCGACACCATCGTGTACGACGTCGACAAGGTGCAGGAGCGGTTCGGGTTCGATCCGCCTTTGGTGGTCGACTACAAAGCGTTGCAAGGCGATCCCAGCGACAACATTCCGGGCGTGCCCGGGATTGGGGAGAAGACCGCCAAGAGTTTGGTGCAGGAATACGGGCCTCTGGAGCACATCCTGGACGCAATTCCGACGATGCGCGAAGGGCGTGTGCGCCGCGCACTGGAGAGTCACGTCGATCAGGCGCGGTTGAGCAAGCGCACCGCCACCATCCGCGTCGACATGGACATCGACCTCGACCTCGAACCGGCGCGTCTGTATCACTACGACGAGGAAAAGGTGCGCGCACTCTTCGAGCGCCTGGAGTTTCGCAGCCTACTGGCGCGGTTGCCGGGACGCGACGGCGATGAATCAAACCCACAGCTGCTGACCCGCGCGCCTGACGCGGCGGGCAACGGCCAAGCGAGCATGAGCTTCGACGCTCCGGTGCGTGTGCCGGCGCACGAGGTGCCGATGGTGGCGCCGCAGAACGAGACGACGGTGCTGCGCGATGCGCACGCGACCGCCGACGCCATCGAACGTATTCGCGCAGCCGGTGCAATGGATGTGCGCACCATCGTCGAGGGCAACGCGCGTACCGGCGAGCTGGTCGCGATCGCGTTCACCGCGCCGGCGCTGGGCACGAGCTACTACATGCCACTGCTGGGGTCCGACGCCGTCGACGACGCCGCGGTCGCGGCAATTACGGCGGTGCTCGCTGACGCGAAGATCACCAAGCGCGGTTATGACCTGAAGCGCGA
>DATMRA010000103.1:0-4799 GCA_035566535.1 Candidatus Acidiferrales bacterium | reverse complement strand
AAGGAAGATGCGGCGCGCGTTTTCGGGACGGAGCCTACGGTCGAGGCGATCCAGGCCCACGCTCGCGCCTCGCTGCGCCAGAAGTTCATCAGCGCAGCGGTTGGCATCAGCGGAGCCAACCTCGCGATCGCGGAGACGGGCACCATCATGCTGGTCACCAACGAAGGCAACGCCGACCTCACCACGACGCTGCCGCCGGTGCACATCGCGCTTTTCGGAATGGACAAGGTCGTCGCGACGCTCGACGACGCCGTCGCCGTGCTGCGCATGCTGCCGCGCAGCGGCACGGGCCAGATCATGACCAGCTACGTGAACTGGATTACGGGCCCATCACGATCCGCGGACATTGAGCAGTCGCTGACGATCGGCGTCCACGGCCCGCGCGAGATGCACTGCGTGATCCTTGACAACGGACGCGAAGAGATGCGCGCCGACCCGGTTTTCAAGGACGCGCTCACCTGCATCCGTTGCGGCGCCTGTTCGAACGCGTGCCCGCCCTTCATGGCTGTCGGCGGCCACCAGTTCGGCCATATCTACAACGGTCCGATCGGGCTGGTCCTGACGCCTTTCCATCACGGCCTCGATAAGGCTGACCTTCCCAACACGCTTTGCACGCAGTGCAACGCGTGCCAGGAGATCTGCCCTGTCGACATCCCGCTGCCGCGCCAGATCCTCGAGCACCGCAAGAAAGGTCGCAAGTCGCTGCGCAAGCAAGCGGTGGTGAACGTGTGGAAGCGCCCTGAGCTGGCCGATCGCCTGCTCCGCGCGGGAGCGCCCTTCAGCGGGTTGGTGCCGGGCGCGCCCAGGCTGGCGCGTGTGCCCTACCGCGACCGGATCACGACGAGTGAGGTCGACGGGGAGCCGCTCACGATCTTCGCCTCGTGCATGGTCGACCGGGTGCAGCCCCAGGCCGCCGTGGCGCTGGAGCGAATCTGCACCGCCGCGGGCTTCAACGTTGGTTTTCCCAAGGGTCAGTGGTGCTGCGGCCTCATCGCGGCCAACGCGGGCGACTTCACCGGCGGAGCGGCGCTGCATGACGATCTGGCCGAGAGTCTTGTAAATTCCAAGGGCCTGATCGTCACCCCGTCGGCGTCGTGCTTCGGCGCGTTCACGATCGACGCTCCCGACTGGGGCGCCTCGGCCGCGGAGAGCGTGCGCTCTCGGATGCGCGACTCGACCCGCTTCGCCCTGGACGTTTTGACGCAGCGCCCGGAGCTCGTGGACCCCGACCGCATGAGCTTGAAGATCGCCTATCACGACTCCTGCCAGACCCTGCGCCAGCTTGGTCTCAAGAGCGAGCCCCGCCGCCTTCTCGAGCTGGCGGGCTACGAGGTGGTCGACATCCCGGACATCGCGAACTGCTGTGGCTTCGGGGGCACATTCAGCGTCGAATGGCCGCGGGTCGCGGGCCGCCTGGCCCAGTGGAAGCTGGACGCGATAGCCAAGACCGGGTGCACGGTGGTTGCATCGGACAACCCAGGCTGCCTGATGCACATCGAAGCCGCGGCGCGACGCCGGCATATCAACCTCAGGGTCGCCCACGTCCTGGAGCTGGTCGCCGAGCATCTGGCTTGATCGCTAGGCTTAACCGCCAGTGAAGATCAGCCTGGTCGCGACGCCGGCCGCCGACCTCCACGTCGACGCCCTGGCGGTTGCCGTCGCCACCGGCCAGCGGCTCTCAGGAAATGCCCTGGACCTCGACAAGGCACTCGGCGGCGTCCTGTCCGACATGATCACCAGCGCCGAGTTCCGCGGTCGCATTCACGAGGTGCTGCCCGTTCCAACGCATGGCAAGGCCGGCCCGCGCCGCGTGATCCTCTACGGGGTAGGCGCACCCCAGGACCTGGACGGCCAGCGGTTGCGTTCGGCGCATCACGAGCTTATTCGCGCGTCGCGCACCTATGGGTACAAGCGCATCGGGCTCGTGCGCGCCGAGCCTCCGCTGGGAATGGACACATTGAAGGCGGTGGTCGAGGGCTGCGTCATGGGCACGTTCGAGCGGCGCTCGCGGCAGACCGGCGCGCAGCCCGAGCGGCGCGAGATCGAAGAGATCGTGCTGACCGGCTTCGGGATCGGACGTGAGCACGAGGTTGTCGCAGCCCAGGAGAACGGGGAGGCGACCAACCGCGCGCGAGAGTGGCAGAACGCGCCCCCGAACGAGCTCACGCCCGAGGCGCTGACGCAGGAGGCGGTCAAGATCGCCCAGCGCCACGGAATGGAGATAGAGGTCCTCGGCCCGGCCGAGTTGAAGACCGGCGGCTACAACCTGCTGCTCGGGGTCGCCTCAGGTTCGGCGCTGCCGCCCCGTCTCATCCGTCTGCGCCACCGCGGCAACCGCCAGCGCGGTGTCGCGCCCGATGCAACCGCCACGGTGCTCGCGCTGGTCGGCAAAGGCATCACCTTCGACTCGGGCGGACTCTCGATCAAACCCGCGGAGAACATGAGCCGGATGAAGTCCGACATGGCGGGCGCGGCGGCTGTGTTGTCGGCCATCGACGTCATCGCGGCCCGCAAGGTGCCCCTCGACGTAATGGCGGTCATCGCGGCGACGGAGAACATGCCCGGCCCGACCGCCCAACGTCCCGGTGACGTGCTGGTGAGCGCCGACGGCAAGACGGTCGAGATCGTCAACACCGATGCCGAGGGGCGGCTTGTCCTGGCCGACGCCCTCACCCATGCACTGCGAAACGGCGCGACTCACATCCTCGACCTTGCCACCCTAACCGGCGCCGCTACGATCGCGATCGGTCACGCAGCCAGTGCGGGCGTGAGCAACGACGATGAGTTCTGGGCCCTCGTCCAGCGAGCTTCATCCGATGCCGGAGACAGGGTCTGGCGATTGCCGACCTTCGCCGACTACCGGATCCTTCTGCGAAGCCAGATCGCGGACCTGCGCAACGCCGAATACGGAGAAGCAGGCACGATCCTGGGGGGCATGTTCATCGGCGAGTTCGCCGGCGGGAGGGCCTGGGCGCACCTCGACATCGCCGCCTCCAGCTGGAACACGAACGCGGAGCTGACCACCGTGCTTCGGGGTCCGAGCGGCGCGGGAACGAGGTTGTGCATCGCGCTGGCGGAACTCATGTCGGGAGCCGAGCGTTAAAGCACCAATGGGCATCCTGGAAACCATCAACTCGCCCGCCGACCTGCGCGCCCTCGACCAGCAGCATCTAAGCCGGCTGGCGGAAGAGGTTCGCGCGTTCCTGGTCGAGCAGACCTCCAGGACCGGTGGCCACCTGTCCCCCAACCTCGGCGTGGTCGAGCTCACGTTTGCGCTGCACAGGGTCTTCGACAGCCCGAAGGACGCGATCGTGTGGGACACCGGCCACCAGGCGTATGTGCACAAGATCGTGACCGGCCGGTCGAAGGATTTCGCCAGGCTGCGCCAGGCCGGCGGACTTTCGGGATATCCCTCGCGCCAGGAGTCTGAGCACGACGTGATGGAGAACAGCCACGCCTCGACCTCCCTCAGCTACGCGCTGGGCATAGCCGAAGCTCGGCTGCGAAAGCGCATCGATGGCTACGTGGTTGCGGTCATTGGCGACGGGGCCCTCACCGGGGGCATGGCTTACGAAGCGCTCAACCAGATCGCGCACCTGCAGCCGCCCAACCTCGTGATCGTGATCAACGACAACGGGCGCTCATACGCGCCGACGGTCGGCGGACTTGCGCGCCACCTGTCGCAGCTGAGGGTGGATCCCCGCTACGAGCGAATCAAGGACGAGATCTCCCGATTGCTGCGAGACCTGCCGCTGGTCGGATCGACCGCCGACCAGGCCGCATACCGCGTGAAGGAAGGACTAAAGCAGCTGCTGCAGCCTTCGACGATTTTCGAAAGCCTCGGCATCAAGTACGCCGGAATCGTGGATGGACACGACGAGCCGGCGCTCGAAGAGGTGCTGTCCCGCGCCAAGAAGCTGCGTGAGCCGGTGGTTGTTCACGTGATCACCGAGAAAGGGCACGGCTACGGTCCGGCCGTCGACGACGAGATCGACAAGCTGCACGGCGTGCCCGCCTTCGATCCCCTGACAGGACGCCCTCGCTCGACCGAGCTGAAATACACCGATGTCTTCGGAGACGCTCTGATGACCACCGCGGCGAGACGACCCGAGGTTTGCGCCATCACCGCCGCCATGGCGTCCTCGACCGGCCTCTTGAATTTCGCCAAGGAGTTTCCCGACCGGTTCTTCGACGTCGGCATTTGCGAGCAGCACGCCGTAACTTTCGCGGCAGGGCTCGCGCTCGCCGGCATGCACCCGGTGGTCTGCATCTACTCGACTTTTCTAGCGCGCGCCTTCGACCAAACGCTCATGGACGTCGCGATGCACAAGCTGCCCGTGGTCTTCGTCATCGACCGCGCGGGCGTCACAGGTCCGGACGGCTCTTCCCACCACGGAATCTTCGACCTCTCATATCTGCGCCTGATCCCGAACATGAAGATCGCAGCGCCCGCCGATGCGACCGAGCTCTGCGCGCTGCTCGAAACGGCGCTGGCGTCGGACGGCCCGATGGCCATCCGCTACCCAAGCGGCCCGGCGCCCTCGACCCCCGACCTACCGGTAGAGCCCTTGCCCGTCGGACGCTGGGAGGAGCTGCGCAAGGGCTCGGACGCCGTCATCTTTGCGGTGGGGCGCATGGTCGGGGTCGCGAAAGAGGCTGCGGAGCGCCTCGAGATGCAGGGCGTCTCGTGCACCGTCGTGAACGCCCGCTGGGTGAAGCCTGTCGATCCACGGATCACCGAATGGGCCCGCAAGCACGCGGTCGTCGTGACCGTGGAGGACAACGTGGGCGCCGGTGGT
>DATMRA010000102.1:0-5060 GCA_035566535.1 Candidatus Acidiferrales bacterium | reverse complement strand
CCTTGCCGACGACGGCCGCGTTCTGCACGAGCTGCTTCTGTTCGTCGCTCAGCGCATCGAGCCGGGCGGCGATGATGCCCTGCACCGACTCTGGCAGCAGCATGACCGCGTCCCGTCCTCGCTCGGCCTGCATCCGCACGTACTGCTCGGCATACAGAGGATTCCCGCCCGCGCGCTCCACGAGCGCCTGCTGCGTTTCCGCAGGCAGCACCGGACTGTCCCCCAGGGTGCTGATGAGTCGGGCCGTGTCGTCCTCGGACAGCGGAGACAGCGAGATGGTTGTGGCGTTCCGCTTGCCGCCGCCCCACGCGGGCCGATGCTCGAGCACCTCCGGCCGCGTGGTGCACAGCACGAGGATCGGAACGTCGCCGGACCAGTCGATGAGGTATTCGATGAAGTCGAGAAGGCTGTCGTCCGCCCACTGCGTGTCCTCGAAAATGAGCGTCAAAGGATGCTGCTCGGCGAGCCCTTCGAAGAAGCGGCGCCAGGCCGCAAACGCCTCACTTTGACTGCCTCTCCGATCGGAGACGCCGAGTCCGGCAAGGGGGCGCAGGAGACTCTCAACCCACTGCGCATCCGGTGACTCGGGAATGACCTCGGCCACAGCCGTGTGCAACTTCTGCTCGGCCTGGTCGGCGGAATCGGACTCCAGAATCCCAGCCTGCGCCTTCACCATCTCGGCCAGCGCCCAGAAGGTCACGCCATCCCCATACGGGAGTGACCGCCCCTGGCGCCAGAGCACGAGCTCACTCGGATCCGCGTCTATTTCACGAAAGAGCTCCGCCACCAGACGGCTCTTGCCGATTCCTGGAACACCCGCGATCGTCACCAGCTGCGGCGAGCGCTCACGTCGAACACGCGCCAGCGAATCGACGACGACCCTCAACTCGTGCTCGCGCCCGATGAGCGGTCCCCCCGAGCGGCTGAGGTCGACCCCAAATCGTGCACGCGCTTCCAGCGCCTCCCAGGCCGGCACCGGCTCCGCCTTCCCCTTGGCGGTGACCGGATTCGATTCGCGGTAATCGATCACGGTGGACGTGGCGCGGTGGGTCACCTCGCCAACGAGGATTCCGTTGACAGGGGCCGCGGCCTGCAGGCGTGCCGCGGTATTGACGACGTCGCCGGAGACCATTCCCTCCCCTTCGGAGGCACGTGCACCCAGATAGACCAGCGCCTCCCCAGTGTTGACGGCTATGCGCAGCTGCAACTCCGCGTCCTGGTCATTCACCCAGTCACGTATCGCCAGTGCGGCCCGGACTGCGCGTTCCGGGTCATCCTCGTGCGCAACCGGCGCGCCGAACACGGCCATCACCGCGTCGCCGATGAATTTCTCGACAGTGCCGCCGAAACGCTCCAGCTCGGTGCGCAGCCGCGCGTAGTACGGCGAGAGAAGTGCGCGAACATCCTCCGGGTCGAGACGCTCCGCGCGCGAGGTGAATCCCACCAGGTCGGCGAACAGAATCGTGACCACCTTGCGCTCCTCGCGGGCAGCGGGCGTCGCAGTCGCAAACGTCCTCCCACACTCGGAGCAGAACTTCGCTCCCTCCTGGTTCTCGTGCCCACAGGACGGACAGCGATTCACGGCTTCTTCTCGCCCGCCTGCTCCAGCGCGCGCTTGCGGAGCAGCCTCTGCTCACGACGGATACGCGCCTGCTGCTGCCGCCGTTTCTCGTCATCCGTTTCCGCGATCACCTGCGGAACCGGCGCCGGGAGCCCAGCCGCGTCGAGACCGACGAACACCAGGTGCGCGCTGGCGACGTAGCGGTGCTCTCCAGTTGGGACAGTTTCCACGTCGACGCGGACGCCGACCTCCATCGAGCTGCGGTGCGCGTCGTTCACCATCGCAAGGACGGTGACAAGGTCGCCGATGTACACGGGCGAAAGAAAACTCATGTCGTCCATCGCAGCAGTGACCACGCGTCGGCGTGCGTGCCGTGCAGCGGCAATGCCGGCCGCGGTGTCAACCAGCCGCATGATCGTGCCGCCGTGCACGTAACCGGCGGTGTTCGCATGTTCGATTTCCATGACCACGCAGATCGTGGTCCGTGACTGTGACGCCGGTCGCGGCGACAGGTCCACGTCGTCGTACATGCGATCGCGCTCCTCGCGGAAACGGATGAACTGATCCATCAGCCTAGGATCGCGAGCGACGCACGCACCAGTGTCTCGACGCCGATCGGAAGGCAGGCCTCGTCGATGTCGAAGTCGGCGCTGTGGTGGGGCGCGACCGGCCCCTTTTCGGGATGCCCGGCGCCGACGAGGTAATAGCAGCCCGGCGCTCGCTCCAGGAAGCAGGCGACGTCGTCGCCCACAGTGATGGGGCGGGCGACGTCCACCATGTCGTCGCCCACGGACGCCACGGCGGCCGCGCGCACCGTGGATGCCACCTCTGGGTCGCAGACCACCGGAGGACAGCCCGAACCGCGCTCGTACACGGCTTCGCAGCGAGCCGAACGAGCCACGTCAGCGGCGATCTCCGCCACACGGCGGAGCAACCGCTCACGCTCGCTCTGCTCCAGCGCCCGCACCGTGCCCTCGATGACGACGGTGTCGGCGATGACGTTGAACCGTGTGCCTCCCGTGAGGCTGCCCACCGTGACCACCGCCGGCGAGAAGGGCGACGTCTCGCGGCTCACGATCGTCTGCAGCGCCAGGATGATCTGGGCGGCGGCCACCACCGGGTCGACCGCCGTGTGCGGCATGCCGCCGTGCCCACCGCGGCCGTGCACGGTCACTCGGAACGCATCAGCGCTGCCGAAGATGACGCCCGGGGTCACCGCCACCCGGCCCACCTGCAGCGGCGCCCAGAGGTGAATGCCGAGGACGCGATCGACGCCGTCGGCGGCGCCGTCGTCGATCATCGGAACCGCACCCTCGGCGACCTCCTCCGCGGGCTGGAAACACAACCGCAGGCGGCCGCCCCATGCGTCGCGTAAGGCGACCAGCGCTGTTGCGGCCCCGAGGACCATGGCCACGTGGCCGTCATGCCCGCATGCGTGCATGACGCCGTCGACCTCCGAGCGGACCGCCCGCTTGTCATTCCGCTCCTCGACGGGAAGCGCGTCCATGTCGGCGCGGAGCATGAGCATCGGTCCGTCGCCTGCTCCTTCCAGGTCGGCGATGACCCCTGTGCCGCCCAATCCGGCGCGAACCTGAAAGCCAAGGCCTTCGGAACGGGATGCAGCCATGTCAGCGGTGCGCTGCTCGAGATGCGACAGCTCGGGGTGGCGGTGAAGGTCGCGCCGAGTCGCAACCGTCGCATCCAGCGTCTGCCTAACCTCGGTGCGAACGCGAGCCTCCAAGCCGGCCGCGGAGCTGCTCACGTCGCCCGCGTCACGGAATACGGCCGTCGATGCGGAGTGCCACCGCCTGGAGTGCGCCGTTGTTGATCACGCGCGTTGCGCCCGCCGCCAGTGCGCGGCGCCGAAGCTGCCGCTCCCCGTGATGGCAGAACCCGGCGATGGAGAGGTGAGGACGCTGCTCGCGGAGCCGGACGATCAGGTCGAGCCGCTCGTCGGCCCGGGTGTTGAGATCGACGAACACGGCGTCGACGTCGGGGACGGCGTCGCCGACGACCAGCGCGCATGCCCCTCCCACACGCTGCATTGCGATCTGCAACTGGCTGGCGAACATGAGGTCGTCGCTCACCAGGGCCACGGTACGTGGCTTTGGCATGAACTCATCATAGGTGTGCGGGAGGCCATGACATCGCGCCAGACTGCTCGCAGAAGTAGGCCGCAGCGGGAGAGCCGTGTCATGCAGATCAGCACCGTCGGCATCGTCGGCGCGGGGCTCATGGGCTCCGGCATCGCCGAGATTTGTGCGCGTCAAGGCTTGCGCACCCTGGTGGCGGAGGCGGACGAGGCGCAGCTCGCTGCCGGCCGCAGGCGCGTCGCCGCCTCGCTGCACCGGGCCCGGGAGCGCGGCAAGCTCAGCGCGGAGGAGGTGGAGCAGATCCTCGAGGAGCTGCGGTTCACGGTCGACCTCGACGAGTTCGCCGAATGCGACATCTGCATCGAGGCGATCGTCGAGCACCTGCCGGCCAAGACGGATATCTTCGCCAGGCTGGACCGAATCGCCCCTCGGCACGCGATCCTCGCTACGAACACCTCGTCACTGCCCATCATCGAGATTGCGCGCGTCACCTCGCGGCCCGAGCGCGTCATCGGCACTCACTTCTTCAACCCGGCGCCGGTGATGAAGCTCCTGGAAGTCGTGCGCAGCATCGTCACCAGTGCGGAGACGCTCGACGAGACCCGCGAATTCGGCGAGCTGCTCGGCAAGCACATCATCGTGGCGCAAGACCGGGGTGGCTTCATCGTCAACCTGCTGCTCATCCCATTCCTGACGCACGCGGCGCGGCTCTATGAATCCGGCTTTGCCACCCGCGAGGACATCGACCAAGGCATGCGGCTCGGCTGCGGACATCCGATGGGACCGCTCGAGCTGCTGGACTACATCGGGCTCGACACCGCGCTATTCGTGTGCGACTCACTCTATGAGGAGTACGCGAACGCCGACTATGCGCCGCCGCCGCTCCTGCGCCGCATGGTCGCGGCCGGCTACCTGGGGCGTAAGAGCGGTCGCGGCTTCTACGAGTACGAGGGTTCGCCTGACGCCTGAGGCCCGATGCTCAGCGCGCTGGTCCTCAGTTGGGCCGGTCGCTCGTGACCGGCGGGGGCGCCTGGCGCTCCATCACATGCAGGTTGACGCCGGCGAGGCGTACCCCCTCGTGCCAGAACTCTGCCGTGTACGTGCCCGGCTCGCCGAACATCGGCTGCAGGATCGTGACGGTGGAGATGCTCACCTCCTGGCCGGGTTCGAGCTGGGCACCCTGGGACTGGAACTGAAGGTTCGCGGTGGGGATCACCAGCTTGGCCTCGGCGTCGACGAAGCGGAGCTCCACTTGCCGTGTCTGGCCGACGTCACCGGAGCCGAACCGGAATCCCGCAACCACGGCGAACGCAGCCTGCCCAGGGAGTTGGGGCAGGGCGAGGGTGCTGAAGCCGCCGCCCAGGATGTAGGCCTTGCCGTCGGGCGGCACCACGGCGCTGTCGGCG
>DATMRA010000101.1:0-5804 GCA_035566535.1 Candidatus Acidiferrales bacterium | reverse complement strand
CCGGGGTCCGTGTGATTCGCCAGCTGTGAGGAATCGCAGCATCGACCCGATTCTATGGGCGGACCGTCGCCTCGCCTCACGAAATCGCGGATCCGCCACATCTGCCGGCGGGTGACGTCGCGGGGGGCAGCCCACCGGGCGGAACTTGATTCCGGGTCCCACAGATAACAGGTATTGGCTCTTGCGTGGGATCTGTGGGAAGGAATCACTGCAGCCCGGGGGGAGGGGTCCCCGCGACGGCAGGACCCGCCGGCGACGATATGGCGGGCCTCGGCGAGACGAAGCCGGCGACGGTCCGTCGCATGTCCGATCGGTGGGTCGATGCTGCGATTCGTGAACGACCCGCGAATCGGCCCCGAACAGCTGCTGCGCGTCGGCCGCATGTTCGAGATCAACGGCGACGCCATCGGCGCGGCCATCGCGTACCGCGAGGTCGTTCTCGCGGGCGAAGAGGTGACGGTGGCCGAGGCGAAGCGGCGTCTCGAGCTGCTGGCGCAGCGAGCCTGGCCGGGTCGGCCCGTGTAGCTCAGACGGAGCGGGAGGGCGGTGCCGGCGCGCCGGTGCGGACGCTCTCCATAGCCTGCATCAGCGTCGTGTAGAAGGACTCTGCGTCCGGGATGCGGTGCAGGATCTCGACGCCGTCGCGGCCAGCGGATTCGATCTCGATGTCGCCGGCACCGATCATCCGATCACCGAGCGGACGCCGGATCACCGTGTTCTGGATGCGATCCAGCGCGATCGATTCGGTGGTGCGGGACAGCACGCCGCTCTGCACCACGATGCGCCGGTCCGTGAGCATGTAGGTGAGCAGATGCCAGCGAAGGTAGTGCCAGCCCGTCCAGGCGAGCACCGCGACGGCCAGCACCACGCCCGCGATCGTCTTGGCCTGGCCCGTGTCGCGGCCTCCGATGTTTCCGGGAATCAGGATTAGCACGACGATCCCGGCGAGGAGAAAGAGCACTCCGAGCGCTACCCAGGGAAAGACGATCACCGACCAGTGCTGGCGCGACACCGTGATGGGTCGCTCGTCGCTCATCAGATTCGCTGCTTTGGTCATGGTCCCTGGTACAGGATGATGGCTGCGCCCGCGCAGAGAAACGGACCATACGGAATCGGGTCCTTGAGGCGCCGGAGGCGTGTGATCAGGAGCAGCAACGCTGTCGCGCCACCGAGGAAGATCGCGTAGATGACCCCGT
The DNA here is from genome assembly GCA_035566535.1 of Candidatus Acidiferrales bacterium. Classification (GTDB taxonomy): domain Bacteria; phylum Chloroflexota; class Dormibacteria; order Aeolococcales; family Aeolococcaceae; genus JAFARE01. The sequence goes on along the minus strand of DATMRA010000101.1, from coordinate 4,608 downwards.
AGACGGCGCCCAGGTGGGCCGCGTCGGGACCCGCTCCGGTGACCGCGCCGACCAGCGCGCCGAGCTTTGCGTCACCCAGGCCGATGCTGCCGCGGGAGACGAGATTCTGCAGCAGGAAGAAGAGCGCAACCCCGCCCGCGCCGATCAGCGCTCGGACGATGGTCAGCCCGGGCGACACCTGGGCCAGTGCGAGTGCAAGTGCGATGCTCGGATAGGTGACGCGATTGAGGATGAGGCGGTGCTTCAAATCGAATGCAACGATGTGCACGAACACGGCCACCCACAGCAGGTGGATGAGCAGACCGTAGTCGACTGGGCCACGTGCCGTGAAGGCCGCGAACCCGAGCGCGCCGAGTAGCGGCGACAGCCTGGTCTCCAGCCAAGTCCAGCCGTAGCGCTCCCCCTCCCACGGCTCGGCCGCAGAGGGCTCGCTGCCCGTCGCCACCGCCTGCGCCAGCCGATCCGCGACGTCACGTTCATATTGCAGACGCTCTTCGTTCTCCTCCTCCTCAAGCCCCTCGGAGCGCTCGAACACAGTGGCGACCCAGCCCGAACCAAGGCCGATGGCGGCTCCCGCGACGGCCGAGCCGGCCACGAGCAGCCCGTTCATCTGCCGAGCGCTCGCCTCAGCGCGCGCCGCATGGGCACGATGGGAGCGGGGAGCCCGGTCCAGGTCTCGAAGCTGAGGGCTCCCTGCTGGAGCAGCATCTCCAAGCCGTCGCACGCCCGGCGGCCGATGTCGAGCGCGGCCGCCACCACATCAACGGGCTGGGGCCGGTAGCGCACGTCCGCGACCGTACACGAGGGTGGCAGGTCGCGCACATCGACGGGCAGCTCCTCGATGCCGACCGGCGTCGCATTGACGAGGATGTCCGCCTCCGCCACGGCCGCCAGGAGGCGATCGAGCTCCCAGGCGGTCGCTTCGACATTCCCGGAATCGCGAAGGCGTCGCGCCACGTCAACCGCAGCTTCGTCGCGCCGTGCGGCAACCAGGATCTCGCTCATCGGCACCCGGGTCAGCGCCAGCGTCACCGCGGCCGCCGCCCCACCGGCCCCGAGCACCACCGCACGCCCGCCGGGTTCGGGCCACATGGTCTGTGCGATCAGCGCCAGCTCGAAGCCTTTGGCGTCGGTGTTGGACCCGACCAGGCGCCCCCCGGGTTCGAGACGGATGGTGTTCACCACGCCCAGGATCAGGGCATCGCCCTCGAGCTGGTCGCACGCAGCAGCGAGTGTCGCCTTGTACGGAATGGTCACGTTGCAACCGCGGTACGCGCCAGAGCGCAGCCGGACCACGAATTCAGGCAGCTCCTCCGGCGAGACCTCTCGGTTCAGATACGACCCGTGGATGCCACATGCGTGGAGCGCCGCCTCATGCATTGCCTGGCTGGGCGATGAGGTCACGCCTCTGCCCACCAGGCACAAGCGCATCGGGGTGCTCATGGTGTTCGACGCTGCGCGTCAAGCCAGCTCTGCAGCAGCACCGCAGCGGCCACCGCATCGATGGCGCGGCGGCGACGCTGGCGGCGCATGCCCGCGCTGACCAGGTATCGCTCAGCCAATGCGGTGGTGAATCGCTCGTCCCAGAATTCCACCGCCACAGAGGAGTGGTCCTCGAAGCCGGCGGCGAAGAGGCGCGCGTCGGCGGCCGCTTCTCCCTCCGTGCCGTTCAACAGCCTGGGCAGCCCGACGACCGCAAGCGCGATGTCGCGCTGCTCGATTTCCGAGACCAGGCGCTTCCAGAGGTCCTTCGAGGTACGCGGGAGCGACATCAGCGGAGTCGCCACGGTACGGGTTTCGTCACTCGACGCGAGCCCGACGCGCACGGACCCGACGTCGATTCCCAGCACGCGGCCGTCGCCGCGCCGTTCCCCGGCCGCCGTCACGGCGTCGAGGGGGCGGCCGCCACGAAGTTCTCGTCGATCTCGATACGTGAAGAGTTGAAGGGCAGGTAGAACAACCGGAACGGGAACTCGGACACCGTCACGCTCTGCACCTTGTCCACGCCACTCTGGATGACCTTCTGAGCGTCGCCGGGGTTCTTGCCCGCTAGCTGACTCTTCAACCCGGCGAGATTCACGATCGGCTGCGCGAAGTCGCTGGCCGAGCACGAAAGGATAAGTGTGCCGTCGGCGCTCGCTTGCGTGACCATGCACGGCGACATGTTGAGCTTGCCGGGGGCCAGCTCATCACCCTGGGTGACCTGCGCATTGAGATCGGCGATCACGTCATTGCGCACGTCGGCCTGGTCGTACACCACCGCGTTGCCGGTCCCGTTGATGGTTATGTTTGCGGCAGCGAATTGATCGCCAGGATTGGGAAGCTTGGGGCTGAGGTCGAACGCGATCGCCTTGCCGTTGCCGCCGGGATCGACGGCAAAGCTCTTGCCCCCCGACTTGCTCTGCATCTGACTGTTGAGCTGGCCGGTCAGGGTGTTCTCGATCTGCGTCACCTGCGTGTTCCAATTGGTCACGTCAGTCGCACTCGCGACGGTCACCTGCTTTTGATCCGCGCCGCCACCAGCCGCCGAAGGATTCGTGACTGCGATGGTGTGCGATCCGCAGAGCACCGAGCTCGGGCATGGGTTCTGAGGCCAGTAGGTGATGCTGTTCGGCGGAACATTTCCTTTTGCCTCTGGGGCCTGATCCTGAACCGCCACGGTGTTGTTGGGCGGCTGACCGCCGCACGACCCCGCCGGCGGGCTGGTTCCGTTTGGACCGATGCATATGGATGTTTTCTGCGTCACCAGGAAGGTAATGGCGTGATCGGATGTCTGAAACTGGTCGCCCTGGTTGAGCTGAAACGCCGCGCCCTGTGGGATGTCGGTCGTAAAGACCAACGTGGCCGCAGCCGGAGTCGGTGGCAGCGTTGCCGAGCCGGTGGGGTTCGCCGCGAAGCTGCTCGTGGCGGTGGCGTTGATCACCGCCGTGAGGATGTGGTCGCCCTGTCGTGCGGCGTTGGCGTCGGTGCTCCCTTGGATCACCGCATTCTTGGTGATCGGCGTACCCGCGACCGTGATCGTGATCTTGGCGGACGGCGCGAGCGCAAAGAAGAGCAGCAACCCGATGACGGCGACCGCGCCGCCAGCGAAGTACAACGGCCGGCGACGATCACGCCAGCGCGACGGAGGCGGCGTCCCACTGCCCGAGAGCGGGCGACGTGCGTCGCCGCCGGGAGGTTGACCGGAAGCAGTTGGCGTGAATGTTGGCGGCGTGCGCGGCGGCGCGTCGCGCAGTGCAGTGGCAGCCGCCGCGGCCCCGCCGAGCGCGGCTGCCGGTCGATACGTGTTCGGTGACGGTGGCATCGGTGCGCCGAGCTCGATGCCGCGTTCGAACGCGGGCACAGATGCATAGACGGGGAAGCCATTGGCGCGCGCCAGCTCCTGTACGCGCGGCTCGTCACTGACGATTGCGGTGCGGCGGCCGTGCGCCTTGCTGAACTGGCTCAGCAGACGCGCGTTGAGCGGCGTCTGCAGCGCGCGGTTGCCGCGCGGCAACACGACGCCCACCTCAGGATCTTTTGCAGCGCGTATCTTCTCGATGACGTCAGCGATCTCGTCATCGGTGCGAGCCTGGACCAGGACGGGCATAGCGGTTACACCTTCATGGTTTTGAGGACCCGGCGCATGAGTCCTCCGAGTGGAGCGTCAACGTCATCTTCGAGTGTGATCGCGTGTCGGGCCAGGCCCATCGGGGTCACGTCCTGGCAGCCGACGAGCAGTCCGGTTGTGTCGTAGACACCGTACACGTCATCGGGTCCCAGCACCTTGATTGCGGGCGGATTGTTGAACTGCACGGTCGAAGTCCAGTCGACGGATCGCAGCTGTTCGGATACTTCGGGGAGTGCTGCTCCGCCCCCCGCGAGGTATATGGCAGGCGGCAGCGGGTCGTTCCCGGCCAGTTCCTCCAGGCTGAGCGCGACGCCCTGCGCAAGCACCTCGGCCGTCGGCGTGAGGCTCTTGTGAGCCATTGCGCTCTGCTCCGGTGCCAGCTGGTGATCCGAGTGCCGCACCTTGAAGCGCTCGGCTTCCTCGAGGCTCATCGAGAGGTCAGCGGCGAGGCGCTTGGTGAACGACCGACCGCCGAGCGCGAACATTCGCGTCGCTTCGATGCCGCCTCGACGAACGATGGCGATGTCTGTCGTGCCTCCGCCGATGTCCACGAAGATCGCTCCCATCTCGTGGGTCTCTTCCGTGGAGCAGCCACGCGCGAGGGCGTACGGTTCCGCGACGGTTGCAACCAGTTCGAGGTCCAGCTCCTGGGCGATGGTCTGCAGCGCTCCGATGTGCGTCAGCGGCGCGAAGGTGTTGAAGACAGTGATCTCCACAACGTGACCCTGAAAATCGACAGGATTCGCCACCGCATAGCCGTCGACGCGCACCTGGGTAATCGTGCTGTGCACGAGTTTCACGTTGATCTCGGCGACACCGAGGTCCTGCGACATCTGACGCACCGCCTCTCGGAGCGCGCGCCGTTGCACCGCCTGCAACGCGGTGGCCAGGTCTGCCTGCGTTATCCGCAATTGCGGCTGCGGCCGCGGCATGGTCATGGTGGTGCTGAAGCCGCGCACCTGCTCACCGGCGATGCCGATCACCGCCTGTCCGGGGAC
>DATMRA010000100.1:0-11510 GCA_035566535.1 Candidatus Acidiferrales bacterium | reverse complement strand
ACGCATGACCACACATTTCGCGAAATCCAGACAACAGCCATTGGGTCCGGACGAGCCGTTCGATCAACTCATCATGCGATTGATCCGGACCAACAGAGTTGAGCGAGAGCAGCGCGAACGTGAGAGCCGGAACGGCCCGCTCGTCCAGCACAACGAGCAGCGCGATTCCGCTGCACCCTCGATGCCCGCGGCCTAGCCCGTTCGAACATCAGGATCTCCGCGGCGGCTGAGCTGGCCCGCGGCGGCCGGGCCGTGGCCACGCCGTCGTAGCAGCACCGCAGTCCATATCAGCACGGCGATACCAGCAACGCCAATGAGCATCGTGGCGCCGAGCACGTCCGTGGGCAACTCCAGCGCGTAGAACCGGCGCACGGCGGCGAACGGAAACAGCAGCACGAAGCTGACAATCATCAAGCAGACGAGGACCGCGCGCCGCCAGGTCAGCGGAAGCGCCAGGATCACCAGCACGGCGAGGCTGAGCATGAGCGCCACCAACGTTGCCCCGGTGCGCTGCTGCACCAGCGGCAGGTCACGGGAACGCGCGAGCCAGAATGCGGCGAAGGTAGCGGCGGCGACAACGACGCCCGCGGGGACCGTGAAGCGCAGCACGCGGCCGACGAAACCGGGCACGTAGCGTCGCAGGTTGGGCGCCAGTGCCAGGAAGAAAGAGGGTATCCCGATGGTCAGCGTGTCGATGATCGTCAGGTCGCGGGGTAGGAACGGATACGGCCACAGGGCGATGCCGACCGCGAGTGCCAGCAAGGTCGCCCACACGGTCTTGGTGATGAACACGTTGGCCACTCTCTCGATGTTGGCTGTGACGCGGCGCCCCTCGGCCACGACTCCGGGCATGCTCGCGAAGCGCCCGTCCAGCAGCACGAGCTGCGCCACCGATTTGGTGGCCGACGCTCCCGACCCCATGGCGATGCCGATGTCGGCGAGCTTGAGCGCCAGCGCGTCGTTCACGCCGTCGCCGGTCATGGCCACGGTGTGTCCCCGTGCTTGCAGCGATGTAACCATTGATTGCTTCTGGCGAGGCGTCACGCGCCCGAACACGCTGCGCTCTTCGACGATGGCGCCAAGGGAGTCGGCGTCGTCGGGGAGTTCGCGCGCGTCGACGGGTTCGTCGGCGTGCGGGAGGCCGACACGGGCGGCGACCGCGCTCACAGTGCGAGGGCTGTCGCCGGAGATGACCTTCATGGCGACTCCCTGCTGTGCGAAGTACGCGATGGTCTCGGCGGCGTCGGCCCGCACCTGTTCCGCGAAGAGCACAAACGCAACTGCGCGCACCGGCGGCAGTTTCTCGCCGTCGAGCTGCGCGTCGGAGCGCGCCAGCACCAGGACGCGTTCACCCGTGGCCGCGAGATCACCGGCGCGGCCCAACTCGCGGGAGCGATCACTGGACAGCACCATTTCCGGTGCCCCCAGCACCCACGTACCGTTGGTTCCGAAATTCGCTGCGCTCCACTTGCGCGCTGACGAGAAGGGTACCGACTGGCTGCGCACCCAATCGACGGGCGTCGGGAAGGCTTCTGCAACAGCCGCGAGCGTCGTGTTGCGATTCTCGTCATCAGCGAGCGCTGCGAGCGCGGCTTCGACGGGCGCCGCGTCGTCGAGCCGCTCCACGCGGTCGAACGCGATGGTCCCATCGGTGAGCGTCCCGGTCTTGTCGAAACAGACGATGTCAACACGCGCCAATCCCTCCACCGCCGGGAGTTGTTGCACGAGGACCTTGCGTCGGGCCAGCGTGACTGCCGCAACGCCAAACGCGATGCTGGTGAGCAGGACCAATCCCTGAGGGACCATGCCGACCAGGCCCGCAACCGTGCCGGTCACCGCGTCACGCCACGTGCCGCCGGCGTGCAACTGACTGAACACCAGCAACGCGGCGATGGGTGGGATCGCCCAGGTTATGTAGGTCAGTATCCGGCTGATACCCGCGATGAGCTCTGAATGCGCGAGCTTGAATCGCCGCGCCTCTGCAGCCAGCTTGCGTGCGTAGGCGTCGGCGCCGACCGCCGTTGCCTGGTAGCGCCCTGATCCCGACACCACGAAACTGCCCGAAAGAACCTGACCGCCGGCGCTCTTCTCAACCGGCTCCGACTCTCCGGTGAGCAGGGACTCGTCGACCTGCATGCCGGCAGACGTGCGCACGGTGCCGTCGGTCACGATCTGGTCGCCTGTGTGCACATCGACGATGTCATCCAGCACGACTTGCTCCACAGCGACGTCCGTCGTCACGTTGTCGCGAATCACGCGCGCGCGCGGCGCGTTCAGCACCGCGAGTTGGTCGAGGGTCCGCTTCGCGCGCACCTCCTGCACGATGCCGATGAGGGAGTTACTGATCAGCACGATGCCGAAAAGCGCGTCCTGTATCTGCCCGACGGCAAGGATCGCCACGAGCAACGTTCCGAGGATGAAGTTGAACCGGGTGAAGATGTTCGCGCGAAGGATCTCGCCAAGAGTCCGGCTGCTGCGCTCGCCACTGGCGTTCGTCTGACCGCGGCCAACCCGTGCTGCAACGTCGCCGGCCGTGAGGCCTGTGAGCGGGGTCTCGGCGGTCTCCGGAGGGGTCATCCGGGGATCATGACCGGCTCCGCTCGGGAGATGCGGGTCGACGTGCACACTGGTGTGGCATGGGTGGACAGGACGATTCGCGGCAGCAGCTGAGCAGCGCACTTGCTCTGGTCGAGAGCGGGGCCGCGGAACCAGAGCTGACGTTGGAGCAGCTCGACGAGCTGCGGCAGGTCGGCAGCGAGCGAACGGTCGCAGCCGGCGAGGTTCTATTCCACCCAGGCGACGTCTACAACTTCCTGGCGATCGTCGAAGGGCGCATTGCGGTAATCGACGACTTCAGAGGGCGGCGTGAGCAGGTTGTGGCTGAGCGCGGTCCCGGCGGGTTCATCGGCGAGGTCGGGTTGCTGTCCCATCAGCTCTTCCCATTCACGGCCGTCGCGCGCGACGCAAGCCGCGTGATCGAGGTTCAGACAGACGCACTGCGAAGGATCATCGACGAGGAGCCCGCCCTTAGCGACATCATCCTCCGCGCATTTCTCGTGCGCCGCGCAAAGCTCATCGGGCAAGGGCTGGGGCTCAGGGTGGTTGGTTCACGCTTTTCCGCTGACACACGGCGCCTGCTCGATTTCCTTACGCGCAATGGCCTTCCCTTCGGCTGGCTCGACGTGGAACGCGACCCAGAAGCTGAAGGCGTGCTGTGCGATTTCAACATTGCTGCTCACGAGACACCGGTTGTCATCGCGGGGACCATCGTGCTGCGGAATCCCTCGAATGAGGCCCTCGCTGAAACGCTGGGATTTGTCCCAAACACGCAGTCCACGGACGTGTTCGACCTGCTTGTTGTCGGGGCCGGGCCCGCTGGACTTGCTGCCTCCGTGTATGGAGCGTCTGAAGGATTGAACACGCTCGCGATCGACAATATCGCGGTCGGGGGCCAGGCGGGGACGTCGAGCCGGATCGAAAATTACCTGGGCTTTCCGGCCGGAGTGTCCGGTAGAGAGCTCGCGGTGAGGGCGCAGCTGCAGGCCGAGAAATTCAACGCGCGGATCACGGTTCCCTGTGATGCTGTTGCGCTCGAACAGGTCGACGGCATGCACCGCGTGCGCCTGTCGAGTGGAGACCACATACTGGCGCGCTCCGTGATCATCGCCACCGGGGCGCAGTATGCGCGCCTCCCGCTGGAACGACTGGCTGAGCTGGAGGGTGTGGGCGTCTACTACGCCGCCACGGTCGCTGAAGCCAGAATGTGCGCCGGCGACTCGGTCGCCCTGGTCGGCGGCGGCAACTCTGCCGGCCAGGCGGCGGTGTTTCTCGCTCGCCGTTGCAAGCGCGTGTACGTTCTCGTGCGGCGGTCAGGGCTCTCGGAAACGATGTCGCGTTACCTGATCCACCAGATCGAAAGCCACGACAACATCGAGGTGCTGCTGCAGACCGAAGTGCGTCAGCTCCTCGGAGATGGCGGGATCACGGGGCTGCAGATAGAGTCCACCGTCGACGGATCTCGACGCACGCTCGACGTGTGCGCGCTCTTCGTCTTCATCGGCGCCGAACCCCACACCGATTGGCTCGCCGGTGAGATCGCACTGGACGAACACGGTTTCGTCCTCACAGGGAGGGACCTCCCCGCCGACGCGGACGGTGCTGTCCGGCTTCCACTCGAGACGAGCCGCGCCGGTGTGTTTGCCGCGGGTGACGTTCGCAGTGGATCCATCAAGCGGGTTGCGTCGGCGGTTGGCGAGGGCGCGATGGCGGTGCGGTTCGTGTACGACTACCTCAACCCGCGGCACCCCGTGACTCCTCAAGGCTGAGGCGATGAGCTTCGTGCTCAGTCACCTCGGCGACGCCCTCCGCCTGGCGTTCGCCATGTTCTGGCAGGTGCTCTGGCCCCTCGGACTCGGTTTCTTGCTGTCCGCCGTGGTCGAAACACTCGTTTCGAAGCAGACCGTCTCGCGGATGCTCGGCCGTGACAATGCACGGTCTGTGGCGCTTGCCACGGCATTCGGCGCCGCATCGTCCTCCTGCTCCTACGCCGCGGTAGCCTTGGCGCGCACCCTCTTCCGCAAGGGCGCGACCTTACCCAACGCGATCATCTTCGAGTTCGCGTCCACCAACCTCGTCTTCGAGCTCGGCCTGGTCCTGCTCATCCTTCTGGGCTGGCAGTTCCTGGCGGCCGAATTCGCGGGTGGCCTGCTGATGGTGGTGTTCCTCGCGTTTCTGTTCCGTCTGACTCTGCGTCGTTCCCTTGTCGAGCGAGCGCAGCGTCAGGCGGAGCGCGGCCTGGTCGGCAGGATGGAGGGGCATGCGGCCATGGACATGTCGGTAACGGATGGTCCATTGATCAAGCGCCTGCTCTCCCCCAGCGCGCTCACCTCGATCACCCACTACTTCTTCATGAACATCTACAGCCTCTGGACCGACCTCGTGCTCGGGTTTCTCATCGCAGGCGCGATCGGCTCGTGGGTGCCGAACGAGTTCTGGTCCAAGCTGTTCCTGTCTGGCCAGGGCATCGGTCCGGAGATCTGGGGCGCTTTGATCGGACCGCTCGTCGCTTTGCTCAGCTATGTCTGCTCGGTGGGCAACGTCCCGCTCGCCGCAGTGCTCTGGCGAGGCGGGATCAGCTTCGGCGGTGCGATCGCCTTCATCTTCGGCGACCTCATCATCATCCCGATTCTCAACATCTACCGGAAGTACTACACCGGCAGGGTCAGCGCGTATCTCTTTGTCATTTCGTACATAACGATGGCGCTGGCAGGCTTCCTTGTGGGGCTCGTCTTCGTCGCGCTCGGCGTCGTGCCAACGAACCGCAACGTCACGGTCTTCAACACGACGATCGCGTGGGATCCGAACACGTTTGTCGATATCGCCTTCCTCGGAGCCACCGTGCTGCTGTTGGTGCGCTTCCTGCGCACCGGCGGGATAGCCATGCTGCGTCATATGGCAGCGCCGCCGATAGAAGAGGCGCAGCGGTTGCCGGCGGTCCACACTACTGGCGATGCCCATCACCACCATTGAGCAGAGCGGGATCACCGGTCGTGTGGCGACCGCCTTATTCATAGCGTGGCGTAACCTCACCCGTGAGCGTCGTCGTTGGTTGCTGAGCGCGAGCGCGCTCGCGGTGGCAGCGATGATCGTGTTGTTTCTGGAAGGTATCTCACGCTGGCTGGAGGTTTCATCCACGGCCTATCTCGATCACAGCGGCGCACAACTGGTGGTGAGCGAGAAGGGCATAGAGGACCTGCTCTTCGCTCAGTCGGCCTTCCCCCCGGGCGTGCTCGCCAAGATCCGTGAAGTTCCCGGGGTGCGGACGGTTGACCCCGTCGTGGCCGTCAACGGCATCGTGGGCGCTGGACGTACGCATCTCCCGGTGTATCTGGTGGGGTTCGAGCCTGGCGATGGACACGGACCGTGGCAGCTGGTCAGCGGTTCGGCGCAGCCGCACGGCGCCGAGGTTGTGGTTGACCGGGGATTCGCAAGCATCGCGAACGTCGGCGTCGGCGACAACATCGGTCTCTTCGGCCATCAGCTCCGTGTTGTCGGTATTTCCACCGGCACGAACGCAGCGGGGGACTTCTTTCTCTTCGCGCCACTCGACTTTGCCCAGACGGTCGCGGGTACGCAAACGATCAGCTACGGCCTCGTATACCTCAATGCCGGCGCGTCCACGTCGGACGTCATCGCAGGTATCAACCGGATCGGCGGAGTCGAGGCACTGTCTCGCGCCACCATCGCCGGCAACGACTCCGAGACGATCACGTCGAGCTTCGGACAGCCGGTGGAGATACTGGTGGTGGTCGCCCTCGTCGCCGGGGTGCTCATCGCCGGCATCGTTCTGTACACGGCCACGGTGGAGCACACCCGCGATTACGCGGTGCTCAAGGCCCTCGGGGCGGGCCGGATCGTGCTGTACGGAAGCGCTCTGTTGCAGTCGCTCGTGCTGTCGGTGTGCGGCGTTCTGCTGGGATGGGGGCTGGCCGCCGGTGTCGCCGCCGCGCTCGACGCGTGGTATCCGGTCATCGAGTCGAATCTCGACATCGACCTCGTGGCCAAGCTCGCCGGCGTGATCATCGCCGTCAACCTCCTGGCGGGTCTCCTCCCCGTTCGTCACGTTCGTCGCATCGATCCGCAGGAGGTGTTCAAAGCGTGAGCGTCCTTGAAGCCCGCGACCTCACCAAGACATTTGGCTCGGGCGAGGCGACGGTGACCGCCGTCGAGAGCGTGAACCTGTCGGTCGATTCCGGCGAGATCGTGCTGCTGTTGGGCCCCTCCGGTTCCGGCAAGACGACGCTCGTGTCGATGATCGGCGGCTTGCTGACGCCGACCCAGGGCACCGTGACCATTGATGGCATCGGACGCCTGTACCAGCGCAGCGACATGGCAGCGATGCGTCTGCGGACAATAGGATTCGTATTTCAGACCTTCAACCTGCTTCCGGCATTGACGGCTGTGGAGAACGTCGCGCTACCGCTGCGCTTGGTGGGTGTTGGGCGTCGAGTGGCAATCGAACGCGCCGGCGTGCTTCTCGATCGGCTCGGCTTGTCGCACCGTGGGCACGCGTACCCCGGCACCTTGAGCGGCGGTGAGAAGCAGCGGGTGAGCCTCGCGCGCGCCCTCATCGCCGACCCCCGCATCATCCTTGCCGACGAGCCCACCGCCAGCCTCGACACGCACAAGGGGCGCGAAGCCATGGAACTGATCCGCGCTTCAGTCCATCAGGGCGGTCAGGCCTGTGTCGTCGTCACGCACGACACTCGGTTGACGGATCTCGCTGACCGGGTGCTGCGGATTGAGGATGGCGGCATCGTCGACGGATAATTCCTCGGTATGCGCGCGGAAGATGTCCTGGCCGGAACCTACTTGTTCCGAGATCTTCCGCCCGAAAGGCTTGCGGCGTATGCGGCTCACACCCGCCGGCGTCGGTATCCACGGGGAACGTACCTCTCTCGCGTCGGTGACCCCGCCCAGGACATCTTCATCCTCGCTTCCGGCACCGTGAAGGCATCGCGCGTCGGAACTGACGGCGACGAGGTCGTCGACATGATGGTATGGCGGCCCGGTGAGGTATTCGGCGAACCCGGCGCGGTCATCGAAGGCGCAACACGCGTCATTGACGGGCTTGCTGTTGAGGACAGTGAGTGTTTGCTGCTCCATCGCGACGAGCTGATGCGCATCCTCGAGGAAGACCCCGTCGTGATGCGCAGGATCCTGGCGCGGCTGGCCGAGATGACCCGGGATCGGTTCGGTGTTGTATCCGGTGTTGCGTTTCTCGACGTGGCCGGGCGCGTGGCCGCCAAGCTGTTGGAGCTCGCGGCGAGACACGGTGAGGCGTGTGAAGGCGGGGTCCGCATCGACTTGAAGATGTCGCAGCGAACGCTCGCGGGCATGGTGCTCGCCTCACGCGAAAGCGTCAACCGGGCGCTGGCCACATTGATCAGTGAAGGTGCGGTCGCCCAGGAGTCCGGCACCATCGTGATCCAGAGGATCGATTCGTTACGCCGGCGAGCAGAGGAATTCGACGCCGCTCCCTGAGGGATGTGCGGTGCGTCACACCATGACTGTGCGCTGCGTCATTGCGCGGCGTCCGCGCGTGGGTCAGGCTCCTCGCTGCATCCCCAGGGCACATTGAGAGAGAGGACCACCATGGCCACTGACATCACGACCGAACTCGCCGAGACGATTTCAGGCGGTGTCATCACACCGAACACCGCTGGATATGAGGACGCACGCCGCGTCTGGAACGGTCTGATCGACCGCAGGCCGCTCGCCATCGCCCGGTGTGCGGGAGCGGCCGACGTCGCGCAAGCGATCCGGCTGGCGAGGTCGGCCGGACTGCCGCTGTCCGTGCGTGGCGGGGGACACAACGTGGCCGGTAGCGCCGTCTGCGACGGCGGCGTGGTCATCGACCTTTCACCGCTGCGCGAGGTGACGGTCGATGCGGGCGCCATGCGGGCGACAGTGGGTGGCGGAGCGCTCTGGTCTGACGTGGACCAGGCGACGCAGGCGCACGGCCAGGCGACGACAGGCGGGATCATTAGCCACACCGGCGTGGGCGGCTTCACCCTCGGCGGTGGTATCGGGTGGTTGATGCGTCGGTACGGCCTCACGTGCGACAACCTGGTCGGGGCCGAGGTGGTGACGGCGGCAGGCGATGTGGTGCGCGCCGATGCGCACGAGAACGCCGATCTCCTCTGGGCACTTCGAGGCGGCGGCGGCAACTTCGGAGTTGTCACTCGCTTCGAGTTTGAGTTGCATCCGCTGAGCACCGTGCTCGTCAGCCTCGTCATGTATGCGCCACGAGATGCTCGGCAGGTCCTCACGGCCTACCGGCAGTTTGTGGACGACTGCCCCGACGAGCTCACCACGCTGGTTGGGTTCATCACCGCACCTCCGGCACCGTTCGTGCTCGCCGAGGTCCAGGGACATCCGGTGGTCTCGGTCCTCGCCTGCCACTGCGGCGATCTCGCCGCTGCACAGGCGGAGGTCGCGCCAATGAACACGTTCGCGGAGCCCGTGGCTCAGATGACCGCGCCGGTGCCGTATGCGGTCCTGCAGACGATGTTCGACGACGGCGCACCGCACGGGCTCCTGGCGTACTGGCGCACCGAGTACCTCGGCGAGCTCAGTGACGCAGCGATCGGTGTTCTCACAGAGCACGCGGCCCGCAACCCGTCGCCACTGGGCCAGGTGCACATCCACCATCTCGAAGGCGCCGTCGCGCGAGTCGCGGAAGGCGACACCGCCTTCTGCCGCCGCTACGCGCCATTCGTAGTCAACCTTCCGGCGGGATGGATGGATCCCGCTGAGAACGAGCAGAACATCCGGTGGGTTCGCGAGTTCAGCGACGCGCTGCGCCCGCTCGGGACCGGCGAGGCCTATACGAACTTCATGGGCGGCGACGACCTCGATCGAGTGCGGGCGGCGTACGGACCCAACCTCGAGAGGCTGATCAAAGTGAAGAGACATTGGGACCCGGACAACGTTTTTCGCGCCAACCTCAACATCAGGCCGGGGTGAAAACCGCCGGTCAGCGATTTACCCTTCCCTCGTTGAAGTAGGGTAGTCGTCGTGTTGTCGTCGGAGGATCTCGAGCGTTTCCGCAAGCGGCTCTCGGAGGAGCGCGCGTCGGTGGAGTCTCGGATCCAGGCGCGCACCCAGGAGCTCGAGGGCACCGGTGACCAGGACGCTGATGATCAGGGCGACGAAGCCCAATCGATTTTCGAGCGTGAGCGCGCGATTGACGACAACGACCTGGACCGCGAGCTTCTTGGGCGCATCGATCGAGCGCTGTCCCGCATCGAGACCGGGACGTACGGCGTGAGTGAGGTCTCCGGAAAGCCCATTCCAGTCGAGCGCCTTGAAGCGCTTCCAACGGCGACCACCCTGGTCGACGAGGAGCCGCCGAACTCTCAGTAGCGATGGAGTGAACGCGGGGTCCGACCAGCCACGAGGACTTTGGCCCTGATCGAGATTCGGAAGACCATCGACCTTCCCGGTGGAGCGGTCGAACTCTACGAGTACCTGCTGACGCCGTCGAACATCGCCGAGTACGTGGGTCCCATCCGGAACATTCGTCCGGCCCACAAGAAGGTCCAGGTTGGCACGCGGCTCTCGGTGGAGGTGAATTTTCTCGGCATCCACTTCTCCCAGGGAGCCGAGTGCACCGTGCTTCACCCACCGGAACGATTTGCGTGCCGCTCGGTTGGTGGTCGGTTCAACTTTGAAGCCGGCTTCACTCTGCACCCGACGGCGCTGGGCACGAGGCTCGACGGCTGGGGCAACGCCTCGGCGCCATCACTCTTCCGCTTCGCGCAACCCGCGCTTCGCTTTCTCATCGAGCGCCAGGTTGACCGCGACCTCGCGCGGCTGAAAGAAGTGTACGAGGCGGGAAACGACTCTCCTGCTAACGGACCGGCTGGTAGGTGAGGATCACAATGCCGTCGGGACCGACAGTCTTGTAGTCGACCAGGCGCAACTTGATCCGTGCGACTCCAACGTCGAACAGACGCTTACCGGCGCCAAGCACGATCGGATAGAGCATGAAGCGGTACTCGTCGACGAGGTCGGAGCCGGCGAGGAAACGTACGAGCTCTGCGCTGCCGGCGACGAGAATGTCACCCGTGACCTCCGCCTTGAGCCGCTTGACCTGGCCGGCGACGTCGTCGCGAATCACCGTCGAGTTGTTCCAATCCGCCTCTGCGTCAGTGAGCGTGGTGGAGACGACGTACTTCGGCATGCTGTTCATCATCTCGCCGAACCAGCCCGCGTCGGGCATTGTCGGCCATGCCTTCGCGAAGCCCTGGTAGGTGACCCGTCCGAGCAACTGCGCGCCGGCCGCCTTCAACTCGTCGCCCTTGAAGGCTTCACCTTCATCGCCGCGATTGAACTCGAATGACCAGCGCGGCTCCTCGATGACTCCGTCCAAGGTGATGAACTCAGTTACGACAAGCTTCCCCATTGTTTTCCCCTATATTTCGACCTCCCCTCCCGCGGCAGCGGCGCAGCGCGGTTGGGTTTGTTGCTTATGACGGCCCGCGATGGCGGAACTCATCGCGGCGTTGGCACAGGCCCGTCGACCCGACGCGCCCACTGACGAGCGTTCACCATGGCGGTGCCACATGTCAATGTGCGCGAGTCATGTCCGAGGAGCTGCCCGAGCTGATCGTCGCCGACGCACCCGAGTGGCATACGTGGCTGCGCGATCATCACGCTCAGCCGAGCGGCGTTTGGCTGGTGCTCTCCAAAAAGGGGACAACCACTCCAACCTCGCTGACCTACAGCCAGGCGGTGGAGGAAGCGCTGTGTCACGGCTGGATCGATGGCCAGGCGAAGCCTCGCGACGGCGGTACCTACCGCCAGCGGTTCACCCCGCGACGCGCCCGCAGCACGTGGTCGCAGCGCAACGTCGGACTGGTGGCGCGACTGGCTAGCGAAGGCCGCATGCATCCGGCGGGTATCGCAGAGGTCGAGCGCGCCAAGGCGGACGGCCGTTGGTCGGC
>DATMRA010000099.1:0-3957 GCA_035566535.1 Candidatus Acidiferrales bacterium | reverse complement strand
TCGAGGCGATCGTAGGTGACGGCGTCGAGGGAGGGGTGGGCAGCCAGGGTGAGACGGTACGTGCCCCCCAGGAGGAGCAGCCGCGGCATGGCGTAGTCCAACAGAAGCCGCTGCCCGGCGGAAATCGGCGGGATCGTCACGCGCGCGATGTGCGTGTTGGTGCCGGCAACGACCGATCCGTCACCTCGGTGCAGGCCGATTCCAAGGACGAGGTCGTCGACATCACGAAATGCCTCGACCTCGATGCGTATCGTCATCGGTTCATCCGACGTGAAGTTGACGTGCTGCTCGCCGTTGCTGCGCAGCAGGCGTACCGCGCGAATGCGAACCTCGCCGCTGCCCCAGCGGTTTTCCCCGGGGCGGCGATCCTCCAGGTCGACGACCGCGCCACCCGTCGCGATGCGCTCCGCGTCCTGGAGGTCGCCGATCATGTGCCGGTACCGGCCCGTGACCTCCGTGGAGGTGCCCTCGGCAGCCATCTTGCCGCGCTCGATGAGGATCGCGCGGTCGCAGTACAGGTCGACCGCGCTGAGGTCGTGGGTGACCAGCACGATGGTGCGCCCCTCGCGCTTATAGCTGTTGAAGACGTCGAAACACTTCGACTGGAAGCGCGCGTCACCGACCGCGAGCACCTCATCCATCAGCAGGATGCCGGCGTCCGCCTGGATGGCGACGGTGAACGCGAGCCGCACCTGCATGCCGGATGAGTAGTTCTTGAGCTTCGTGTCGACGAACTGTTCGAGCTCGGCGAAATGCATGATCTCGGCCATCCGGGCCTCGAGGACCTTGCGCGGAAGTCCGAGCACCGCTCCGTTGAGCAGCACGTTCTCGCGTGCGGTGAGCTCCGGATTGAAGCCCACGCCCAGCTCCAGGAAGGGTGACACCAATCCGCCGAGCAGAACCGTCCCCTTGGTGGGAGGGTAGATCCGCGACAGCAGTTTGAGCAGCGTGCTCTTGCCGGATCCGTTGCGTCCGATGATGCCGAGAAATTGTCCCTCGGGTACGTCGAAGGTCACGCCGTCGACCGCCAGCAGATCTCGGTACCGCGACGCGCTGCGAAGATGCGTCACGCGATATTTCAGGGTCGAGCTTCGGTCGAGCGGAATCCGAAATCGTTTGGTGACGTCGCGGACCGAGATGGCCGCAGTCACAGGTTCTCGGCGAACACCGGCGAGAGCCGGTGGAAGACCAGCCATCCAACACCCAGGAGGGCGAAGCTGATGCCGATCGGGATGAGCACGCGCGGCCCGACGTACGACGCCGTCCAGCCTGCATCGGGCACGACTATCGCGTGCCGCACGTCTTCGATTATCTGGGCGAGCGGGCTGATGAAGAAGAGGCCGAGGAAGCGCGCGGGCACCGTCGTGATCGGGTAGACGATGGCGGAGGCGTAGAACAGGACCTGGCTCACGATCTCCCAGATGTGACTGAGATCGCGATAGAAGACATACAACGCCGCGAGGAGAAGAGCCAAGCCAAGCGCAAGGATGTACAGCTCCGCAATCAGCGGGATGACGACCAGCGATCGGAGCCCGAGGTGCAGGTGACCGAGAGGCGTGGCGACCGCGACGATCAGTGCGAAGTTGATGACGAATGTCATCGCGGCGCTCATCGACGATGCGAGCACGAGGATCACGCGCGGGAAGAAGGCCTTGCGAATCAGATGCCCGCTCGTGGCTATCGACACCAGACCGGCGCCGACGCATTCGGTGAAGAAGGTGAACACGACGATCGCCACGAGCAACTGCAGCGGGAACTCGTTCGCGCGCTGGTGGAAGAACACCACGAAGATCGCGTACATGATGGTGAAGAGCATTGCCGGCTTCACCAGTGACCACAGATAGCCCAGTACGGAGCCGGTGTATTTGAGCTTGAATTGGGTCCACGCCAGCTCGCGTGTCAGGTTGAAGTTGCGCCGGAGCGCGGATGCCGGCGCGCCGGCCGTGCGATTCATCTCACCGGCGATTGCGGCCGTCATCCTGTCGCTGGTGTCCTCAGGCACGCACTCACGCTGTGCAGGGCAAGCATGGGGCGAGTGTATTGCGTGGCCGCTCCAACGCTGAACTTCATCTGCATGAGCACGCGGTCTACGAGTGCGTAGCTCGGCGCACACGCCTTCTCACCCGGCCGGCGATCCGGCGCACTCGCCGTCTCATCCCGAGGCTCGGCGTGGACGGCGCATACGGTTCGGGCAACGAGGTATCGGTTCTGGCCAGCTCGGCCCGCAAGCCCAGGAGCGCGGAGTCCTCGAGGTGGCGCGACGGGGCGTTGGTCACGCGGGACGAGCCAGGCGGGGCATCGTCCGCAACGCCGGTCATCATCGCCTCGAGGCGCTGCCGGATGTGGGCTCCTGCCGGGGTGCGCAGGTCCGCCAGCTCCGCATCGACCCGGCCCCGCCACGCCGGCGCTGAGGGCACCCACAAACCCAGGCGCCGGGCCACCTCGAGGGCCAGCCGGTCGGGTTCGCGACCCTTCTCGACGAGGCGGCGACCCGCCCGGCTCAGCACCGCCGCCTGCGCCTCGTCGGCGGCCAGGTCGCCGGCAATCCGGACGAGGTCGTCGGGCGTGCCGACCCGCAGCTCGACACCGTCCCGCGCCGCCAGCCCGGCCGCCGACTCCGCATCGGTGACGACGGGCGTTCCCCACGCCAGCGCCTCGGCCAGACGGCGGGCGGGGACGATCGCGACGGCCGCCACCGCAAGGGCCGTGTCCCCGGCCATATCGCCGGCCGCGGCGTGGGGCGCCGCGTCCCGGAGGTCGACGACCATGTGCTCGGGCAACCCGAAGCGGCGGCGAACCCGCGTGCGGACGAAGGGCGGCATCACCGGGATCGCCGCCACGTCGAGGTCCGCCGGCGAAGGGATAAGGAGAGCGGCGGACCCCAGCCGCTGGGCAAGCGCCGGGCTCCCGGTCAGCAGGACAACCGGTTCGAGCCGCGCCGCCGCCTCAGCCTCGGCAGAGGTGTCCACCCAGACAGCGAGCGGCGAGTCGCTCCGCGAGGCCACGTCAACGCCGGGGGCTCGCGGCGAGAGCGCCAGCCACGCCCGCGCAGCGATCGAGGCCGGATCGGCCGTGCGGGGGTTGCACCATCGCCGCAGTTCGACGAGGAGGCTGCGCGCGTTCCGATGGGGCTCGCCGCCGACCAGCACGCCGAGGACGGGGCGCTCAGCGCCGCTCATCGCACGGCTCCTTCCAGCGCGGCGACCACGTCTGCCCAATCCAGGGCGGCGACGCGTGCTCGGCCGGCCTCGCCCATGCGCTGCGCAAGGCCGGGCTCGGCAGCGAGACGGTTCACCGCGCCGGCGATTGCCGCCGCCGTCCCGTCCGTGACGAAGCCGCTGACGCGGTCCTCAACCCACTCCAGCACGCCACCGGAGTCGTGGCTGGTGATGACAGGCTTGCCGGCCAGGAACGCTTGGAGCGTGACGTAGCCGTAGTCCTCGTCGAAGGGCGCGTACACCACGGCCAGCGCGCCGGCAAACGTCTCGACCATCGCCGGGTCGTTCAGAAAGCCGGTGATCCGCAAACGCTCGGCGACACCGTCACGCTCCGCACTCGCCCGCAGCTCCGCCTCGAGGCTTCCGGGACCCGTGAGGACGAGGCCGACCCGGGGCTCCCAGAGTGCGAGTCCGTCAACCGCCAGCTCCGGGCGCTTATTTCGTTCGAGGCGCATGGGAGCAAACACGTAATCCCCGAATGCACCTGGGTGGAGTTGCCCCTGCAGTGGCGGCGGGTGATACAGGACGCGGGAGCTGAGTCCGTTGAAACGCTTGAGCCGCTGCGCCACCACCTCGGAGACGGCGAACAGCGCGCGCGCTTCCTCAAGGGCCCGCGTGTCCCACTCGGCGAGCATTCGCTGCGTCTCGCGCGATGCTGCGTCGTAACCAATGTCTGACCATGCGGCGTCGGCAGCGTCGTAGGCGGCGCGATGTTGATGGAGAAGCCATACGACCTTGT
>DATMRA010000098.1:0-3041 GCA_035566535.1 Candidatus Acidiferrales bacterium | reverse complement strand
GGAACTGCACATCGCTGCGCGCGCACACGATCTCGGCCGCGTCACGGTGACGACATCGGTATGGGACAAGCCCGCGCCGCTCAACGAGTCGGAATGGGAGGCGGTGCGCCTGCACGCCTACTACTCGGAACGGATGCTGGGACGCGCGCAATCGCTGACAGGTGCGGCGCGCGTCGCGGGCATGCATCACGAGCATGTCGACGGCTCCGGCTATCACCGCGGCAATGGCGCCGCAGCGCAACCTGAGGGTGCGCGACTCCTCGCAGCGGCCGACGCGTACGTCGCCATGCGCGCGGCGCGGCCGTACCGTCCCGCCCTCGATTCCGACCGCGCCGGCGCAGAGCTTCGGCGGATGGCCGATGAGGATCGGCTCGACGCTGTCGCGGTCAATGCCGTGCTCGGCGCCTCCGGCGACACCGGCCGCCAGGTCCGGCGCCGCTGGCCAGCCGGCCTCACTGACCGCGAGGTCGACGTGCTGCGGTGCATCGCACTCGGCGGCTCGATTCAGGAAGCCGCTACCAAGCTGCATGTCGCACCCAAGACCGTCGACTTCCACCTGCAGAACATCTACTCGAAGGCCGGGGTCACCACGCGCGCCGCGGCCACCCTCTTCGCCATCCAGAACGGCGTTCTGCAGGCCTGAAAACCGGGAGAACTCCCGGTCCCACGTGTCCTCCTCCGGGCCTACCGTCTGCGCATCGCATCAACCCACGCTGAGGAGACAACGATGTCCGAAGCCCGCGACCTTGTGGAGGCGCACAACCGCGTCTTCAACGACCGTGACTGGAGCCGTGCTCCCGAAGTCCTGAGCCCCGATGTGCAGTCCACCGCACCGGGTGTCGGGACGCTGACCGGCATCGACCCGTTCATCGGATTCGCGAAGGGGTTCATTGTGGCGCTCCCCGACTCGCGCCTCGAGGTCGACACCGTTACCGAGCAGGGCAACAGAGTCGTCTGCGAGGGCAGGTACACCGGCACGCACACCGGGCCGCTGATGACTCCGCAGGGCGAGGTGCCGCCCTCGGGACGCACCCTCAACCTGCCGTACGCGGATGTCTTCGACATCGAGGCCGGCCGGATCGCACGCCACCGCACGTATTACGATCAGATGGACTTCGCTCTGCAGCTCGGACTGATTCCGGAGCCTGCAGCAGCGTCCTGACCCGAATGCAGGGCCGGCCGTCGCGCAACGGCCGGCCCGCCTCGGCTGCATACCCGACCTGGTGCTGTCGTCGCGATACCCTGGGATGCCTTGGCAGCGCGCACAACACCACCTGACACATCTCAATTGCTCCGGAGCATGCTCGGCCGGTTCGACCGAACCGCGTTCGATCCGCCGCCGGGGCGGTCTCGAATCCGGCTGGTTGTGACGGGAGACGACGCGGACGAGCAGTGGGACGTCGTGGTCTCGAGCGAGCGCGACCGGGCCAGCCTGCTGCCGGCCGACCGCAGGCGCCGTCCTGGCGCCACCCTGGCCGCCGACCGCGAGACATGGCGGCACATCGCGGAGAACGTGAGCGCAGGTCTCGAGGCGTACCGATCGGGGCGCCTCACAGTGCGCCACAACCTGCATCTCGCCGTCGGCCTGCTCGCGGCGACGGCGGTGCGGCGTCCGGGGCGGTTGGAGGTACGGCTGGCGGGGCGGGGCGGCAAGCGTCTCTCTTCGCTGCAGGCCGGGCGCGGGGAGCCGGTGCTGATGCTCCACGGCCTCGGCGCGACCAAAGCGTCGTTCCTGCCGACCATCAACGCGCTCGCGCCGACCTACCGCGTGATCGCGCTCGATCTGCCTGGGTTCGGCGACGCCGACAAGCCGGTCCGCGCGGCGTACGACGCGGCGTTCTTCGCGCGCTTCGCAGCACAGGCGCTCGACGCGCTCGGGCTCGAGCGCGCCCACATCATCGGCCACAGCATGGGCGGCAGGGTCGCGCTGGAATTGGCGTTGCAGCACCCGGGGCGCGTCCAGTCTCTGACATTGTTGACACCATCTCTGGCATGGCGCCGGCCGCGGCCGTGGGCTCCGTACCTGCGTCTTGTGAGGCCCGAGTTGGGCATGCTGCAACCGGCGCCACGGGCGATCGTCGATCCCCTGATTCGGCGCCTCATACCGGGCGCGAAATCCGGTTGGTCGGCGGTCGGCGTGGACGAATTCCTCCGCGGGTTCCTCCATCCTCGCGGCCGAGCCGCGTTCTACGCCGCCGCTCGCAACATCTATCTCGAGGAGCCCATCGGCCCCAAGGGATTGTGGGAGAGGATCAGCGGCATCGCCGCCCCCTCGCTTTTCGTCTGGGGCACGCGCGACCACCT
Organism: Candidatus Acidiferrales bacterium; assembly: GCA_035566535.1. Lineage (GTDB taxonomy): Bacteria > Chloroflexota > Dormibacteria > Aeolococcales > Aeolococcaceae > JAFARE01. The sequence continues at coordinate 737 of DATMRA010000098.1, read as the reverse complement.
CGTCCCCGTGGCGTTCGCCCGCCACGTGGAGCGCGCCGTCCCCCACGCTCATCATCTCGAGCTCGACTGCGCGCACGTCCCCCAGTTCGAACGACCGCGCGAGCTGCACGCCGCGGTGGCGCGATTCCTCAGCTCACACCCGATGGCGGCCGGCGGCGACGGCCTTGTGGCGCGGTCGCACTGATGTGGCGGGCCGCATGAGAGCAGTTGTCCACGACAGGTATGGACCACCGGAGGTGCTGCGACTCGAGGAAGTCGAGCGGCCCACCCCCAAGGACGACGAACTCCTTGTCAAGGTCCACGCGGCGACCGTCAGCCGCACAGACACCGGGCTGCGCAGCGCCGACCTGTTCGCCTCCCGTTTGGTCACCGGTCTCCTCCGACCGAAGCGGCGGATCCTCGGCAGCGACTTTGCCGGAGAAGTCGAGGCGGTCGGCGCCGCCGCCACTGAGTTCGCGGTCGGTGACCGCGTCTTTGGCATCCATCCGTGGAAGTTCGGCACGCACGCCGAATTCGTCTGTGTGCGGGCGAGCGGCGCAGTGGCGCACATGCCGGTCGGCATGCCCTTCGAAGAAGCGGCGGCGATCTGCGACGGGGCAATCCTGGCGTTGAACGCGCTGAGACCGGCGAATCCACGAAAGGGACAGAGGATCGTCGTGTATGGCGCCTCCGGATCCATCGGCACCGCCGGAGTGCAGCTGGCCAGATACTTCGGAGCCGACGTCACAGCTGTGTGC
>DATMRA010000097.1:0-2103 GCA_035566535.1 Candidatus Acidiferrales bacterium | reverse complement strand
TGCGAGGAATCAACGTCGGCCGCAACAAGCGAGTCGCGATGTCGGACTTGCGCGGCCTGCTCGATGCACTCGGCTATCGCGATATCCGGACGCACCTGCAGAGCGGCAACGCCATCTTCACGACGGGTCGCGTCTCCGCGTCGAAGCTCGAGCAAGAGATCGCTGCACGCATCAGAACGGATCTCGCACTCGACGTCACCGTCGTGGTCCGGACAGCGGAAGAGCTTGCGGCCGTGATCGCCGGGAACCCCTTTGTCGCCAAGGGCATTCCAAAGAATGAGCTCCACGCGGCCTTTCTCGCCGGCACTCCTCCACCCGCCAAAGTCGCGAGCGTTGACCACGATGCGTTCGCTCCGGATCAGTTCGCCTTCGGTGAGCGCGTGATCTACCTGCGCCTGCCGGGCGGTGTCATGGCGTCACGCCTACCGGACTGGGAGCGCTTGCTTGGACTCCGAGCGACGCAGCGCAACTGGAATACCGTCACCCGGCTGCTCGAACTCGCCGGTTGACACGGGCCGACCGGCCCTCGCCCGCGCATCGTAGGATCCCCGGAGCGTGAGCAAAGGACGCGTTGAGGCCTTCAGCGACGGCGTTTTCACCATCGCGGCCACGCTGCTGGTGCTCACCATCGCGCAACCTGCGAACTTCCACAACCTCGCCAATGACCTGGCCAATCGCTGGCCGTCGCTGGCTGCCTACGTGGTGAGCTTCAGCATCATCGGGATCATGTGGGTGAACCACCACTCGATCTTTGCCTACTTCGCGCGCGTCGACCGACGGCTCGTCTACCTCAATCTGCTTCTCCTGCTCACCATTGCGTTCCTGCCGTACCCAACCGGCGTATTCGGCGAAGCGCTGCGCCGAGGGGACGGCGCGCAGGTCGCTGCGGTCGTGTACAGCGTGACGATGGCGCTCAACGCATACGCGTGGGGGGCGCTCTGGCTGTATGCCTCATTCCGGCGCCGGTTGCTCGTCGAGTCATTTCCGGAAGCGCAACGAGGGATGGCCACCATCCTATTCGTGGTGGGAGTCGCGGCGTATACCGTGTCGGTCGGCATCGCGTTCGTGAATGCGTATGCCTGCCTCGCGTTCCATGGACTCATGGCTGTGTACTACGCACTCGATCCGCTGTCGCGTCGCGCAGCCGGCCAGCGCCCAACCGCGCCCTAAGCAGCCCTCGGCCGAACGGGACCCCCATGCTATGGTCGAAGCCAGGAGGGGCCGTTCATGTGGAGGACCGCGCATGCGTGGTACCGGTTCGGGTGCGCAGCAATCGCCTCTGAAGCTTGCCGCCGCCACCGCTCTGATCGCTGTCGCCGCACTCCTGGTGGCAGCACGCTTTCCGGGAGCCGCAGCGGCCGGCCCGGCCCATCACCGGATCGCGGTGCTGGCGGCCGGCCAGTCGAGCAACTGGTTCGGCTACAACCAGGGCATCCTCGAGAAGGGAACCCCATTCCAGCAGGTCGCGGGTGACTGGACGGTCCCCTCGGCGAGCGCGCATACCGCGGGGCAGGCCGAGTCCTCAGCCACCTGGGTGGGTGTTGGAGGCGGATGCATCGACACCGCGTGCACCGTCACTGACGCCACGCTCATTCAGGCGGGAACGTCACAGGACGTGAGCTCGTCGGGAGCGACGACCTACTCGGCGTGGTGGGAAGTCATCCCGGCCCCGAGCCTGACCATCAGCACGATGACGGTGGGAGCCGGAGATCACATGCACGTCGATCTTCGCCAGCTCGTTCCGGAAGTCTGGACCGTTACCGTTGCCGACACCACTCGCGGCGAGACCTTCACGCAAACCGTTCCCTACGCATCGACCTTCGCAACAGCGGAGTGGATCGAGGAGACACCGACGATCATCGGTTCCTCTGGAACCGGCTTGGCCGCCTTGCCAACACTGAGTACGACAACGTTCGACCTGGCTCAAGTCAACGGGGCGCCCGCGGGGCTCAACGCTTCGGAGCAGATCAACCTCATCGACTCTTCGGGCCGCGTCATCGGCACTCCATCGGCGCCCGACGGCGACAGTGACGGCTTCAACGCGTGCGGCTATGCCACCTCGTGTGGAGGACCCGGCGCCAGCTGATTCGCGGGTGCGCCCAT
>DATMRA010000096.1:0-5987 GCA_035566535.1 Candidatus Acidiferrales bacterium | reverse complement strand
TTCAATACTTCTCGGCGATAGCGGTCACCTGCGCCATGACCCGGTCTCCGCCCGCGTCGCGCAGCAGCGCCCGGCGCAACTGCTGCAGCGGCTCGGGCATGTCGGCAAAGGGCGCCCCAGTGCGAAGCGCCCCGGGCTTGCGCTCCAGCAGCGGAATGTGCCGATGGAGTCGGCCTTGCCCCATGTCTGGAGGGTCCCATCGAGCGCAGCCTGCCGGATGTCCTGGGCTATCGTTAAGGTCCGATTGTTCGTGGATTGGGCGGTCGAGGTTTTCGCCAAATTTGACGACCGGGGGGCTGCTTCGGTCTCCTGAAATACAAAGCGGCTCTTGAGTCGGGTTAGTACTTCCTAAGCGCCGCTCCTCACGGTGCACCGGCCCGGCCAGTGTCCGCCGACCGGACGAACTGCATCAGATTCCACGACGCGTCGTTGTGCGGCGCGAGCGACCCGATGTTCTCGGCAGGCGCGGGCGCGTCGCCCGTGTGTTCGATCCACCCGCCACCCAGGTCCCGGTACAGGCTGACCAGCGTCGTCAGCCGCTGCAGCCGCGCGGTGACCAGGAGCTGCTGGGCCGTATACAAACTGGTCTGCGCGGTCAGCACGTTCAGGTAGCTGTCGACGCCGCCCCGGAAGCGCTGCTGGGCGATATCGAGGTAGCGTTGCGAGGCCGCGACGTAACGCTCGAGCGCCGCGACCTGGTCGTCGTACGTGCCGCGCGCCGCGAGATCGTTCGCCACCTCCTGGAACGCGGTCTGGATCGACTTCTCGTATTGGGCGACGTTGATGTCCTTCTGCACCGTCGCCACGTCGAGGTTCGCGCGCAGCCGGCCGCCTTCGAAGATGGGAACGGTGATCGAGGGGACGTAGCTCCACGCGAGCGATCCGCCCCCGAACAGGCCCGACAGGGCGGCGCTTTCCGTCCCGAGGCCACCCGTAAGAGTGATCGACGGGAAGAATGCCGCGCGTGCGGCTCCGATATTCGCGTTGGCGCCCCGCAGGTTCGCCTCGCTCTCCATGATGTCGGGCCGTCGCATCAGCAGGTCCGAGGGCAGGCCGGCCGGAATGTCGGCGAGGATCGACTGCGAGTTGAGTGGCCTCGCGGACGGCAGATCGGCCGGCAGCGGCGCACCGAGCAGCAGCACGAGCGTGTTCTCGTCCTGCGCACGGGTGCGCACCTGGGCGGCGTAGTTGGCCTTCGCCTGCTCGACGATGGTCTGGGCCTGGCTCAGGCTCTCTTCGTTCGCCGTGCCGGTGTTGAATTGCAGCAGCATGAGGTTGTACGACTGTTGCGCGGTTTCGAGCGTATGCTGGGTGACCACGATCAGGTCGTCGTCCGCGAGCAGCGTGAGGTACTGGTCCGCGACTTGCGCAACGAGCGCGATCTGGAACGCCTTGCGCGCCTGCGCCGTGGCGAAGTATTGCTGCAGGGCGGCGTGGTCCAGGCTCTGCAGCCGCCCAAAGAAGTCGAGCTCCCACGTCGACAGCGACACGCCGACGTCGTCGACGCGCGTCGTCACGTTCTGCCTGGTGATGTTGGAAACGCTGCGCGAGGCCGTTTCGCTTGCGCCGGCAGCGACCTGCGGAAGCAGATTGGAGCGCTGAATGCGGTATTGCGCCTGCGCCTGCGCGATATAGAGGGCCTGCACGCGCAGATCGCGGTTGTTCGCGAGGGCGATCTGCACCAGGCGTTGCAGGCGCGGGTCGGTGAGAAAGTCGCGCCAGCCGATCTCGTCCGCGAACGCGGCAGTGCCGCCGGTCGTCTGCTGGTATGCCGGGCCGGCCGGATACGTGCCTGCCACCGGCGCCGGCGGACGCTCATACACCGGCTCCAGCGAGCAGGCCCCCAGGCCGAGCGCTGCAATGGCAGCCACGAAGATGCGCTCGAGTTTCATGCCGCGCCTCTTTCCACCGCAGGCTGCGGCGCCCCGCCCGCGAACTCTTCGTGCGGCGCGGGCTTCGACTTGAAGGCGCTCGTGATCACAAGGAAGAACATCGGCACCAGGAACGGCGCGAGGAACGTCGCCGTCAGCATCCCGCCGATGACGCCGCGGCCCACCGCGTTTTCCGCGCCGGAACCGGCGCCGGTCGCGATCGCCAGCGGCATCACACCCAGCACGAACGCAAGCGATGTCATCAGGATCGGGCGCAGCCGCAGGCGTGCAGCCTCGATCGCGGCCTCGCGGGCGGGCTTGCCCTCCTTCTCCAGATCGCGCGCGAACTCGATGATCAGGATCGCATTCTTCGCCGACAAGCCGATGGTCGTCAGCAGCCCGACGTGGAAGAACACGTCGTTGGCAAGGTGCAGCACGTACGCGGCAACGAGCGCACCGAAGATGCCGAGCGGGATCACCATGACCACCGCGATCGGAATGGTCCAGCTCTCGTACAGCGCCGCCAGGCTCAAGAACACCACCAGGATCGACAGGCCGTAGAGCAGCGGCGCGGACGAGCCCGACAGCTGCTCCTGCAGCGAAATGCCGGTCCACTCGTGGCCGATGCCGGCGGGCAGGTTCTTCATCAACTGTTCCATCGCCGCCATGGCCTGTCCGGTGCTCAGGCCCGGCGCGGCATTGCCCTGGATCTCGATCGACGACACGCCTTGGTAGCGTTCGAGCTTGGGCGAACCCCAGGTCCAGTGTCCGGTGGCGAACGACGTGAATGGCACCATCGTCCCCGACAGGTTGCGTACGTACAGACCGTTCAGATCCTCGGGATTCATCCGGAACGGAGCGTCGGCCTGCATGTAGACGCGCTTGATGCGGCCGTCGGTGTCGAGGAAGTTGTTGATGTATTTCGAGCCCCACGCTATCGAGAACGTCTGGTCGACGTCGCTCAGGTTGATCCCGAGCGCGCTCGCCTTCTCGCGATCGATGTCGAACTTGTACGTGGGGTTGTCCGGGATGCCGTTGGCCCGCACCTGCGCCAGACGCGGATCCTTGGCCGCCGCCGCGATCAGCTGGTCGCGCGCCTTCACCAGCACGTCGTGGCCAACCCCGCCCCGGTCCTGCAGCTCGAGATCGAAACCGTTCGCCGTTCCCAATGCGGGAAGCAACGGAGCGTTGACGGGAACGATGAGTGCGCCCTGGTAGGAGGCGAACTGCTTCGCGGTGCGTGCGAGCACGGCCTGGGCCGACAGGCCGCGAGCTGTCCGCTCGGACCAATCCTTGAAATGGACGAACAGGAAGCCCACGCTCTGGCCGCGTCCTGCGAAATTGACGCCCGCGACCTCGAACGTGCTGTCGACGGCGGCGCTCTCCTGCTTGAGCAGGTATTGCGAAACATCGGACAGCACCCGCTCGGTCACGGCCTGCGTGGTGCCGACGGGCGTCTGCACCAGGACATACGCGATGCCCTGGTCCTCTTCCGGCAGGAAACCGGTCGGGGTACGCAGAAACATCAGGCCGACGGCGACGATGATGGCCGCATACACCAGCAGCCACCGGACGAAGCGGTTCATGATGCCGCGCGCACCGCCGAGGTAGCGCTCGCGCACGTGGTCGAAACCGCGGTTGAAGCCGGCGAAGAACCGGCCCAGAAGGGTCCGCTGCTGCGCATGGCCGGCCGGGGCGAGGATCAGCGCGCACAGCGCGGGCGTCAGCGACAGCGCGACGAAGATCGACAGCAGCATCGCCGAGACGATGGTCAGCGAGAACTGGCGATAGATGCCGCCCACCGAGCCGCCCGAGAACGCGACCGGCACAAACACGGCCGAAAGCACCACGGCGACGCCGATCAGCGCACCGGAGATCTGTCCCATAGCCTTGCGCGTCGCCTCGCGCGCCGACAGGCCCTCCTCCGACATCACCCGCTCGACGTTCTCCACCACAACAATCGCGTCGTCGACCAGCAGTCCGATGGCCAGCACGAGGCCGAACATGGTCAGCACGTTGATCGTGAAGCCGGCCGCCTTCATGACGCCGAAGGCGCCGAGCAGCACGACCGGTATCGCGATGGTTGGAACAATGGTGGCCCGGGTGTTCTGCAGAAACAGGTACATCACGAGAAACACCAGCGCAACGCCCTCGAACAGCGTCTTGACGACCTCCGTGATCGACTTCTGGATGAAAGGGGTGGTGTCATACGGATAGACCACCTGCAGCGCTTTCGGGAAGAACGGCTTGAGCTGGTCGATCTGTGCGCGTACGGCCTTGGCGGTCGCGAGCGCGTTGGCGCCCGGCTCGAGCTGGATCGCGAGGCCCGACGAAGACTGCCCCTTGTAGTGCGAGTCGACGAAATAGGTTTCGGCCCCGAGCTCGATGCGCGCGACGTCGCGAATCCGCACCTGGGAGCCGTTCTGGTTGACCTTCAGAAGAATGTTGCCGAATTCCTCTGGCGTGCGCAGCAGCGTCGCCTCGGTGATCGTTGCCGTCAGACGTTGCGATGTCGGCGCCGGCGTGCCGCCGAGCTGGCCCCCGGCAACCTGTACGTTCTGGTTGGCGATGGCGTTGCTCACATCGACCGGCGTGAGCTGGTAGTCGTTCAGTTTGGTCGCATCGAGCCAGATGCGCATCGCGTACTGGGTGCCGAACACGTTGACCTGACCGACGCCGTTGATGCGGCTGATCGGGTCGTTCAGGTGCGAATAGATGTAGTTGGCGATGTCGTAGCGCGACATGCTCTGGTCGGTCGAAACGAAGCCTGCGATCAGGAGGTAGCCGTTGGCCGCTTTGGTCACGGTGATGCCACGCTGCTGCACTGTCAGCGGCAGTTGCGGTGTGGCCAGCTGCAGCTTGTTCTGCACCTGCACCTGCGCGATGTTCGGATCCGTTCCAGGCGCGAAGCTGACCGTGATGTTGGCCTGCCCGGAGTCGTCCGAGGTCGACGACATGTACAGGAAGTTGTCCAGTCCGCTCATCTGCTGCTCGATGACCTGCACCACTGTGCTCTCGACCGTTTCGGCCGAAGCGCCGGGGTATTGCGCGCTGATCTGGATCACCGGCGGCGCGATCGACGGGTATTGCTCGATCGGCAGGACGGCGATCGCGAGGATGCCGGCAAGCGAGATCAGAATCGCGATGACAATCGCGAAGATCGGGCGGTCGATGAAAAACCGGGCCACGATCGTCCCCTTAGACTATTTTTCGATTGGAGAGGACGTGGCCGCCATCGCGATGGGCGACGACGTGCCGGCTTCGGTCGCGACCACCGTCACGCCGGGCTGCACGCGTTGCACGCCGTCGACGATGACACGGTCGCCCTCATCGAGGCCGCTTTCGACCACCCACTGGTCGTTTTGCGTGTTGCCCAGCTGCAGCGTGCGCGTCTGCACCTTGTTGTCCGGGCCGACCACGAGCGCCGTGGCCCGGCCTTGTGGATCGTGCGTCACGCCCGCCTGCGGCACCAGGATTGCATCCTCGTTGACGCCTTCCTCGACGCGTGCCTTGATGAACATTCCCGGCAGCAGCACGGATTTGGGGTTCGGAAACAGAGTGCGCACCGTCACCGTGCCGGTCGTCGGGTCCACCGTGATGTCGGTGGTCTGCAACGCTCCAGTATGGCGGTACTCGTGGCCGTCTTCGAGGAACAGCCGCACCCTGGCCTGGTTCAGGCCGGAGAGCTTCACCCTGCCGCTCGCCACGTCGCGTCGCAGCCGCAGCCCCTGCACGCTGGACTGCGTGAGATCTACGTAGATCGGGTCGATCTGTTGCACGGTCGTCATCAACGTGGCCTGGCTCGCCTGCACGTACGCTCCCTCGGTTACCAGCGAGATGCCGGTGCGCCCGCTGATCGGCGATGCGACCGTCGTGTAGCCCAGGTTGATTTGAGCCGAGGCCACCGCCGCCTTGCCCGACGCCACCGCGGCCTCGGCCGTTCCTTGCGCGGCGACCGCGTTGTCGTAGTCCTGCTGGCTGACCGCGTTGCCCGCGACCAGCGCCTTGTAGCGCTCCGCCTGGGCGTTCTGCGCCACGACATTGGCCTGCGCGCTTTGCAGCATCGCCTTGGCGCTGTCGAGCGTGGCGATATAGGGCGCAGGATCGATCCGGTAA
>DATMRA010000095.1:0-25379 GCA_035566535.1 Candidatus Acidiferrales bacterium | reverse complement strand
CGGCGAACGCCGCGATCGCCTCGCCCGCGTGCGACCAGAAGGCGCCGCTGCCGGCGACGATCACCGGCCTCTCGGCCCTGCGGAGGGCGGCGAGGGCCGCGCCGATGTCGTCAGGCGACGCAGCAGGCAGTGGTGCGCGGTCGGGGAACCCGGAGGGCGCCACGTCGAGTGCCGCCGGTGCGGCCTGCATCACGTCCCAGGGCACATCGAGATACACAGCTCCGGGACAGCCCGAGCGCGCGCGGTAGACGGCCTCCGCCGCATAGCGGGGGATGCGCCCAGGTTCGACGCAGCTGGCCGCCCACTTGACGGCCGGCGCGGCAATCGCCCGCTGATCGATGTCCATGACCGCACCACGCCCCTGGCGATTGACCGCCGTCCGGCCGGCGATCATCACGAGCGGCACGCTCCACGCGCCTGCGTCGATCAGCCCGATGAGCCCGTTGGCAAAGCCCGGCCCGGCAGTGACAGCTGCCACGCCGGTATTCCCCGTGGCCAGCGCCCAGCCCTCGGCCGCGAGCACGGCCGCGCCTTCGTGGCGCGTGTCGATGACGCGGATTCCCGCTTCGGCGCAGGCGTCGAGCAGCAGGAGGATGTGTCCGCCGGGCAGGGTGAACAGGGTCGTCACCCCGGCTTCGCGGAGCGCCCGGGCGAAGAGGACGCCGCCGTCCGGGAGCGCACCGGCCGCACCCGGGGACGAGCGCTCGACAAGGACGTCAGGCATGGCTGGCAGTGTATCGGGAGGTGATTGCCCCTTCGACCGCGACGAACATTCGTTCGATACAATCCGCGGCACATGCGCTGCTCCGCTGTGGTCCGAGCCGGCGAGCTGGGGTTCCTCACCGAACCGACCGGATGGGGAGATGTGTACCGGCGCTCCCAGACCATCGATCTGGTCGAGTTCCTCGAGGCGGCCGGTCTCGACCCGGGCCTCCGGGCGGTGGATCTCTGCCGGCTCGACCCGCGTCTGGACGGGCTGCAGCCCGAAGACAGCGAGATACGGGTCCTCGATATCGAGGCCGTGGGTGTCGCCTCCGGGCACCTGGCCGCATTCCTGGTCGGCATCGGCACCCAGCGCGGGCGGTGGCTCCACCTCGAGCAGTTTCTGCTGGCCGAGGTGGGCGCTGAGGCGGCGTTGCTCCGGGCGGTTGCCGCCCTGGTGAACGGCTCGCTCCTGCTGACGTACAACGGGCGCGCCTTCGACCTGCGCGTGCTGGGCTCCCGCTGCGTTGCCAACGGCATCCACCCTGCGGCGGTGGAGCCGCGCCTGCACGTCGACCTGCTGGCCTCGACGCGGCGCCTCTTTCGCGCCGAGCTGCGGAGCTGCACCCTTCGCCAGGCCGAGATGCGCCTGCTCCGCTACTTCCGCGAGGACGACATACCCGGCATCCAAGGCCCGTCCAGATTCCGTGCGTGGCTGCGAGGAGCGCCGGCGGCCGTGCTGGCCGGGGTGATCGAGCACAACAGGCTCGACGTCTGCGGCACGGCGGCCCTCGCGGCCCGGCTCGTGGCTCAAATCGGAGGGGCAACGACACACATCGAGGTTGGGTCGCGTTACAACCTCTCACGATGAGTTCAGCGCGCAAGAACCCACGGGCGGTGCAGCCCGACGCCGCCGGCGCACCCCTGTCCCCTCCGGCAGGATTGGGCATGCGGGCGCTGCGCAACACGCTGCTCATCCTTGTCGCGCGCGTGATCTCGCGCATCATCGCGCTGGTCGCGGTGATCGCCATCGGCAACTCGCTCGGCGATACGCGATTCGGCGAGATGCAGACGGCGGTCACGTACGTGAGCCTCGTCGGCGTGTTCACCGATCTGGGCTTCTCGGCCCTCTACGTCCGCGAAGGGGCCAGGGACACGGGGTCGATCGGCCGTTTCCTCAACAACGTCGCGTCTGTCAAGTTGCTCCTGTCGGTGGTGGGCCTCCCGCTGCTCTTCGGGTTTCTGTACCTGGCCGGGTTGCGCTCGCTCTTGCTGCCGTCGTTTGCAATCCTGGTGCTATCCGGCTACCAGCTGCTGCTGCGCAACTCGCTGTACGCCATGCAGCAACTCACGTTCGAGATCATCGAGATCGTTCCCGAGACCGCGATCGTGCTTGCTCTCGTGCTGCTGGGAACGCATCTCGGCGCCGACACCGGCTATTACCTGTGGGTCTACGCGGCGAGTTACGCGCTCGCATGCGTCTACTTCGCCGTGGTGCTGTACGCGAAGGGCGTGCTCCGCCCCCACTGGCAGTTGGAGGTCAACCTGCTCAGGCCGTGGCTGCGCGCAGCCATCCCGCTGGGCATCACGTTCATCATCACGACGGTGTACTTCAAGGTCGATGTGCCCATCCTGCAGCGCTTCCGTCCCTACAGCGAGGTTGGGTGGTACACCTTTGCGTACAAACCGTTCGAGTCGCTGTTGTTCATCCCCTTCACGCTGAGGGGCGTCGTGTTTCCGCTGCTCTCGCTGTACCACAAGCGAGCGCCGGATCGCGTGCTGTTCCTCTCGGAGAAGTTCTTCAAGGCGCTCGTCATCCTGGGCTGGCCGGTCACGGTCGGAGTGTTCCTCCTTGCGCAGCAGTTCAACGACCTGCTGCAGTTATATCCGCAGTCGGAGCCGGCGCTGCAGATCCTCGCGCTGGCCATCATCTTCATGTTCGCCGACAACACGTTCGCCGCAACCCTGAACGCGATCGACAAGCAGACGGTGTTCGCAGTCGTGGCCGTGGTCGGGCTGGTGATCAACATCGGCGTGAACCTGGTGGTGATCCCCAAGTACGGATACCTCGGCGCCAGCTGGGCGGTGGTTGTGACGGAGGCGGCGCTGGTGGTTGTGGGCTGGTTCGTGCTGCGCGCGCAGCTGGGCACGATCCGCGTCGTGCGATCGTCGTGGAAAGCAATCACGGCCGGCCTCGTGATGGGTGCATTCATCTACCTGGTGAACCCGCAAGGCCGCCTCATGCTGTTCGTCGTTGTGTTTGCGTCAGCCGCCATCTACGCGCTGGTGCTGATCGCGCTGCGCGTCGCCGACAGAGAGGAGATTGCGCTGATACGCAACGCGCTTCGCCTGCGGGGCTGACGGCGCGGTCTACCTGGTCGAGATCGATGCCGACGCGCTGCTCCCCTGAGCTGCATGCGCTTCTGCGCCACGCAGGTCGGCCAGCACCGCCATCGCCGCGTTGCGCCCGTTGGCCGCGATGACGCTGCCTCCCGGATGTGTGGCGGCGCCACACATGTACATACCCAAACCCGGAGTGCGCGGCTGGAAGCGGTTGCGCCACATCTGGTCCGGAAGGCACTCACCCTGAAAGATGTGGCCGCCATGCAGCCCGACGTGCGCCTCGATGTCGGGCGGCGCGAGCACCTGCCGTTCAATGATGCAGTCGACAACGTCCGGGGCAAAGCGCGCGACCTCGGCCAGCGCAGCATCCGCCACGGAGTCGCGCTGCTGTGCCCAGGTGCCCTCAGCAAGGTGGTATGGCGCGTACTGCGCGAAGACACTCATCACGTGCGCTCCGGGGGGAGCGACGCTGGGGTCGTACGCACTGTGGAAGTACAGCTCGGCCCAGTGTGGCGCCGCGTGACCGCGGCGGCTGTCTTCGTAGGCCGCCTGCGTCCCGTCGATGCTCCGCGCCACCGTGATCATCGACCGGTGGGGTTGTGCGTCGCCGGTGGCCGCCGTGAAGCGCGGGAGGCGCGAGAGCGCGCAATTGATCTTGATCACGGGGCCCTCCATGCGCCACGCGCGGGCACGCTCCGCGAACCAGGGCGGCGCATCACCGCCGCACAGGTCGAGTGTTGTCACCGGGTCGGCGTTGCTGATGACCGCGCGCGCAGCCAGGTGGCTGCCGTCCTCGAGCCGAACACCCGCGCCGGGGAGCATGGCAGCGACTCGCGTGCTCGTGACGATCACTGCTCCGGCGGCGCGCGCCGCGTCGGCGAGCGCAAACGAGACATTGCCCATGCCGCCGTGGACGTATCCCCAACCGCCGCCGCGGCCCTCGAGGGTCCCCATGCTGTGCATCGCGTGGATCGCGGCGGTGCCCCGATCACGTGGGCCCGCCCATGTGCCGATCAACCCCTGTCCGTGCAGCGCCGTGCGGAGCCGTTCGTCGCGCACGTGGCGCTCGACCACGTCCGCAATCGGCTCCTCGAAGAGCACCTCGATGAGCTCCCGGTCGTGGCCCAGGAGCTCTTCGATTTCGGAGCGCGCGGGAGCGTCACCCAGCCACGTGTCGTGGTCCGGCGCGCGCAGGGCTGAGCGGATGCGCGCAAAGAGCTGCTCGTATCTCACATAGCCGTCGACGTCGGCGGGGGAGATTGCCGCGATCTCGGCCCGGTTGCGCGCCGCATCGTCCGACAGCGTTAGCGCCGTGCTGTCTTCGAAAGGACACCACAGGTGCGGCTCGATGGGGTGCACGCTGTAGCCGTGCTCGCGCAGGTGCAGCTCGTCGACGACGCGCGGGTGCAGAAGGCCGACGACGTACGCGCAGGGGCTGACGACGAAACGCTCATCGTCGAATGGTCTCTCCAGCGTGCATGCGCCGCCGATCCGGTCGCGTGCCTCGAGCACCAACACCCGCAGTCCGGCGCCGGCCAGGTACGCGGCGCACGCCAGGCCGTTGTGGCCGGCGCCGACGACGATTGCGTCCCAGCGCTGCCGCGCGTACTCGCCTGCGGCCATCAGGCCATCACGTCGAGGACGATCTTGCCGAGCACCTCTCCGCTCGCCATGGCGTTGTGCGCGTCGGCCGCAGCGGCGAGCGGGAAGACCCGGCCGATCACCGGGTGGAGCGAACCGTCGTCGAACGCAGGGAGAACGGACTCCACGAAGTCGCGAACGATCGCGGCCTTCTGGTGTGCCGGCCTCGCGCGCAGCGCGGTGGAGATGACGGATCCCCGCGTGCGCATGAGCTTGCCGAGGTCGATCTCGGCTGCGGTGCCTCCCTGCATACCGATGACCAGGAGCCGGCCGTCCTTCGCCAGCGCGTCGACGTTGCGCTCCAGGTATGCCGCGCCCATCACGTCCAGGATGACATCGGCGCCACGGCCATCGGTGATGTCACGGACGCGGGCGACGAAATCTTCGGTGGTGTAGTCGATTCCCCACTCGGCGCCGAGCTCACGGCTGCGCTGCAGCTTCGCGGTCGTTCCCGCGGTGACGATCACGCGCGCGCCGGCGCGCCGAGCCAGCTGCACGGCTGCGGTGCCCACGCCACCTGCGCCACCGTGGATCAGCACGGTTTCGCCCTTTTGCAGCCACGCGCGGGTGAACAGATTGTCGTGCGCGGTGATGAACACCTCGGGGATTCCGGCCGCGCTGACGAGGTCAATCCCCAGAGGCACGGCCATCACCTGGCCCGCCGGCGCGCTCAGGAGTCCCGCGTACCCGCCGCCTTCGACAAGAGCCATCACGCGGTCGCCCGCATGCCACTCGCTCACGTCTGCACCAGCCGCGACCACCTCGCCGGCGGCCTCCATGCCCAACACCTCCGACGCTCCTGGCGGCGGCGGGTAGAAACCCATTCGCTGAAGCAGGTCGGCGCGGTTGACACCGGCGCCGGCTACGCGCACGAGCACGTCGCGGGGCCCCGGTTCCGGGTCGGACACCTCGCCGAGGTGCATCACCTCGGGCCCACCGGGATTGTCGACGACAATCGCCTTCATGACTCAGGCGTCGAGGGCGTCACGATCCCGTTGAGGAGCTAGAAGACGCGGCCGCCGAGCGCGGCGTTGTTGGCAGGACCGGTGAACACCGGCCCCACGCCGTTGGTGTTGGAGAACTGGCCGAAGTCTATCTGCCAGTCGGCCTCGCCATTGCTCAAGTCCGCGAGATTGCCGGTGTGCTGAATGATCACGACGTCGCCGATCTGACTCCAGTTGTAGAAGGTTGTGGCGCGGTCGGTGCTGAGGTTCACGCAGCCGTGCGACACATCGACATGGCCTTGCTGACCCACGGACCATGGGGCTGCATGGATGAAGAACCCATTGGTCGAGATGGCGGTGTCGTAAAAGACGTCCTCGTTGTAGAAGTTACCCGCGCCCGGGATGCACGCCGTTGCCGTGTGGAAGGTGGAGCACGAGTTCATCTTCACCTTGTAGACCTTGTAGAGCACGGTCAACGTTCCGTCGAGCGTCGGGTACCCCGCCTTTCCCAGGCTCACCGGCCAGGTGTTGATCAATTGGTCGTTCTCGTACACCTGCATCTGATGCGTGTTGTCGTCGATCACCGACACGTGCTTGGGGCCGACCGTGAAGCTCGATGACCAGTCACCCAGGCCCCAGACCCCGTTGCCCGCGTTGAACCCTTTGAGACTTGCAGTGATTGTCACCTTGGTGCCGGCGGGCCAGTAGCTCTGTGTGCGGAAGTGCACGACGCTGTCCGAGAACCAGTGCCACGCGCCGAGAACGCCCGGCGTCGATGAGATCTGGATGCGCTGCAGCAGCGCAGCTTTGCGATCGTCCGGGATGGAAGTGTTGAAGTGGAGGTCGATGGGTTCGCCCACCCCGACAGTGCTGCCGTCACCCGGCGTGCGGCTGGTGAGCAACCGATCCTGGGCCTGCAGAGTGGTGAAGACGGCCTTGGACGAAACGGTCTGCCCAGCGTCGTTCGTGGCTGTCGCCTGAATCGTGTAGCTGGCCTGGGAGTCGAGCCCGTCGCTGAGCCTCCAGTTACGCCCGTCAGGCGACATCTCGCCGGTCGGTGCGCTGGCCCCCGCCTCCTGCACGGTCACGCCGGTCAACCGCCCTGACTCCGCCGTGACCACGACGGGGGTGTCGAGCGCCACACCCTGGCTCTGGTCGGATGGGGAGACGCTGATGTGCGGGGGCCCGACCGAGACCGGTTGGGCGGCCGAGCTGTGCCGCCCGGCGGGGCCAACCGGGCCGCTCGGTGCTGAGCACGAGGCGAGAAGCAGTCCGAGCGTTGCTCCCACGACCGCAATTGCAGTCATGCCGGGCCGCGGACTACGCACCATCTGCCTCCACCGTACCATTGTTCGGTTCGCACATCGCGAGAGCTGCGGTGCGCTCGCTCAACTGAAACGCCCTCGTCGTCGCCCCGGTTTCGACGGGTACGACACGTGACGGGCGCCGGAGCTCAATGGTAACGCCTCTTATCTCGACCGCCCAACTGGCAGCGGCGATCCAGCATGGTGCGCCGCTGACGATCCTCGATGTCCGGTGGGTGCTGGGCGGACCGCCTGGGATCGAGGACTTCCGTCGCGGGCACATCCCGGGCGCGCAGTTCGTCGACCTCGATACTGAGCTGGCCGCGCCGCCCGGGCCCGGAAGGCACCCCCTGCCGGAGAACTCCGCGTTCCAGGCCGCCATGCGCTCCCACGGAGTCGGCGCGTCCCGCCCGGTCGTCGTGTACGACGCGGCCACCGGTATGGCTGCAGCGCGGGCGTGGTGGACGCTGCGCTATTTCGGCCATCCAGACGTTCACGTGCTCGACGGCGGCCTCGCTGCCTGGCGGGCGGCAGGACAAGCGCTGACCACGGCGGAAACCCCCTCCGAGGAGGGCGACTTCGAGGCCATTCCGGGGTTCATGCCGGTGCTCGATGCTGTCGCGGCGGCGCGACTCGCCACGGATGGGGTTCTCATCGACGCCCGCGCATCAGAGCGTTTCCGTGGCGAGGTCGAGCCCGTGGATGCGGTTGCGGGGCACATCCCTGGTGCCCGCAATGTGCCGGCAGCGGGCAACAACGACGCGGACGGCCGGTTCCTGTCCGAGGAGGAGCTTCGCAGGCGCTTCGCGACAGTTGGCGCCATTCCTGGCACCAGCGTTGGCGCGTATTGCGGGTCCGGAGTCGTCGCCGCGCAGGAGGTCCTCGCCCTTTCGGTCGCCGGGATCGATGCGGCCCTGTACGTCGGTTCCTGGAGTGACTGGATCACCGATCCGGAGCGACCCGTCGCCAAAGGGGACTGAGCCCGGGCGGCGATCTCGCAGCGCCACGTTCACGCTGCCCAAATCGGCGGTACAGTGCCGACTGTTCAGTCGCACCACTTGGATCCAGCATGAACGCAGTCCTCCCCGACCGTTGGTTACGTCTTATTCCGATGACCGCAGATCGGGGTTTGCGGCTTGTCCGCGGCGACGGCGCCTATGTCTGGGACGAGGACGATCGTCGATATCTCGACCTCGACAGCGACCATGGATCGAGCCTTCTCGGCTACGGCCAGACGTCGGTCGTCGACGCGGTCGACCGCCAGCTGCGCCGGTTGACCGCGGCGCACCACGCGTTCGATCACGACGCACGGGACGAGCTGGTGGAGGCGCTCAGCGTGCTCGCGCCCGAACCGCTCTCACATGTTGTGATCGTCAACACAGACGTTGAGGCGATCGAGGTTGCGCTCATCGCGGCGCGCACAATCACGCGCCGAAGTCGCGTGATTGCAATGGAGGGGGCGTCGCGCGGGCATCCCGATGATGCGCGCGTCCATACGCGGCGCGGCACCCCGAAACACCACGCGCTGCGCCGCGACGAAGACGCGGTGCGGGTGCCGTACGGTGACCTGGACGCGTTGGAGGCGGTGCTCGACAATCGCGTGGCCGCGGTGATCGTGGAGCCCATCCAGGGCGACGCGGGCGTGGTGATCCCGCCCGACGGCTATCTCGCCGGTGTTGCCGAGCGCTGTCTTCGCCGCGGAGTGATGCTCATTGTCGACGAGACCCAGACAGCGCTGCGCACGGGATCACTGCTGGTCAGCACCCGCCAGCGCGTCCTGCCCGACATCCTCTGTCTATCGCGCGGGATCGCCAACGGGCTGCCCATCGGCGTCATGGTCACCCGGACCGAGGTCGCGCGGCGGCTGCGCCTCCGCCCGGGCTGGCACGACAGCACCGACGCGAGCAACCCGCTCATCTGCGCCGCTGCGACCGCCACATTGCGCATCGCCACCAATCCCACGCTCCAGGGCCACGTGAACTCGGTGGGTGATTACTTCATCGCCCGGCTCCAGGCACTCCGAATCGCCGGAATCCGTCAGGTCCGGGGGAGCGGGCTGATGATCGCCGTCGAGCTGCGCCACGCCGCGGCCCCCGTGCTTCGCAGCCTGGAAGAACGCGGGGTACTGGCCATCCCTGGCAACAACGGCGTGATCCGCTTTTACCCGCCACTCATCCTGGAGCGGCGCCAGGTGGACCTGGCGGTCGAGGCGCTCGCGGCGGCGATCCGCGGTGCCCGGCGCGCCCCAGCCGGCGACGAGGTGACCCTGCGTGGAGTCGCGACCCGGCGCGTGAAGCCCTAGTTCAGCCGCTCCACGAGCATCGCCATCCCCTGTCCGCCGCCAACGCACATTGTTTCGAGCCCGATCGTCTTGTCGAGCGTCTGAAGATCGTTCAGCAGCGTGCAGAGGATCCGCGCTCCGGTCATCCCGAACGGATGGCCGAGCGCAATCGCACCACCATGGGGATTGAAGCGATCGTCGAAGGGGTCGATGCCGATCCCGCGCGCGGACGGGATCACCTGGGCGGCGAAAGCCTCGTTGAGCTCCACCACGTCGACGTCGTCGATGCTCATGTTCGCCCGCTCCAACGCCTGGCGTGACGCCTGGATGGGTCCGAGACCCATGTACTCGGGCGCGAGCGCGGTCAAGCCGGTGGAGATGATGCGCGCGAGGGGCGTGATACCCAGCTCCTTGGCCTTGGTGTCCGACATCACTACGACGGCGGCGGCGCCGTCGTTGAGGGGACACGAGTTGCCGGCGGTGACGGAGCCGTCCTCGCGAAAGACGGGTGGGAGCGCGGCCAGCTTTTCGAGCGTTGTCTCGCGCCGCGGGCCGTCGTCCTTGGTGAACACTCCGTCCCCGTTCGGCAGCGGCACCGGAATGATCTCGCGGTCGAAGAAGCCGCTGTCCTGCGCCGCGACCGCGCGCTGCTGGCTGCGCAGCGCGAACCGGTCCATCTCCTCGCGTGAGATCTCCTCTCGACGGGCCACGTTTTCCGCGGTCTGTCCCATCGCGATGTAGATGTCCGGATAGCCTTCGGGGTTGCCCGGCTGCAGGCGCTCGTTCTGGCACTGCGGCATGTCGCTCGTACCGTTGAGAAAGCGCGAGACGCACTCCACGCCCACGCTGAGGAACACGTCTCCCTCACCCGCGCGAATGGCATGCGCCGCAATGCGCGTGCTCTGCAGTGACGAAGCGCAATAGCGCGTGATGGTCGTGCCGGGGACGTCGAGGCGCGTGAGGATGCTCACCACCCGGCCGAGATTGAAGCCCTGCTCGCCCCCGGGCAGCCCGCAGCCGCAGATCAGGTCCTCGATCTCAGCGCGGTCGAGCTGCGGCACCTTCTCGAGGACCTTCTCGACGATGGTTGCAGCCAGGTCGTCGGGGCGGACGTTGATCAGCGAGCCCTTCATCGCTCGCCCGATCGGTGAGCGGCCGGCGGCGACGATGACGGCTTCGGGCATGGCGGCGGTTCCTCCCAGCGAAGTTGACGTGTGTGTCAATTGTGCCCCCGGGGCACGGCGGGCTGCGCCGCCGCGCTGAGGCGGCACACGTTTGACCTATTCTCCCCGCCGAGGGCAGGCAAGGAGGCAGCAGCAGACCGCGTGGACTACTTCATTACCGGTTCGACCGGCTTCATCGGCCGGCATCTGGTTCCACTGCTGCTCGCCCGCGAGGGAAGGTTGTTTCTCCTCGTGCGTCCGGGCTCACGGGCCCGATTCGCTGGGCTGCGCGAACGGCTCGACCCAGAAGGCGCGAGGCTCTTCGCCGTGCTCGGCGACATCGCGGAGCCCGGACTCGGGGTTGCCGAGGAGGACAGGGACCGCCTGCGTGGCGCGACCGTCTACCACCTAGCCGCCGTGTACGACCTGGTCGCCACCGAGGAGGAAGCGGAGCGGGCCAACGTGCTGGGCACACGAAACCTCGTCGAGTTCGCCAACAGCATCCAGGCAGCGCGGCTGCACCACGCCAGTTCCATCGCCGTCGCCGGGCACTACGAGGGCGCCTTCACCGAGGCAATGTTCGACGAAGGCCAGGGCCTCGACCACCCGTATTTCCGCACCAAGTACGAGTCCGAGCAGATCGTCCGCCAGGAAGCCATCGTGCCCTGGCGCGTCTATCGCCCCGGCATCGTCATCGGCTCGTCGGAGAACGGTGAGGCGGACCGCGTCGACGGTCCCTATTACGCATTCAAGCTGATCCAGCGGATGCGCGACTCCTTTCCGCAATGGACGCCGTTCATCGGGCCGGAAGGAAGCCCGCTCAACCTCGTCCCGGTCGACTTCGTGGCCCGGGCCATCGATCACATCTCGCACCTCGACGGGCTCGATGGACAGGCGTTCCACCTCACCGATCCCAATCCTCTTTCGCTGGGCGACACCATCAACACGTTCTGCCGCGCCGCGCACGCGCCGGAGTTCGCGCTGCGATTCGACCGGCGGATGGCCCGCATGATCCCGTCGGGCGCGGTGTCGGCGGTCGGCAGTCTGCCCGCGATCAAGCGGATCGTTGACGAGGTGCTCGACAAGCTCGGCGTCCCGGCGGCGGCGTTGCAGTACGTCGACTACCGGGCCACGTTCGATTCCACCGAGGCGCAGAAGGCGCTCGAGGGAACCGGCATCGCCTGCCCGCCGCTTCATGAGTACGCGTGGAAGGTGTGGGACTACTGGGAGCGGCATCTGGATCCGGAGCTGCCCACACCGGCCAACATCCGGCGCGTGGCCTCGGGAAAGGTGGTCATCGTGACGGGCGCTTCGAGTGGTATCGGCCGCGCCGTGTGCAGCCACCTGGCCGCGTCCGGCGCCACCTTGATCGGTGTGGCGCGGTCAGCGGACAAGCTGGAGGAAATGCGCGCAGAGGTGGAGGCTGCCGGCGGCCGCGCTGCCGTCTATCCCACGGATTTGAGCAACCCCGAAGCGTGCCGCGAGCTGGTGGAACGCGTGGCCGCCGATCACGGCCGCGTCGATGTGCTGATCAACAACGCGGGGCGGTCGATTCGCCGTTCGGTGCTCAACTCGCTCGATCGCTTCCACGATTTCGAGCGCACGATGCAGCTGAACTATTTCGGCGCGGTGGCGATGATCCTTGCCGTCGTTCCGGGGATGCGCGAGCGCGGTGACGGACACATCGTGAACATCACGTCGATCGGCGGCCAGACGTACCCGCCGCGGTTCGCCGCCTACGTGGCGAGCAAGAACGCGCTCGATGGTTTCTCACGCTGCTTTGCGCCCGAGGTCTCCGGCGACGGGATCGACATCACCACTATTCATATGCCCCTCGTGCGCACGCCGATGATCGCGCCGACAGGCATGTATCGCAACTTTCCGACGATCAGCCCGGACGAAGCGGCCGACATGGTGGTGGAGGCGTTGATCAAGCGGCCGCACGAGGTGTCGACGCGCGTGGGCAAGTTCGGCGAGTTGGTGCACGCGGTCGCTCCCGGGATCCATCATCTGATCATGAGCGGGGCCTACCACATGCTCCCGGACTCCGATCGGAAGAAGGACGCCGACGGTGATCGCGCGGAGCAGCCGGTGACCCCGGAGGCCTACGCGCTCGGCATGCTGATGCGAGGCATTCACCTCTAGCCCCTGGTCGCCGCGGGCGCCTCGGGATGGTTTGGGGATCGCCCGATGCGGTATGCTGCCTGCATCCGCTCCCGTGAGCGGTGTTCGCTCGTGGTCGTCCCTCCTTCTCGTACGGACGCGCAGCGTCTGTTTGAAATCTGAGAAGGACAGGAGATACCAGATGACTGGTAGCGTAAAAAAGGTCGTTCCCGAGCGCGGGTTCGGCTTCATCACCGCTGAGGATGGAGAAGAGTATTTCTTTCATCGCAGCGGTCTCGACAGCTCGATGAGCTTCGAGAACCTGGCTGTCGGCGAGCGTGTGAGCTTCGAAGTCGAGCGCAGTGACAAAGGTCCACGCGCCCGGCAGGTTCGCGCCGCCTAAAGCTAGGTAGGAAGACGCTTTCGGTCGTCGCGGCTGAGTCCGTGGCGGCCGGGAGCGCAACTTCCACGTAGCCTCGAGCCTTACGGGGCTCGAGCGTTACGCTGTCCACCCGGATGGGACAGAAAACATCCGGCACCAGCGCGCGCACGGTTCGCGTTGCCCTGCTGGCCTTGAGTGCATCCGCGGTCTCGCTTGTCCTTGTATGGCGGGCGCTACCGCACAACGCACCCCCGGTCTACGACGGCATCTGCAACAACGTCGACCCGTATCGGACCTTCGGCAGCTCGCCGGAGCCGCAGGCCACGAGACAGGTGTTTGAGGCGACCAGTGCGTTTCCAACCGCGCAGATACCGGACGGGCCGTTCCGTGGCGAGAATCCAGCGCAGGCACAGATCCTCCTGCAGTCTGGAACGTTCAGCTCAGTGGTGGCCTTCCAGGTCAGTGTCACACCCGTCGCACCGGCGGAGCCTGCTCCGCCGAATCAGGCCTTTTACAGCAACGTCTATCGCTTCGCCGCCACCACGGTGACGGGAATCACGCTGACGCCCGCCGGCGACACTCAATTGACCATCCTGCTCCGCGCGACCTCTTCATCAGGTGGGACGCATACGGTCGTGCGACTCGATGGCGACCGCTGGACGCCGCTCAGGACCGTGAGCGTCGGATGCGGCGATATTTACGAAGCACAGTCCGACCGGTTGGGCGACTTTGCGATCGTCGCCGCCGGAACCGGTAATGCGGGAGGTGACTTCCCGATTGCGGCTGTCATCGTTCCCGCCCTCGTCGTCATGATTGCAGCCGTGACCCTGGGGTTGATCCGGTTGAACCGATCACGACGGGCGTAGGCCCAAAACAACCTGCGCAATGGACATTTCCATCGTCTCGGACGAGGGCCAATTGCCCCGGCTTCTGCCGCTGATGCGAGCGTATTGCGATTTCTACAACGTGGCTCCTGACGACGCCGCGCTGCTGGCGATGTCGCGAGCGTTGATGGCGGATCCGGTCCGAGAAGGTGTGCAGTTCCTTGCCACCAACGATGGCGAGGACGTCGGTTTCGCCACCGTGTTCTGGAGTTGGGAGACTTCGATCGCCGGCCGCGTCGGCGTGCTGAACGATCTGTTCGTCGCGCCCCAGGCGCGCGGACGCGGCGTCGCCACCGCGCTTATCGGCGCGTGCCGGCAACGTTGCCGCGATCACGGTGCTCTTCGCATGATCTGGCAGACCGCTCCGGACAACGTGCGCGCGCAGTCGCTGTATGAAGGGATCGGCGCGGTGCGTCAGTCATGGATCGACTACTGGCTCAGCACCGCCGGTTGACAGAACCGCCACCAGACGATCGCCGGCGGCCGTGAGTCCGTGCGTTTCGGACAGCGCGGCGAGCCGGTCGGGGTGAGCGGGATACGACGCCCGCCGTCCTTGGGGCAGCGCCATCGGGAGAGTGGCCACCGGCGGCACAACACGTAACGCACGGGCCAGGTACTCGCGCGCCGCGTCCGAAAGAGCGCCGTCGCTGAGGATGCCGGCGACGCCGCCGTGCTTGCGGATCAGGCTCGCGGCAGCCACCGCACCCACGCCTTTCAGGCCGGGGAGCCCGTCCGAGGGATCACCGCGAAGGATTGCGAAGTCGGCGTATTTGCGCCCCGGCACGCCGTAGCGCCGGGTGACCTCCGCCTCGGTGACCTGCACGAGCCCGCTCTTCTCGGGGTAGAGAACGCTGACGCGGGGGTCTTCGATCAACGCGAACAGATCACGGTCGCCGCTGGCTATCTCGATGCTGCCGGAGGCCTTGGCGGCCCAACTTGCGATGACGTCTTCGGCTTCGTAATCCTTGAGGCCGATGAAATCGACGCCGATTGCATCGAGCATGTCCTCGATGATCGGCATCTGCGGGATCAGCCCCGGGGGCATCGGCTCGGCGGTGCGGTGCGCCTTATAGCTCGGGATCAACGCCACCCGCCACTGCGGTCGCCAGTCTTCATCACTGGCAATCGCGAGACGGCGGGGCTGCCGGCTGGTGACAAGCCGCGAAAGCGCGTCGAGAAACCCACGGACGGCGTTGACGGGGCGCCCATCAGGCGAGCGCACACTCGCGGGAACGCCGTAGAAGGCGCGGAAGATGAGGCTGGATCCATCGACCAGCAGCCAGTCGCATGCCACCGATCGGATCAGCTAGAGCGCGTCAGCGGGCCGAGCTCAGGCCGGGATGCGGATGAGCTCGAACTCGTCGTCGACACCCAGCGTGCGCGCCGTCGGCGATGATTCGACGCTCTCCTTCGCCGGATGCGTGCGCAGCACGTGGTCCGCGATTGGGCTCGTG
The DNA here is from genome assembly GCA_035566535.1 of Candidatus Acidiferrales bacterium. Lineage (GTDB taxonomy): Bacteria > Chloroflexota > Dormibacteria > Aeolococcales > Aeolococcaceae > JAFARE01. Next base: position 10,178 of record DATMRA010000095.1, on the reverse strand, counting down.
ACGCCAAACCAGTACTTCTCGTTCTTGTAGTGGTGCAGGATGTGCGCCCGCCAGACCGCCCGGAACATCGGTGTGCGGGGCACATACGGCGAATGGATCAGGTAGTGACTCCACTCGTACGCGAGGAAGAACCACGTGAATGTGGCGAAGGCGGTGACGCTCATATAGCGCGTCGGGAAGACGAACCACGCGATGGCGAAGAGCACGGCGAGGAAGCCGGCCAGCACGGGCAGTGGCACGAACACCAGCGGAATATTTCGCGGGTCTCGGTGGTGCATGCGATGCCGCTTGGCGAACAACGGGTCCAGGCGGCGGCCGAACACCTTGCGTGGCTTGAAGTGCAGCAGGTTCACATGGATGAGCCACTCGACAAACGGCTCGACCGCGAGAATGCCGCCGGCCACGGCGAGGTCGGCCAGGCTCCAGTGGCCGAGCGGGATGCGGACGGCCAGCGTGGCCACCGCTGCCACAGCCATGATCCGAGGGCTGCCGTAGCGCGCGAAGATCTGCGCCGCCGCTCCGAGTGACAGGCGCTTCGGGGCTGCCGCTGCAATAGCACCTTCCCCGGCCGATGTTGCGACCGTAGTCATCCCGGCACAGTCTACCCAGCCGGCCCTGGTTCGTCGACGATCCGGTTTGCGATCCGGCCGACGCCCTCGATCTCAACTTCGACAAGCTGCCCCGGCTGCAGCCAGGGCGCAGGATCCCGGCCGAGGGCCACGCCGGCCGGCGTGCCTGTGAGGATGAGGTCGCCGGGCTCCAGCGTGAACACGTCGGAGCAATAGCTGACCAGCGTGGCGACGTCGAAGATCATGTCCGCCGTGCTTCCGTCCTGCATGGTGCGGCCGTCGACGCGGCACGTGATCCGCAGCGATTGCGGGTCGGCGATTTCGTCGCGGGTCACGATCGCCGGACCGGTGGGGCAGAAGGTGTCGAAGCTCTTGCCGCGCAGCCATTGGTCGCCGGACTTCAGCTGCGCTGTGCGGGCGGAAATATCGTTGGCGCACATGTAGCCCGCCACGTGCCTGAGCGCGTCGTCGCGCCGGATGTGGCGGCCACCCTGTCCGATGACTGCGCAGAGCTCAGCTTCGTAGTCGAGATCCTCCACCTCGCGAGGGCGCACGACGTCGTCGTGCGGACCGACGATGGCGGTGGCGAACTTGGCGAACAGGATGGGGCGCGTCGGGATAGCGCTGCCGGTCTCCAGCGCGTGCTCCGCATAGTTGCGCCCGACGCAGATGATCTTGCCGGGCCGGGCGATCGGCGGCCCCAGCGCTTCGAGGTCATAGCCGGCGACGCCGCCTGCCTGGATCGCCCTCGCGGTGGCGCCGGCGAGGTCGCGCAACACCGGGGAGTCGCCGATCGTCGCGCCGGCGCGCAGGGTGTCTGGCGACAGTCCCAGCCGCGTGGCGACGTCGTCCAGCACGTACGCCTGGTCACCGAGGACGATGGCCGGCTCGGTGTGACTGCCGAGGCGCAGCGTGCCGATGCGCACGCCTACGAGACCCCGGCTGCTTCGAGCACGCGCTCGTGGAGCAGTCCGTTGGTCGAGATTCCCGTGCCGCCGAGCACCGGGTCGTCGCCGCTGCGATCGGTGAAGCGCCCACCCGCCTCGGTCACGATCAGCGACAGCGCCGCGAAGTCCCACACGTTGGCTCGCGACGTCCACCCGATGTCGGCGGTGCCGCGCGCCACCGCGAGGTGGGACATCGAGTTGCCCAGGCCGCGTGCGTCCCAGCAGCGGCCCGCGAGGCTCAGGAGACGCTCCGCCTGGTGCGTGCGCACGAATCCCGGGATGCTCGTGTGCGTGATAAGCGCCTCACTCACCTCGGCGACGCGCGAGACGTGTATCGCTCTGCCGTTGAGTGCCGCGCCGCCGCCTCTGGTGGCGTGGTAGCGATGACCCAGCGCCGGCATCGACGCCACGGCGACCACGTTCTGGCCGTCTCGTTGAAGTGCGATGAGCGTGGCCCACGTCTCGTTGCCGCGCACGAAGCTGCGTGTTCCGTCGATTGGATCGATCACCCAGCGCCAGGGTGCGCCGTCACTGCCCTGCAATCCGTACTCCTCGCCCATGACCGCGTGTCCCGGCCGGACTGCCGCGACCCGGTCCCGGATATCCCGTTCGATTGCGCGGTCGGCCTCGGTCACCGGGCTCAGGTCGGCCTTGGCGATCACCTGCAGCGTGCGCGAGCGGAAGCTGGCCATTGATACGCGATCAGCCATGTCGGCGAGCTCGTGCGCGAGCGTGAGGTCGTCGTCGGTCATGCGGGCCGCATCAGATCAACCACGCGCTGGTGCAGCAGGCCGTTGCTGGTGATGACGCTGCGCGAGTCGATGCGCCGTTCGCCGCGGAAATCGGAGAACCTGCCGCCCGCCTCTTCGACGATCACCTGCACGGCAGCCACATCCCACGGATGAATGCCGACCTCGATGCCGATGTCGATCACACCTTCTGCGGTGAGCATGTGCGACCAGAAGTCGCCGAAGCCGCGTACCGATTTGCACTGACCCAGCAGTGAGCGGAAGGCGTCACCGAGACCCTGCGCTTCGAAATCACGCACGTCCGTGCACGAAAGGAACGCGGCGCTCAGCTCTGACACCGTCGAGACCCGGAGGCGCGAACCCGCCGCAGTCCACGCGCCCTCACCGCGAGAGGCGAACCAGCGTCGTTGCAACGCCGGCGCGGAGACGACGCCGCATACGCTGTCGTCGCCATTGCGCAACGCGATCAGCGTGGCCCATACGGGCCCACCGCGCGCGTAGTTCTTGGTGCCGTCGATGGGATCGATGAGCCACTGCCACGCGGATTCGCCGAACGACCCGTACTCCTCACCGACGACGGCGTGCTCAGGCCGCTCTTTTTGCAGGCGCTCGCGCAACGCGGTTTCGGTGCGCCGATCGGCCTCGGTGACAGGTGTGGCGTCGGCCTTGGTGTCGACCTTGAGGTCGGCGGCGCCGAACCGGTCCATCGTCAGTGCATCGGCGAGATCTGCGAGTTCAAGCGCGAGGCGAAGATCAGGGTGCACCCGGGCAGCTTAGCGGCAGGCCGGCCGCGCCCACGATCGGTGGCCTGGTTGTAGCCTAGAGAGCGCCCGAGCGTCGAGCGAGCAGCGAGCATCACCCAGAAGGAGCACTCATGAACTACCGCAAACTGGACAGTCTGGCCGACAAGGGATTCGTGATCCTGCGCGATTACGCAGGCCCGCCCATACCTGCGCAGGAATGGGAGCGCTTGGAGTATGTCGACTGGAAGTCCGGTGGCGACACAAACTTCGCGCCCCTCGCGTCCGCACTCGGTCAGATGGAGTGCCGCGGTTTTTGGGACCATGGCAAGCCCGACAAGGACGGGATCTGGACGCAGAATCGCGAGATCGCGCCAACGCTGTGCGACTACGTGGAGGCGGTCGGCGCTCGGTTTGGACGCGTGCGGGTGATCAAGCTCAACCCCGCCACCGAGGACGAGGCACGACGCCAGATGCACGTCGACGACAACAACCGGCTCAACCCCGACGGCGAAGGCTGGGTCGTCCGTGCGTGGCTGGAGCTCAACGCCCCTCCCGGGTCAACGTTCATCCTGCGCGAGGATCGCGACGATCCATCCACCGAGAGCCGCATCGAGCTGCACCCGCAGCGTCAGATCGTCATCGACACCGAGCGGCTGGCGCACGTCGTTCACAACCCCGGACCTGGCCCTCGATATGCGCTGATCAGCTCCTTCGAGTCGGGCGACGCCCTGCAGCAGTGGATCGAGTCGCAGCGGCTCACGGAGGCGGTCGCGGCGCGCTGATCCGCGCTCAGATTTTCGCGCTCAGTCCCGAGGAGCATTGGTGACGGTGTCGTCGATGGACGCGCCGCACTGGCCGCAGAAGGCTTGCGTCGTGTCGTCGATCCAGGCTCCGCAAGAAGGACATTCCATGCGACACAGTCTTGCGCGGCGGTGAACCCGTGTCGCGGACAAACCGCGCGGCGTAGCCGCGCAGGTTCGCGCCTAGCCCGTGTACACGATTGAGTCGAAGATGACGTCCGGGGCGGGCTCGGTAGAACTCTGCCACTGACTGCTCGGCCCGAAGGTGAAGGCGCCGAGCACCGCGCCGTCTGCTGCGATGCCGGTGCCGATGTGCAGCATCCCGCCGTTGTAGTCGTACCAGGTCTCGACGGCGCCGGTGAGGCCGAGGAAGAAGGCGCTGCTGCGGTTGCAGTTGGCGTCCAGCGTGGGTCCGAACGGCAGCGTGTTGGTGCCGTTGGTGTTGGTCCCGCAATCGATCGTCGGCGTTCCGGCTCCGCTGGGCAGCACATTGGCGAACACGGTGAGCATCTCGTCGCGGATGTTGGCCGCTTCAGTCGCCGGATCAGTCCCCGGCGCTGTCTCGGGGTTCTGGAAGCGAACGAAGTACGCGCCGGTGGAGCCGTCCTTGGTGGTGAAGCCGGTCGAGAACCCCGGCGACGTGTTGGTCGAATCCTGCGACCACGCGGCGGGACGGCAGAAGTCCATGCCGAGGTCGGCCATCCGCTCTGCCTGCAGCGGTGGATTTGTACCGTCGCTGCTCCCGGTGGCGCCGAGATGGCCGTTGACGTAGACCTCGACCTTGTACTGGCCCGGTTGCAGGCATTGCCCCGCTGTCTTCAGCGAGCTGTTGATGAGGAAATAATCGTCTGAGGCGCACGTGGCGCACAGGTCCTGGTACGCGGCGTTGTCGACTGTTACCCCCGGCGTGGCCTTCACCGCGATGCCCGATATCGAGGGGATCACCGACCACCCGAGCTTCTGCGGATCCTGGTAGTACCATTGCGTCGAAATGTTGGCGGTGGAAGGGTCAACCCCGTCGATCTTCGCCTTCCATTGCAACTCAGCCGGAAAGACGTCGAGCTCTGAAACTTTCATCGTCCCGGCGTTGCCCGGGGGTGCCTGCTTGCGGTCGACGCCGTTGACGATCAGCTCCTTCATCGCCTTCGCCTGTGCCATGAGCTCTGGGCGATATTTGACGAGGAGGTCGAGCGGCGTCAGGGCGCCGCTGACGTAGTTCTCTTCCGCGGCGGAGTCGTTGCGCGCTGTCTTGTGTGCGACGTCGGTGAAGACGGTATGCGCCACCGCATCCCGGTAGGCTTGCGCGGCCTGATCCGTGTTGCCCTGTGCAAGCAGTGCGATTCCCTTGTTGTAGTTGAGCAGTGGATCGTTGGGGTCGAGTGCGAGGGCGGCATTGACATACGTCAGCGCTTCGCTGTAGCGGCTCGGCTGGTTCTGCGTGACAGCCAGCAGCAGGCGGTTGGCTGCCAGGTTGTTCAGCAGCAGCTTGTCGCGCAGCCCGAGGTCGTAGGCCTGCTGCAGGTCGTTGCCCTGCGCCTGCAGCTGTGCGGCGGTGGTGATGCTCACCACCGCTGCCTGGCGCTGCGGCGATCCCAGCAGGAACTGCACCTGGGAGCGTTGCAGGAACGCTTGGGCAAAGCGCGGGCGCTCCTGAATGGCCTTGCTGAAATCGTCGTACGCCTCTTTGAGGCCCTGGTCGCCCGGCTTCGTGTAGAAGGTGTTGAGCGCGTACACGCCTCGGGAATAGGAGTCGGCAGCCGAGTCCGGAACCGGCGCGGGCGCCGCGAACAGCAACACCACTGTGGCGACACCGCCGCCGGCGACGAGGACGACGCCGAGGGTGACGAGCCAGCGCCGGACGCGAGCCTGCAGCGTCAGCGACAGACCGAAGAGATAGATCGCGACCGCGAGCATCGTGAGTATCACCGAGAGGAAGCCTGACCGCCCCTGCCAGTCGCTGCGTTGCTGGTTCTGCGCGTCCTCGAGCGCGAAGAGACGATCGGCATCCTGCTCGCTCTGACTCTGCAGCTGGTTGGGAAACGCAGCGTCCTGCTGCGGGCTGGTTGCGCCCCCGGCTTTGATGGATGTCAGATCACCGGTGAGCGCGGCGAGCGTCGTCCATCGATTCTCCTCGAGCTGGAGCAGCTGCGCCTGGGTGGATCCCGACGTGACACTCGGCGCCAGATATTCTTGAAATGCGTTGGCCTGTTGGGCGCGCTCCTGCTGTTGGTACGCATAAATGTCGATCTGAGCTCGCGCCGCGTCCTCAGCCCGCACCAGGGCTCCCTGGCGCTCGATGCTCAGGCGTTGCGCCTCGACCGACGCCGCGTCCGCGCTCTTGTCAGCAATTGAATGCAGGAACTCGACGCTGGCAACCCCAAGTGTCGCCACAACGATGAGCACGGCGAGGATGCGCGCGAAGCGCTCCCGACGGAGGTCTTCTGCCTCCGGTATCTCGATACGCTCAGGCGGCCTCATGACGACCCGGTCAACAGCACGGCGATCCAGAGCACCACGGCGAGCGTCGCCGTGAACGCGCCGGCGCCCGCGAACACGCGGCGGATCGCCGGGCGTGTGAACTGCGCGAGAGTCAAGAACAGCAGCGCCGCGATGAACAGCGTCACCAGCCCCACCAGGTTCACCCCCTGGGCGTGCTTCGCGTCCGCCTGCGCCAGCGTCGCGGCAGGGCGCAGCTCACTCAGCTGCTCGTTCTGATTCTCGAGCCGCTGCAGTGCAGCCCTGGGGTCGTACTGCACGGGTCCGTCGCTCGGTCCGGGAGCGGGAAACGCGCCGCGGAAAAACTGCGCGCGCGTGCGGGCGAGGACCATGTAGGACTCGGCCTGGTTGCGCAGCTGCGCGGCAGCGGAGGGATCGGACGCCGACAGGGTCGCGGCCTGCGACTGGAGCACGCCGGCGGCCTTGATGGCCTCCTGGTAGGGGGCCAGGTTCCGCAAGTCCTCTTCGACTGTGCCGCTGAGGTCGGTGATGATCTGCTGCTGCCTCGACGTGTCCTCTATGCCGGACTGATCAAGCTGGCGAGCCGTCTGCCCGGCCAGGGTGCCGCTGAATGCGACCACCGCACCCAGGATGGACACGATCGCGATGCCGATGGCCACCCACGTCCGAAAGCGATCCTCAGGTTCGCGAGCGGCCACCTCCTCGGGCACATACGGAGGCGGAACTGGTTCCGACATCGACGCCGGAGTGTATGACAGGCCGGGGCTTGACAAGTTGTGATAGGTCGATCAATAATCGACTGGAGATGACCCTCGAAGCAGCCGCCAGGCCACGTCAGAGCGCCGAAGAGCGTCGCGAGCAGGTGATCGAGGCCGCGATTCGAGAATTTGCCGAGGCGGGCTATAACGCGGCGAGCACTGCGGCCATCGCCAAGCGGGCGGGCATCAGTCAGCCGTACATCTACGCGCTCTTCCCCAGCAAGCAGGACCTGTTCCTCGCGGTGCACGACCGGGTGCAGGGCCAGATCCGCGCCACCTTTCGCGACGCTGCGCGTGGCGCGGTGGACACAGCGGACGCGCTGCATCGGATGGGGCAGACGTATCCGGAGCTGATCTCCGACCGATTCGCCCTGCTGTTCCAGCTCCAGGCATACGCCGCGGCGAGCGAGCCCGAGATCAGGCGCCATGTGGCGCGGGGGTTCAAGTCGCTGGTGGACGAAGTGGCTCGGGTCAGCGGGGCGTCGCCGCTCGAGGTGGCGCAGTACTTCGCCGCCGGGATGCTGGCAAACGTCACCACCGTCCTCGAGATCCCCGAGGTCTGCGCGCCGCTCTGGGCCGAGAAGCACGGGGAATCCGCGGACGCTACTCCAGATCCGGCGGCTCGCTGAACGCCGGCGAAAATTTTTTTGTCCTCATAAGTAATCAATCCATCAATAAAGGAGAGCACGAGATGCCTCGAACGCGAACGGGTTGGACGTTGGCATTGGTGTCGCTGGCGTTGTTCATGGTCACGCTGGACAACCTCGTCGTCACCACGGCGCTGCCGAGCATTCGTCTCTCGCTCGGCGCAGGTATCGACGCACTCGAATGGACGGTGAACGCGTACACGCTCAGCTTTGCGGTGCTGCTCCTCACCGGCGCCGCGCTGGGTGATCGCTTCGGACGGCGGCGGATGTTTGTCGCCGGCCTCAGCGTCTTCACCCTGGCCTCAGCGGCGGCCGCGCTGGCACCCACGACGACGGCGCTGATCGCCGCCCGCGCGGTGCAGGGCGCCGGCGCCGCGGTCGTCATGCCGCTGACCCTGACGCTGCTCTCCGAAGCGTTTCCCGCCGGCGGACGCGGTGTTGCGCTGGGCATCTGGGCGGGGATCAGCGGTCTCGGGGTGGCGCTTGGTCCGGTGATCGGTGGCGCGCTGGTGACCGGGATCTCCTGGCACTGGATCTTCTGGGTCAACGTGCCGGTTGGAATCGTCGTCGCGATCCTGGCCATGGTGCGGCTCCGCGAGAGCTACGGGACCAACCAGCGCTTCGACATTCCCGGGGTGATCCTCGCCACAGGAGGTCTCTTCGGGATCGTGTACGGGCTGGTTCGTGCCAACGCGCTCGGGTGGGGGAGCGGCACCATCCTGGGCTCCCTGCTCGGCGGAGCCCTGCTGCTCGTCGTCTTTGCCCTCTGGGAACGCCGCAGCCCGGCACCGATGCTCCCGCTTCGGTTCTTCCGGAGCCGTGCGTTCGCGGCGACGAACGCGGTGTCGTTCGCGATGTACTTCGGGATGTTCGGCTCGATCTTCCTGCTGGCGCAGTTCTTCCAGACGGCGCAGCACTACACGGCGCTGGAGGCGGGCATCCGCACGCTGCCGTGGACCGGAATGCCCATGCTCGTGGCGCCGGTTGCCGGAGTCCTTTCAGACCGCATCGGCAGCCGGCCACTCATGGTCGCAGGACTGGCGTTGCAGGCGTTTGCGCTCACGTGGATCTCACTGATCACGGCCCCGGCCACACCGTACATCGCGTTTGTCGGGCCCTTCATCCTGGCTGGCACGGGAATGGCGCTCGTGTTTGCACCCGCGGCCAATGCGGTGCTGTCCGCGGTGCGGCCGCATGAGACAGGCCAGGCGTCCGGCGCCAACAACGCGATTCGGGAGATCGGTGGCGTGTTCGGTATCGCAGTTCTGGCCACCGTCTTCAGTAACGCAGGTGGCTACGCGACCCCGCAGCTCTTCGTCGCGGGATTGCAGCCGGCCGCATTCGTCGGCGCGGCCGTCCTCGCGTTGGGAGCCGTATCTGCACTGTTCGTGCCCGGCAGGCAGCGCAGCGTCGCAGCCCCATTAACGGTGGAGGAACACACGCCCGCACGCAGCGGCGTCGCGGCCTGACTAGACGCGTGGTGAGGTGGTTGTGCGGGACTCGAGAACGGCACACACCACTGCGAGCCGAGCCGGCTTGAGCTGCAGCCAGCTTCTCGCCGCCATGCGGACGAGACTGCAGATCTCGTAGGCATCGACGCGGGCAGCCGGCGCCGGCTGCCCGCCCTGGTCGCCGTACGACTCGATGAAACCCGCGGCCAGGTTTTCGGTGCTCTGTGCGCCTCGCTTGGTGAGCGCGAAGCGCAGATAGGCGAGAAACCGGCCCAGGTCGAGCGCAGGTTCCGCCTGACACAGCTTGTCGAAATCGAGAAGGCCCACGCGCCGGCCGTCGAACAGCAACTGCGACGGCGTCAGATCGCCGTGGGCAAGACCGTGGGGCTGCGCCGGCACCGTCTCCAGCGTGTGCTCCGCGGGCGCGAGAATGCCCCTGAGCCATCCGGCGAGGGCAGGGGTGTCGTCTTCGATCAGACGCACCGCTGCGAGTGCGCGTTCCACCTCGCTGCCGAGTGAGCGCGCCGGACCGGCCCCTATCGGGGACGCATGCAGGAATGCGGCCACCCCAGCTGCGGCCACGACGGTCCGCGCGACATCGACGACGAGGGTGAGATCTGGCCTCGCTCCGGGAACATCGCTCCACAGCGATAGTTCGAGCCCGTCGCGACTCCCCAGGAAGCGCGGGAACATCAGCCAGTCAGGCGCGCGAGCGGGGATGCTGCCGGCGAGTGCCCCAAGTGCCGCGTGCGCGGCCTGGGTCGATGACGTGTAGCCGACTTTTCCGTACACCACCGGGTGTTCCCGTGACTCCAGCCGGTAGCGGAGCACACACCCGCGGGTGCGACGCAGGACCACGAGCTCTGCCGCGGTCACGGTGACGGCCTCGTCCCCCAACTCTGAACGGAGCGCGCTGGTCATCAACGTCGTGTCCGTCGCCTCCAAAAGGCTCGGGAGCGCAGCGTTGAGCGGAAAGACGCTGGGGGCGAGACCCAGACCCGCGAGCACCCCGGTCGGTAGCGGTGCCTGCGCGCCGGAGGATCGCCACCGCGCAGTC
>DATMRA010000094.1:0-6000 GCA_035566535.1 Candidatus Acidiferrales bacterium | reverse complement strand
TGGGTACAAGAGCTGCCTCCGATGCCCTCCCGGCCCCTCCTTAAGGGTGGCGGGGGTCAGAAAGGGCGGACCTAAACCGTCACCATTATGCCCTCGCAGGTCTCAAGCGAAGCAACTTCGCGAATACGGGGCCGTACCCGCCGTGCAACAGGCCCGCAACTCGCGGTGCGGGAGGCGGCTAGGGCTCGCGCTTGTCCTCGTCCGCGACTGCGGCCGCAGGCTCCTCGACGGCTTGCGTGCCGTCCTCGTCGACAGGCGCGCTCTCGTCGGCGGTCGCTTCCGGCGGCGCGGCGATCTGTGCAACGCCGTTTGTCGCAGCGTCAAGCGCCACCGCCAGCGCCGGTGGTGGAGCCGGCTCCGAGTCCTCGTCGTCCTCGTCGTCTTCCGGGAAGTCGTACGAAGGCGCCTCATATGGCGCACCGTCCGTGCTGGGACCGCCGCCATGCAGCTGACGCAGCGACAGGCTGATGCGGCGCCGCACCTTGTCAGCGCTCAGCACCATCACCTCAACCTCGTCCCCAACCTTGAGGACGTCCTCGGTGCGCTCCACGTGATCCCACGAGAGCTCGCTGATATGTAGCAGACCCTCGACACCGTCGGCGATCTGCAGGAACGCTCCATATTTCTTGGTCTTGGTGACGATGCCTTGCACCGCTTTCCCGGGCGGGAAGCGCTGCTCGATTGTCTCCCACGGGTCGTCGGACATCTGTCGCAGCGAGAGGCTGATGCGCGAAAGCTCCGCGTCGAGCTTGATCACCTTCACGCGCACCTCGTCGCCGACGTTGAGCACATCGCTCACGTTGTTGATGCGGTCCCAGGACAGCTCGCTGATGTGGATGAGCCCATCCGCGCCTCCCAGGTTGACAAACGCCCCGTAGGACGTGATGCCGCTGACCTTTCCGGTGACCACGTCGCTCACCTTCAGCTTCTCGAACAGCTCCTCGCGCTGCCGGGCACGATCCTCGTCCTGGGCCGCGCGCTGCGACACGATCAGGCGATTGCGCTTGCGGTTGACCTCGAGGATCTTCACCGGGATCTTCGTGCCGACCAGCTCCATCAGGTTGCCGCTGAACTGTCGCGCCACCTGGCTCGAGGGAAGGAAACCGCGCAGACCCATGATGTTCACGATGAGTCCGCCCTTGTTCTGCTCGCGGACCTCCGCGTCCAGAATCTCGCCTTCGGATTCCTTCTGCGCGACCGCCTGCCAGATGCCTTCGGCGCGCGCCTTGCGCAGGCTGAGCACGACATTGCCGCGCTCGTCCTCCGGCTGGATGATGTAGACCTTGACCTCGTCGCCCGGGTTGAGCGACACGGGCTGCTCGCCACGTGCGGCCAGCTCGCGGTTGGAGATGATCCCCTCGCTCTTGGCGCCGATGTCGACGAGGACCTCGTCGGGATCTACTCGGACAACGACACCGTCGACGATGTCGCCATGGGCCAGGGCCCGAATCGAATTCTGGTCCTCCTTGAGGAGGTCCTCCATGGTGAGCGTCTCGGGCTCCTGGGTCGCGGTCGAGGCCAAATGTCTCCTTTATGCCGTCCGGATGTGCATCGGGGCAGGTCATGCGAGCCGCCCGCTCGCGAACGATCCCGTTGGGCCGTTAAGAGGCGCGCTTGCGCCAATGGCATGAGATCAGGGCGAGTGTACCACCGGCGCTTCCGACCTCAACGCGCAACCAACGCGACCGCGGCTTTGAAATAGCGAAAAAAGCGGCGTGTGGACCGCTGCTCATCCGTTCGTATCGCAAATTCGTTGCAGTGCGTTTCCGCGCCCGCGACGGTGGGGTCAGAGGGCACGTCGCATGCCGGTGGGACATTGCTTCACGAAATGCGAGTCACCATCACGTGCGAGGAGTGCGGCGAGCGCCACAAGTTGGAGCGCCGGATCTCCGAGCCAGGACCGATCTGGATCATCTGCCACAACTGCGAGCTGCCCCTCCAGGCAGTCCTCGATGGTCCCGCGGTGCCCGCCGCTACGCCGGCACCGTCCCGCACCCCCTCCGCGTGGAGTGGGGTCGTGGACTTCTCAAGCGCCGCGTAGAACTCCTCCTCCCATCGCTTCCGTCGCTGGATTAGGCTTACTCCATGGCGACGACTGCCGCCCCGTCTCCGGTCAAATCACCCGAACGGCGCGAGCACGTCACCCGCGAGTTCGGTTGGAACGTCCTGGTCTGGAATGACCCGATAACGTTGATGTCGTACGTGGTGCTGGTTTTCCGCCGCCTCTTCGGCTACGACCACGAGACGGCGACCAAGCTCATGCTCCAGGTGCACAACGAGGGTCGCGCCGTGGTGGCCACGCAGCCTCGCGAACAGGCCGAGGTCACGGTCGCCCGGCTGCACGCTTTCGGACTGCAGGCCACGCTGGCCCGTCCGTGACGGTCGGTTAAGCCTCGACCGTGGCGCAGGTGCTGCGGCGGCGCGGCCGGATCCAGGTCAAGCTCGACGCCCGCGAGCGAGAGGCACTCCTGTCAATCGTCGACGGCCTCGCCCCTCGCTTGGAGACCTCCCTGGCTACGGGTCGGCGTGCTTACGACGAACCGGAGATGCAAGCCGAGTACGACCGCTGGGTCCGGCCGGAGGTGGACCGCGGCCGCGAGGCCGACATCGCTGTCGTCCGTGATTCGCTCAGCGCCGGGGAGAACACGCTGCCGCTGACCGAAGCGCAGGCGCTCTCCTGGCTGCGTGCGTTCAATCACCTCCGCATCGCTGCGGGGGGCGTCCTCGGGATCGAGGATGATGGGTGGGAGGAGCACATCGACCCGGCCACCCAGGGCCGGCCGGAATACGGGATCCTGCTCGCCCTCGGCTACCTCCAGGAAGAGCTGGTCGCCGCGCTCCAGTCCTGACCGCCCGCCGGCCCAGCCTTACTGCGACAGGCCGTGGCTGACGTTGGAGAAGGCGTTGGTCACGCTCTTGCCCACCGTGCTCAGGGTCACGATGACGACGACAGCGATCAGGACGAGGATGAGGGCGTACTCGACCATGCCCTGCCCGGTCTCTCGGATGCGGCGCTCGCGCAAGCGCAGCCAGGTCCGCGTAATCCAATCCACCGTTGTCTCCTTGCTTCTTCCCCCGGCTCGTGCCGGGATGACCCGAGGGTGCCGGGGGGACATTGACTCAGCCTGAACCCCCTGTTACGGGAAGGTTGAGGACGATTCGCGTTCCGGTGGCGTTGCTCCGATCCAATTCGATCGTGCCGCCGTGGGCGTGGGCTATGGCAGCGCAGAGTGAAAGGCCCAACCCCACGCCCCCGCTGTTCCGTCCTCGGCCGTCGTCGGCCCGGCTGAATCGCTCGAACAAGCGGCTCTGGAATGCCAGAGGAATACCCGTTCCGGTGTCAGCGACCGCGAGACGCCACACGGTGCCGTCCGACTTGGCGCTGACAGTCACCGTCCCGCCGCGCGGCGTATACCTGACCGCATTCTCGACCAGGTTGTCGAGCGCCCGGCCCACCATGGCGCCGTCGCCGATGAGCCGCGCGCCGTCGGGGCATCGCGTGAACAAGTCCACTCCGGCGTTTTGTGTCGTGGCCTCCCAGCGTGCATCCAGCTCGGCGATGACGTCGCAGAGATCAACCGGCTCGCGCTTCAGTGCCAAAAGCCCGGCATCGTTCTGCGCCAGGACGAGGAGTGAATTGGAAACGCTGATCAGCCGCTCGACCTCGCGAAGCACGACGCGGGTTCTCTCCTCGTACTCAGTGGTCGCGCGCGGCTGGCGCAGGAGGTGCTCGAGGGTCGAGCGCATGAGGGTGAGCGGTGAGCGCAACTCATGGGCGGCGTCGGCGGTGAACCGCATGAGGCTCTCGTGCGAGCGCTGGCGCTGCACTTCGGTTGCTTTCAGCGCCCGCACCGTCAGGATCGCGAGCACGCATGCAACAGCGGTCGCCGAGAACTGGAATTTTGCCGTCAGGGGGTCTATGCCGCCAAGTACGTTGGCGTACGGCGGAAGCGCCAGGGCGGCGAACATGATGGGGACGTAGAGGGGACCGGGCAGGGTCCACGCGGCCGCGAGCACCGCGAGGAGACTGAAGCCGCCGAACGTGACGTTTCCCGGGAAGCCGACCTCGCCGATCAGCACCCCACCAATGATGGTCATGCACACCACGATCGCGACCATGCGCCCGCCCAGGGTGCGGATGCTCTGCGGATGTGCGAGGAGATACAGACTCGCGGCGCGGAGGCCGCGGCGCGACCGCTCCAGGTCAGCGGTCGGAGCCGCCAGTGCGCTCATGGTGGGCTTCCGCGGGCGTGTGTCACACGCCGCTCGAATCGATAGCCAACGTTGCGCACCGTGCTGATGTACTCGCCGTCGCCGGGCTCAGCGAGCTTGCGCCGCAGGCGAGCGACGTAGACCTCGACCAGGTTGGACTCGTGGACGACCTCCGCGGGCCATACGTGGTCCCGGATGCGGTCCTTGCTCAGCACATGATCAGGATTCGAAAGAAGCAACTCCAGGATGTCGAATTCCTTGCGCGTCAGCGACACCTCTTCACCATTGACGGTCACCCGGCGCGTGAGCATGTCGAGATGCACATCGCGCGCCTCGTACATGGTCTGCGGCGCCCCGCCGGCGGGAGGGCGTCGGCCCAGCGCGCGCAGGCGCGCGGCAAGCTCGCTGAAGGCGAACGGCTTGCTCAGATAGTCGTCCGCGCCGGCGTCGAGGCCGCGCACCCGGTCGGGGATCGCGTCCAGGGCCGTGAGCATGAGCACAGCGCTCGGCACGTCTCGCTGCCGGAGTCGCGTACAGACCTCGAAACCGTCGGGGCCGTTTCCGAGCATCACGTCGAGGACCACGACGTCGTACCGCTGCGACGTCGCCGCTCGCACCGCGGCTTCGCCGTCGGAGACGATGTCCGCCGCCATGCCGATCTCTTCGAGGCCTTCCCGCGTGACGTCGGCGAGGTGGCGATCATCCTCCACGATGAGAACGCGCATGCCGCCGATTGTCCGTTCACTCACCGTGGATTCGGAGACGACGTCGCGGTCCGTTACGGGATCGTGCCGCCCGGCTCGCCGCCGGCCGGGCTCAGCCGGCTAGTAGCGCGTGACCTTCAGGGAGAAGTCCAGGGCGGTGGCAGAATGCGTCAGCGCGCCGACGCTGATGTAATCGGCGCCCGCGAGCGCGTAGGCACGCGCATTGTTCACCTGGACGCCGCCGCTCACCTCGACCACGGCGCGGCCGCGGATGATCTGCATCGCCTCGCGGACCTGGCCGCACGAGAAGTTGTCGAGCAGGATGCGCGGCGCCTTGTCGGTCAGGGCCTGCTCCAGCTCCTGAAGGTTGCTCACCTCGACATTGACCTCCACATCGGCGTAGGCCTTGCGCACCGCTCGCAGGGCGGGGCTGATGCCGCCGACCAACGCCAGGTGGGTGTCTTTGATGAGCACTGCGTCGAACAATCCCATGCGGTGGTTCTGGGCGCCGCCCATCCGCGTGGCGTACTTCTCGAGCCCGCGAATACCGGGAGTCGTCTTGCGCGTGTCGAGGACCTTGGTCTTGGTGCCGTCGACAGCCTTGACGAACCGCGCCGTCATCGTGGCGATGCCGCTCAGGTGTTGCAGAAAGTTCAGGCTCACCCGTTCTGCCTTGAGGATGCCGCGCGCCGGTCCGTACAACCGGGCGACGATCTGGTCCTCCTGGACCTTCTCGCCGTCCTTGGTCTTGGCGTCGAACTGGATGCGGTCGTCGACCATTTCGAAGACGCGCTGGGTGACACTCAAGCCGGCGATCACCCCGTCCTCCTTGCACACGATCTTTCCGCGACACGTCATGTCGCCGGGGATCACGGCGTCGGTGGTGACATCCCCTGCGCCGATGTCCTCCGCCAGCGCAGATTGGATGAGCGCGTCGATCGTCTCGGGCGAAAGCGCTTCGGTGATGGGCTCAAATGTGATGGTCAACGTGGGCTCCTCTCTGCTTTTGCATGACGAGATCGCCATGCCATTCATCACTGCTGTGGGGGTGGTCCGAACGGATGTGACAGCCGCGCGTTTCCGC
>DATMRA010000093.1:0-11607 GCA_035566535.1 Candidatus Acidiferrales bacterium | reverse complement strand
CGTCCCGCGTCGGCGGGCTGCGAATCTTCCCCGACAACTCCGGGCGCATGAACCTGGACCTCGCCTCGACGGGTGGCGCCGTCCTCGTCGTGAGCCAGTTCACGCTGCATGCGAGCACGAGCCGCGGCCACCGGCCGTCCTTCATCGGAGCCGCCGACCCCGGGAAGGCCGAGCGCCTTTATGAGGTAGTCATCGACGCATTTCGCAGCCTGGGCCTCGAGGTGGCCGGCGGCCGCTTCGGAGCGCACATGGAGCTGGAGCTGGTCAACGACGGCCCCGTCACCCTCGTGCTGACCAGCGGCGAGGACCCGTGGCCGGCTGACGCCGGCTAGCTAGCCCGAGGCGCCCTCAGCCGGCGCGACGGGCGCGAAGCGCCGCCAGCTGCTCGTCCTCCCCGCCGCTTCCGGAGTAGCGGAGCAGCTCGGGTGGGCGGCCACCGGTTCCGGCCGGGGACCGGAAACGTGGGACCCGGAGGCGCAGCGCGGCCACGTCGCTGTCGCGGACGGGTTTGAGCACGCCAGCGTCGCGCAGCTCCTGGATGCGCCTCCGGAAGGTGCGTTCGCTGCCTTCGGGGCCACCGTGCAGGGCGACGTGGAGGCGCAGCAGGTCATCGCCCGTGAAGACCTCACCCAGCAGCGCCGCCGCGCCGGCTAGCTGGCGGGTGTCGGTCCGGAGCCGCTCCAGGGCCTCGCGGAAGGCGGCGGTGTCGCCGGCGTCCAGTCGGAGCCCGCGCCCCGTCGAGGTCCAGGCGCCCGGCCCGGCGAGCTTGGCGAAGGGCACCGTGGCGTAGTACCAGGCGGTCACAGCTCGGCTCCGGGCGGGCTCGTCCCCGACCGTGACCAGGTGCAGCCGTTGGTCGCGCCGCGCGCCGCGCCGCGAACCGAGGTTGACGCCGGCTTGCTCGACCGCGCGGGCCGCCGCGTCGGCGAATCGCTCGCGCGCCTCGACATCGGCCTTGGGGAGCGCCCGGCGGAGGGTCAGCACGTGCAAAGCTCTGCCCGCCGGAGTGCCCGGCTCGGGATCGAACCCGAACACCGCAACCCCCGCGCTCAGTGCCGCAGTCGCTCCTCTCGCCATCGTGCTCGTGCCTCCTTCAGACGCTGCTCGTTTAGGAAGATGATGTCACCAACTGGGCCGATTGTGCCATTTCCAGTTGGGTTTCCTGCCCGCGCAACTCGGAAACAACCGCCCTGCCTCGATCGGCGCGGCTCTCCGCTCAGAGTGCCTAAGAGGATCATACACGCCAATCGCGCCACCCACAGGCGGCGTCCGGCGGTGCCCCGGAGGCCCCGGCCTAGGGCGCTGGCGCGGCCTGCTGCACGGGCGCCGGCCGGGTCGCCGGCTCCCGCCCCCCGCCGAGGACGCGGGGCCAGCTGACCGCCATGCTGGCGCCGCCGAGCTGCGTCGAGCTGCCGATCTCCCACCGACCGTGCGTGAGGCGGACCACGGCGTCGGCGATCGCCAGGCCGAGCCCGGCTCCGGGCAGGTCGCTCGCGCGGTGGAAGCGGTCGAAGATGCGGTGCTGCTCGTGCGACGGGATGCCGGGGCCGGAGTCTTCGACGACCAGGCGCACACGGTTTCCGTCCGCTGCCACCCACACCGCGACGCGACCCTGCTCTGGCGCGTACTTGCACGCGTTGTCGAGAAGAACGCCAAGCAGGCGGTCGAGCCACTCGGAGGATGCATTGATCACCGGTGACGGATCACTGACCACAACCGCGAGCTGTTGCGTGCGGGCTTCCGCCACCGAGGTGAAGCGATCAACGGCTTGCGTGGCCAGCAAGCCAACGTCGACGGGCTCGGGATGCGCCTCGCTGCCTGGTGCGTCAACCCGTGCCAGCCACAACAGATCTTCCACGAGCCGGCGGATCCGCTTGCTCTCGCCGCCGATGCGCTGGAATGCCTGCTGGTACCAGGCCGGATCACGATCCTGCGACAGGGCCAGGCTCGTCTGCGCTTCGATGACGGAGAGCGGTGTGCGCAGCTCGTGGGAGGCGTCGGCCGTGAACTCCATCTGGCGCTGCCGCGCCAGCTCTATCGGAGCGCCCACCCGGCGGCCGACGGCAAGGGCACCGAAGAACACCACCACCAGGAGCGCGGCCCCGACGATGAGCTCGGCGACTATGACGGTCGATCGTGCCTGCGAAACCGAGGCCATGGTCTGGCCGACGATGACGTATCCGCCGTTGATCGCCGCGCCCGCGACCCTGACCTCGGTGCCCTGGATGACAACGGAGCGCGGCGACGTGACGTTCTCCACTGACGTGGGCAGGTCGGCGGTCGGATCGCTGGCTCGTACGGATCCGTCCGGCAGCACCACCCACCCGAGGAGCCGTGGCCCGTACGGCGAGCCGCCGGGATCCTGCAGCCCATTCAGCGGAATCTGCCGAAGCGCCGCCACGTTGCTCTGAATGGAGCTCAGCGATGACTGCAATCGACTGTCGACCTGCGAGGTCAACGTCTGGTTGACATAGAAGACGACGACGACTGCAATCACAGCGAAGGCCGCAGCTGTTATGGCGGTGCCGATGAGGGCCACCCGCATCGACGCGGTGCGAACCCGGTCGAGCCGCCGGCTCATGCTTCCTCCAGCCTGTAGCCGGAGCCGCGCACGGTGACGATGCGCACCTGTGTGTTGGCGATCTTGGCCCGCAGACGGCTGAGCTGCACGTCGATGGCGTTGGAGCCCATGGGCACCGTCTCATCGCGCCACGCGTGCTCCGCAATCGCCTTGCGATCGACCACCGCCGGGGAACGGCGCATCAACAGCTCGAGGATGTTGTATTCGGTGGACGTCAGGTTCAGGGCGGCATCACTCACAGCGATCTCGTGGCGAACCGGGTCAAGACGCAGCAGGCCGCGCCCGATGATCGGACCATCGACGTTGCGCGGCCGCCGCTGCAGCGCGCGGATGCGCGCCACCAGCTCGCCGAAGTCGAACGGCTTCACCAGGTAGTCGTCTGCACCGGCGTCCAGCCCCTGCACGCGATCAGTCGGCGTGTCCCGTGCAGTGAGCATCAGCAACGCCGATGGGTGGTTGTGCTTGCGCGCCCAGGCCACAACATCCAGACCGGTCACGCGCGGCATGCGCCAGTCGATCACGGCCACGTCGTACTCATAGAAGCGCAGCTGTTCGATGGCGTGGTCGCCGGCTGCGACGGCGTCGACGAAATAGCCTGCCTCTTCGAGACCCTGCACCAGGACCTCGCGCAATCCGGGGTCGTCCTCTGCGACGAGCACTCGCATAGTCCGCTCATGTTCGCTCATGTCCGTCCCCGTGGAGCGGCGGCCGCACGGCGCGGCCGCCGCAAGAGGGAGGGAGACCTAACTGCAGCGCGACGCTGACGCGACGTCGCTCTTCACCCCGCGCGCCGTCATGCGGGGAGCTCGCCGAGCGTGACGGTCACGGTTCTCTGGGAGCCGTCCGGGCCGGTCACTGTCACCTGCGCTTTGTCACCGGGCGTGAGCTGTGCCAGCGCCTGGCTCAGGTCGTCCGGCGAGGCAACGGATTTGCCGTTGAGGGCGGTGATCGTGTCGCCGGCCTGCAGCCCGGCTGCCGCTGCGGGGCTGCCCGCGGTGACGGTCGATATCAGCGCGCCATTCTGGGATGCGGCGAGCGCGATGCGCACGCCGAGGTACGCGCGACCCGAGTGGGTCACGTGACCCTGGTTGATCAGCTGCGCGGCAATCGACGTGACGATGTTCGACGGGATGGCAAACCCGATACCGGGCGCGCTACCCCCGAGCTGCTGGTCGACGGCGGCGAGTGTGGGGATGCCCACGACATTGGCGTTGAGATCGACGAGGGCACCGCCGCTGTTGCCCGGGTTGATCTCCGCGCTCGTCTGGATTGTGTCGGGGAGGACGACGCCGTTGTCCTCGCTGACCGTGCGGCCGGTGGCGCTGACGATCCCTGCGGTGACGCTGCTCTGCAAGCCCAGCGGGTTGCCGATCGCCATGACGATGTCACCCACCTCCAGCTTGCTCGAGTCGGCGAAACTCGCCGGGGTCAGCGCCGCATTGCTGACGTGAATGACCGCGAGATCGTCGGCGGGAAATGTTCCAACCAGGGTTCCCTGGTACTTCTTCGCCGCGGACGTCGTCACCGTGAATGAGGTGGCGCCGGCCACGACGTGATTGTTGGTCACGATGTCGCCCTTGCTGTCGAACACGATGCCAGAACCCAGTCCGCTCGACGTCTCGATCTGCACCACGGACGGCAGCATCTTGCGCACCGCCGCCACGTATGCGCTCTGCAGCGCGGCTGCGCCGCCGCCGCTGCTCGCCGGCGCGGTCGTGGGTGTGGGTGTGGCGCCACCGGTCGCCGCCGTCAGATTGGGGCTCGTCGGGGTGCCGCTGCACGAAGCCAGGACCATGGCGGCTGTGAGGCCGCCCGCGATGGGAAGGGCTCGCGACACATGTGCGACGAGGAGCATCACGCTCCGAACGGTAAGAAAGGGTTCCTTTCGTTTCGGTGACGCATGGCGTTCCGATTGCACGGTCAGGGCTTGACCGCGACGATGAAGCTCGCGTGGAGGACGCGTTCGTACCCACCAGGCCCTCGCAAGGGCCGCATCGCGTCCGCTGCGGCCTTGCGGTAGCGCTCGAGCGTCTCCGGACTCATCGCCTCGAGGTGGCGCCGAAAGGCGAACGACCATTTCCATTGCCACCACTCCTCTTCGTCGGCGAGATGGATGGTCCACTGCTCGGCATTGGGTCGTATGTCCTCGAAGCCGGCCGTCTGAAGGAGGCCGGTTACATCTTCCACACGGTCAAAGGGCCGGGTGACCCGTGGTCGCGACATCCCGAAACGGCGGATCAGGTCGTCTTCCCAATGCCATCGTGGATCCGTTGCGCCCCATTCACTGATGCCGACGACTCCGCCGGGCCGCAGTACTCTGCGGAACTCGACCGCTGCGCGTTCAGGGCTGGGCAGGAAGTGCAGCGAGAACGCAGAGAGCACGACGTCGAATGAGGCGTCGGAGAGATCCAGATTCTCTGCGTCCATCACTGCTGCATTCACATTCGTCAAGCCGCGCTGAGCTGCCTCACCGACGACGCTCTCGACCATGACCGGCGATATGTCCGTGCCCAGTCCCGCACCCGTTGGGCCCGCGTGCTCCATCGCGGCGAAGAGCGCTGCGCCACGACCGCACGCAACGTCAAGGATGCGCGCCCCCCGCGTCGGCTTTACGTAGTCGGCAAGCCGCGCGCCGGCGTGCGCGAAATACGAGGATGCGTGGTGGTCATACGTCGGTGCGGCGCGGTCGAAGATCGCCGCCCATTGGCGCTTGGTCTCCCCCTCGGGCTCGCTCACGGATCAAGTATCCGGCAGCCACGCTACTGGTTGGGACAAGGCCTCCAACTCGCGGGGGCGCCCAAGCCGCTCACCCTGATTGGGGTATCGGCAGCCACCACTGGAGTGAACTCCCGGTGGTCGCGTGTGACCAACTCGACCCGCAGATCGTGAGGCCCGGGAGCCACCTGCACCAAGAAGGTGTTGGTGGACTCGACGCCAACCTGCACGCCATCGATCAAAACGGCGAGGACGTTGGTGCCATCCGGTGTGACCGTCGCCAACCCACCTTGCCGCTGTGCGCATACTGTCACCGGCACTGGCGACGTCACATGCGTGTCGAGAGCGAGCGAGAGTGTGTACCCGGGCTGCGGCGATGACAGCATCGCGACGCCGACCATCCCCAGGCACGCGAGTGCGCCGGCAGCAAACGTTGTCCAGCTCAGAATATCCAGTACGTGCCGGCGGCGTCTGAGGATGCCGATTCCTCCGGCGAACATCAGACCGACCGCTCCCCATTGAGCAGCATCCGGGATCACGCTGCTCGGTAACAGGTGAGCAATGAACGGCATCACGCCACCTGGTTGCCGGCGGGACCCGGCTTCGCGTCGAGGTCAACAGGCGCCGACGATGCAGCTGTTGATTGCATATCGAGACGGTATATGCGGCAGCGCCCCCTGCCCGCCGCCTTCGCCTCGTACATCGCGATGTCTGCTCGACGAACCAACTCCGCGGATGTGAGCGTCGCACCATTGCCAATGGCGATCCCGGCACTTGCCGTCACTGTCAGCTCGACGCCGTCGTAGGCGACTGGCCGGGCGATTTCGGTGAGCAGGCGATCGATCAACCCCTTGGCGTGGCCGACTCCTACACCCTCGAAGAGCAGGAAGAATTCGTCGCCGCCAATGCGTGCCGCACTGTCCTCGGAGCGGAGGCCCGACGTGATCCGCCTGCCGATCTCAGCGAGGACCACGTCGCCGCACCCGTGACCATAGACGTCGTTGACCAATTTGAAGGTGTCAAGATCGAGGGCGGCGACGGCAACAGACTCGCGGCCGCGATTCCTTGCCAGAGCGTGTTCGAGGCGGTCGCGGAACAACTCGCGGTTGCCGAGGCCGGTGAGCGAGTCATGCAATGTGCGATATCGGAGCTCGTACTCCAACCCCATCCGGTCGGTGATATCGATCATGACCTGCACGCGCGCGTCGCGACTCTCATACTCGAGGTCATCCGAGTGCCCGATCACCTTGATGATCCGGCCATCACTCGTGCGGTGTTCCGCCACGCTCGGCTCGGTGGGATCGTCACCGCTCGCGGAGTAGCTCTGGAGAACGCCGGTGGCGGGCGGCACGATGATATCGGTGAGACGCATCGCCAGAAACTCGCTCTTCGAGTATCCGTAGTGTTCTACGGCGGCATTGTTGACACTGAGGATTTCGAGCGTAACCGCGTCGTAGACCCACATCGGCTGCGGGTTGCGGTCGAACAGAGCACGAAACGTGGCCTCGCTGTTGCGCAGCCCTGCTTCCGCACGACGATGGTCCTCCTCGCTGGTCAGCCATCCGTAGGTGTTGGCCGCGGCGGCCGCCAGGACGAATGCGCCATGGATGAGCGCCCAGAGCCACGGCTGATCGATCGCGTCACTGTGGTCGTACACGGAGTTGGGGACCAGCAGACCGATCACGCCGTGATGCAAGACGACGAAACCGAGCGCGATGAGAAACGGAACCCAGTCCTGGTACACCGAAAGCAGCGCGACAAACACAAAAAAGAGAAAGTGGCCTTCTATGGCGCCTCCCCAGAGGTGTACGAGGAGCGCACTCGCAGTCATGAGCCCGCCGGCTGCCACCGCGGAGCGCAATCGTCGCGCACCGCGCGGCTGCATCGCAAGGATCGCGCTCGCCGCCAGAATGCTCGTCTCGACCACGGTATGCGTGAATCCGTACCCTCTGGCGATTCCGAAAATCGTCAAACCGACCGCCGTTATCCACAGCACGCCGACGATTACTCGATGGCGGCGCTCCCACATTTCCTCGTCGAGCCCGCGTCCCTTCGGGAGCAGGCTCAGGAAGTGGCTGAGCGTCCACGGCTGGCGGCGCGAGACGTGCGCACTCGCTGCTGGCATGAGTGATAACAGTCACATGAAAACGTCACACGACTGTGAAGAGCCGTAAACGGGTCTGAGACAAGGCCGGCCCTCGTCCTCAGCGGCCAGAACCGGGCGTGGCGATCAGCCGGCGGAGTCGCTGCCTGTGGGGTGCTGTCCGAACGTCATCGACAGCGAAGGATGTGTGCGCGCGAGCCGCAACTGAGAACTCGCCAGTGCCGACGGCGACAGCGTTGCCACGGTCAGCGCATCGATGAAGTCATTGCCGTTGATGCGATACATCGCGCACTCGGCGACCGCCTTGACCGTGGCGGTGCGGGCGCGATGTTCCAGCAGGCCGATCTCGCCGAAGTAGTTGGGTGGATTCAACACGCCGATGACGCGTTCCGTCCCCGCCTCTCCCGCCGCGATGATCTCGACCTGGCCGTCGATGAGCACAAAGAAGTCGTCGGCTTCGTCGCCCTCTCGGATGATCACAGTCCCCGCCGCGACCTTCTCCTCGACCGCCGACTTGGCAAGGCTTTCGAGCGCTGCCCGCGTCGCGCCGGCGAAGATGTCGAGGGACTGGAGCACCGCAACGCGCGGTGCGATCTGCGCCAGCTGGCCGAGCGCCTGCGAATCCAGAGCGCGAATCCAGGGATAGGCGAGCACCGTCAGCACCGGGATGGCGAGCCCCATGATCAGCAAGGTGGTGGAGAGACCGAGGCTCCCCAGGAGAATTGGCATGAGCAGGGCGCCCAGCGATATCGCACCCAGCACGAGCGCAAAGAACACGCCGAAGACGCGCGCGACCACATCCGGTTTCACCAACCGTTGCAATGCGGTGATCGCCAGCACGTCGACGACGATCGTGCCCGCTCCACGCACAGCTTCGAGCGCCGCGGCGATTGCAGGAGAGTGCACGATGGTGAGCACAGCCGTCGGCAGGCAGTACACGGCCATGCCGATGACGATGATCGCGCCCAGGCGGCGGGCTGACGCGATGCGGTTCATGAACCAAGCCATGACGATGCCGCCGACACCGAGCGCCGCGAGCAAATAGCCGTATCCGGTGCTGCCGGTCCCCAGTTGATCCTTGCTGACGACCACGAAGAGCACCGTGTCGGTGCCGTAGACGAAGCTGGCCAGAATGCTGAACCCGGCAAGCAGCCTGACCGTGGACGACTCTGCAAAGGCCCTGATGCCGGCGGCCATCTGTTGCAGCGGGCCCGTGGTGCCGCCCTCCGTGATGTCGGCCGGCCGGTTTCGAGCGTGCATGCGGCTCACGACGAACGCGGAGAACCCGAACGTGGCGGCGTTGGCCGCGAAGACAATCGCCGGTGGCCCGAGCAGAAGCAGCAGTCCGCCGACCGCCGGTCCGACGATGATCGACAGGTTCTCCACCGCCGATTGAACGCTGTTGGCGGCAGCCAGATGCTCCTCGCCCACAACCGCGGGCGTCGCCGCCCGGGCCGCCGGATCGTAGGACGCAGTGCTGACTGATGTCAGCGCAGCGAGTGCGATCGCGAGGACGATGGGTCCGTTGAGCGCCGCCACAAGGGCGATACCCGCCTGCCAGGTCAGTGCAAGAAGGTCCAGGCTGACCATCAGGCGCACCCGCTCGACACGGTCGGCGACGAGTCCTCCGAAGGGGCTGGTCACGAGCGCCGTGAGGAATCGCGTCATCGACGCTGCGGCGACCCACGCAGGGGAGTGCGTGGTGTTGAAGACGAACACCACGAGGGCGACGTTGTACGCCCAGGAACCGCTCATCGAGATGGTCAGCCCGGTGAACAGCAGGCGATAGTCGCGATTTCGAAAAAGCGATCGATAGCCGACGCGCGACTTCGCCGCGGCTTCCGTCGCCACGTCAGGCAGGGAGGCCGCTCGCGACTGCTCCCGGCACAGCTCCCTGGGCCGCAGCGTCGACGCGTTCGATCCACGGCTTCGCACCGAGCCGCGCGAATGCAGAGCGCGCCTGGACCAACATGTCGTCGGCTTCGTTCGCACGCCCCTGGTCGTGCAACCACTCGGCGAACCGCAGCTGGGTCACCGCCACCCAAAACGGCCGCGTCAACTCCGCAAAGGCATCGAGGGCACGCTTGAAGTTGGCCGCGGTTTCAACCGCTTCGCCGCGACGCATCGCAAGCCACGCTTCCAAGAGAATGATGTGCGCGTCGATCGAAGGCTGACGGCCGGGACGATAGCGGCCACGCACCAGCGCCACCAACTCCTCCACCTTGTCATCTCGATTCAGGGCCACGGCCGCGTCAGCGGCCTCGATGAGATTGCCGCACGCGGGGATCGGGAACGACTGCTCGAGACAGGCTCGCAACCCGGCCTCCGCCACGGTCAACGCGTCTGCGGCACGTCGTTCAGCGTTGGCGACCCCCGCTCGTGCCGCCTGGTACATCCCCCGCGCCTCGATATGTGCGTGTTCCAGGGCCTCGGCCCTCTGGCTGACCACAGCCCGCGCCGCTTCGATATCCCCGCGCCGGAGATCGAGAAACGCAATCAGAATCCCCATGCCCCAAACCCACGGGACCGCCTGCAGGTCCGCGGCGTCAGCTTCCAGATATTGCTCGTACAGCGCCGCGTATTCGTCCCAGCGTCCGAGTTCCAGGAGCGCGTTCGCCCGGCTGAGCCGTGCGGTCACGGTGCCGATTCGGTCGCCCTCGCGCAGTGAGATGGCCTCGCCCTGTTCGTAGTGATCGAGGCAGGCCTCGAGCCGGTCCGCCTCTTCGAGCGTTGACGCGAGATTCTGATGCACGTTACGTACGCGGTCAGCGCTGACATTGTGCTCGGCGGCCACCTTGAGGGCGCCGCGGAACAGCAGCTCGGCTTCGTCACGACGACCCAGCGCTCCCAGCGCGCACGCCCGGGTGTCGAGCGCGAAGATAAACGCCTCGGGCAGACTCGCCGTCTCGGAAATCTGCAACGCCCGTTCAGCGCACTCAAGAGCCTGGTCGAGATCACCACGAAAGTAGAGTTGCTTGCCGAGTTGAGCGGCGATGCTGGCGATGTCGGCTTCGCGCTCCGCGTCATCTGTCTCATCGGTTGACAGCATCGCCAGCGCTCGTTGCATCCGCTCGATCCCGACGTCGTTCTTTCCTTCCATCAGGTCGACGCGAGCCAGGCGGGAAAGGAGACGGGCTGTCGCGGCGGTGTGCTGTGTGGCTTCGAGCAGGGTGATCGCGTTCTCGAAGTGCAGCCTCGCCGTGGAGTTCTGCCCCTGCAGCGACGCGGCCGCCCCTGCCTTCGCGTGCAGGTCAGCCTGAACCGTCTCGTCGCCACCCAATGGCAAAGCGCGCTCGTAATAATGCTGCGCCGATGCCGCCGCCGCCAGTGACGCAGCGTGGTCGCCCGCGCGCACCAGAGCATCGCGTGCGCGATCACGGATGGCCGCAGCATCAGAGGAGTCGGGCTCTGAGTCGTAGGCCTCCAAGAGATGAGATGCGACGACCTCGGTGACCTCTTCCTCGTCGCTCCACGAGCTCTCGAGGTACGCCGCGGCGGCGAGGTGGCGCAGCTTGCGATCGCGGCGCGCCAGCGTTCCGTACGCGACGCTGCGCACCAGGTCCTGCACGAACACGTACTGGCCGCGCTCCGGAGACCGTGGGTCGGCTTGAATGGCCAGGAGGTCTTTGCTTACCAGGCTGCCTAGCGATGCCTCCACCGCGTCGGCGGGCAGCACTGTGACCGCGCGTAG
Organism: Candidatus Acidiferrales bacterium; assembly: GCA_035566535.1. GTDB lineage: Bacteria > Chloroflexota > Dormibacteria > Aeolococcales > Aeolococcaceae > JAFARE01. The sequence goes on along the minus strand of DATMRA010000093.1, from coordinate 516 downwards.
TCCCGCGGCGGTGAACGACTTCCCCAGCACCGCGGCGTCCTGAAGCAGCTGTCGGTCAGACATAGCAAGGCTGTCCAGGCGCGCGGCGATCAGGGCGTGGAGCGTCTCGGGAACTTCGAGCGACTGCAACGAACCTTCAACGTGATAGCTCCCGTTGCTTTCGACGAGCAAACCGCGGTCGAGCAGCATCCGCACCGTCTCGACGGCGTACAGGGGCACCCCCTCGGCGCGCGCCCGGATGCGCGCGCTCAGGTCATCGGGCAGCCCCGGCACCATCCCGTCGAGAAGCTGCGACATGGCCTCCGGCGAGAGTGGCTCGAGGTAGAGCGACGTCAGCCCGCGCTTCCCGATGCCCCAGCCGGGCCGGCGCTCCGCCAGCTCAGGACGTGCCAGAGTAATAACGAGAATCTGACTGTTGCGCGACCATTCGAGCAGGTACTCGATGAAGTCGAGGAGGCCGCTGTCGGCCCACTGGAGGTCTTCGAAGACGAGGACAGTCAGCTGCTGCGCGGCGAG
>DATMRA010000092.1:0-6315 GCA_035566535.1 Candidatus Acidiferrales bacterium | reverse complement strand
CCTTCCAGCTCGGAGACATCATCGGTGAAAAGGGGAATGCGCGATACGGGTACCTCGGCCAGTCGCTCCAACCGCGTGAGCTGGCGTGCGTCACGTTGTGCGAGTGCATGCAGCATGAGGTGTGTGCGCCCGACGCTGTGCACGGTGTCGGCGGAGAATTTGCCTCCGTACTCGGTGTTGATCCACTCGACGATACGTGGGTCGTCAGCGAGCGTCGTGGCCGCAGCCGCGCCCGCGGGATCGCGCAGGCTGTCCGGCAGGACGCGGTTGACAACGATGGCGCGCAGCGGCATGGAGTATTCACGCAGCTTGGCCGCGAAGAACTCGGCTTCATTGAACGGGCCCGGCTCGAGCGTCGTGACGATGACGAAGCCAACCTCGGGGCTGCGCAGGAGCCGGTACACATCACGGGCGCGCTTCTGCACGCCTCCATAGAGAGTCTGCAGCTGGCGCACGAAATCAGAGACGTCGCGCAGCACGTCGCTGCCGAGCAGACGGTCCGCGATGCGGAGAAACGGCGTCGCTGCGAGGTTCATGGCGCGGAGCCCGAAGCCGGAAGGACCGGCCAGCCAGGAGAGCAGCCTCGCGCCGACATAGTCGGTGAGTCGCGTGGGCGCTTCCAGGAAGTCCAACGCGCTGCGTGATGGCGGTGTGTCGATCACGATGCAGTCGTACTCACCCGCCTCATGCAGCTCGTACAGCATCTCCATGGCTGCGTACTCGTGGGAACCGATGAAGGCATCGCTGATGCGTTGATAGAACGGGTTCTTGAGGATGCGCTCGGCCGTCCGCCGGTCCGGCGCGACGCGTTCGATCATCTGATCCCAGGCCGATTTCATGTCCAGCGTCGCAGCAACCACCTGGCCCCGCGCCGGCAGCCCGGCGCGGCGCAAACGTGCTCGAGAAATTGTCACCGGCTCCGAGCCGGTCATCTTGATACCGAGAGCGGTTGCCAGTCGTTTGGCCGGGTCCACAGTCAGCACGAGGACGCGTGCGTCCTGCGTGGCCGCGATCGACATGGCCAGGGCGGCGCTCACGGTCGTCTTTCCCACACCGCCACTCCCGCCGCACACCACGACGCGTAGCGAGGCCAGACGGTCCCCCATCTCGTAACCGGGCCATTCGCGGTGCGCCGTCGGGCGCCGGTCGCCTCGGCGCCGTCCCGTGACCGTTGTCATGCTGCGTCGCCGTCCAGCGCGGCGACAACCGCACGCGCCATCGCCAAGCCCGAACGGCTGGTGGTGTCGAGTGGGATCTGAATCACGGGAACCGGCAATCCCGCGCGCAGCTGGCGCGAGAACTCCATCCCGCGGTCGTGCAGACGCCGGGTCAGCTCCAGTGAATCCGCCAGCGGCTCGGGGTCGCCGGCCAGACGACGCCGGGCCGCCTCGAGGTGCGCGTCAGAGCAGAGCAGCTGCGACAGCCGGAGCTGCGCCGGTGAAACGGTCGTGGTCACCATGCGGTTGAGCAGGCACGCAGCGACGGACACTCCGGCCTCATCACGAAGCCGGCCGTACACCTCGATTGCCTCGGCGACGGGCATCTCTTCGGGAAGCGCGCACAGGGCAACCGTGCAGCGCCGGTCGTCGCGGACCAGCTCGTCGATCCACTCCACCTGGGAGCGGATCACGCCGCTGCGCACCAGCGAGAGCATCGACCGTGCAGCGGTCAGATGCGAAACGACGTGGCCGCTCGCCGCGGAGTCCACGACGATGAAGTCCCAGACGGGACGGCCCTTCTGATCCCGGCGTCGCTCCTCGTACGCGATCTTGCCCACCACGAGCATGTCGCGGGGTCCGGGAACTCCCGTCGCGATGAAATCGAACACGCGCGACAGTGGAGTCAACCGAGCAAGGCGGGGCACCTTGAAATAAAGGTTGAGGTATTCCTGGAAGGATTCCTCAGCCTGCAAGGCGATGGCGGAGATCCCCGGCTGCACAACCTGAGGCGCGAAGCCGACGCCTTTCGACCCGAGTGCGCGTGCGAGGTCTCCCTTGGCGTCCACATCAATCGCGAGCACACGCTTCCCGGCACGGGCCGCGATCAGGGCAACCGCGGCTGTCACGGTGCTCTTCCCGGTGCCACCCTTGCCCGCGACAAACACAACGCGGCGTTGCAGCAGCTCGTCGACGACGCGGGCCGTTGAGGGCGCGCGTTTAAGAGTGGGCGGAGACAGCCTCGAGCACCTCGGCGGCGTGACCGGGCGCCTTGACCCCACGCCACTCGCGTTCAACAGCGCCGTCGGGGCCGATCAGGAAGGTGCTCCGTTCGACCCCCATGTACGTGCGCCCCATGAATTTCTTCTCCCGCCAGACGTCAAGCGATTCGATGAGGACACGCTCGGGGTCACTGATCAGTGGGATTCCCAAGGCGCACTTGCTGGCGAATCGATCATGGCTCTTCGCCGAGTCGGGCGACACGCCGAACACATCGACGCCGCGCGCGCGAAACTCGGGGTAGAGCTTGGTGAACTCCTGGCCCTCGATGGTGCAGCCAGGCGTGTCGTCCTTCGGATAGAAGAAGAGCACAGTGCGCCGCCCGCGAAAACCGTGGCTGCTCGCGCGCTTGCCGCCCCCGGTCGCGAGATCGAAGTCGGGAAGCTGATTGCCAGCGGCCACGCGGCCAGTCTAGTTGCTGACCCTGCGCTGCCTATACTCGGCCACGATGCCAGCCAGTTCGGGACCCGCCGTGGCGCCCGGGAGCGGCGGACCGAAGACGCGCTCGCGCGGCGCCGCAGGAGCCCAACTGAGCCTGATCCCGGTCCTGCTCCGCTTCATTTCGTGCGGACTGCTTGCCATCACGTTCGGAGTCATCTGGCGCTTCACCCTGGCGCCAAAGGTCGTGGGGATTGGCAGCGCATTCGCAGGGATCTTTTTCCTGCTGCTCGGATTCATCATCGGCGGCCTATCCTGGTACACCCACGACGTGCGCGCCCGAGCTCGCGAAGGTGAACGCGTTTCAGACGAGCGGATCGTTTTCTCCTTCGTCGTGTTCGCCGCGATGCCGTTCGCAGTGCTCGTGGTCGTCGGCCTCGTCTGGCTCCTCGCGTTCATCATCGGCGCGCACTGACCGTCGCGTCGCGGAGGCCTCGAGCGTCGCGGCTCAGTTGAGGAAAGCGCGGAGGCGCGCGGCAATCTCTTCGACCGCCTCGCGGTCCGCAACGTCGTCCGGCGCCGCGTCGAGGTAGTGACGCAGGTCTTCTAATGCCGCGGTCGGGTGTCCCATACGCCACCAGAGGAATCCGCGGTCGCGTCGCTCGGTTGGTTCGTCGGGCAGAAGATCGACACAACGATCGGCGGCGCGCAGCGCCATCGGCCAATCTTCGAGGCAGGAATAGCAGCCACGGAGGTTGCGCGACATGCGAGCGAGCATGTCGCGCGTCGTGGCGCCCGCGAGCCACGATGGCTCGAGGCGCGCTGGTGGTGTACCGGTAGCGTCGGCCACGAGGCGACGCGTGTCGTCTTCGTCGAGCGGCTCGCCTCCCGCGATCGTGTCGAAAAGCAGATTGCCCACGCGCACCAGGAAGTGGCCGGGCAGGTTGACGCCCTGGATGGGGATGTCGGCGCGCTGTCCCACTGCGATCCAGATGGCCGAACACGCGATGGGGATGCCGGCGCCACGGTCGAGGACGGTGTGCAGGTAGTGCGCACGCGGGTCACCGCCACCGGCGCCGTGGAGTCGCAGCCGATCACGCAACAGCGAGGCGACCAGCGGCGCGTCGCTGGGGCGGCAGCCATCGATGCCGCAGCGCGTGCGCAATTCCGCGGACAGCTCGTCAATACGCTCCAGCCAGCGCGTCGGTGCGACCTCCGGGCAGTCCTCCGCCGCGAGCCACAGCGCTCCTTCGGCGACGTCGCCACCCGCCGCGGCAACCTCGAGCATTGCCTGGCGCGCGTTCCGGACCTGCATGGCGCCGTATCATGCCGCGGTACTTCACCGTTGTGTATCGGTGAGCTTCCCGCAAGGGGTGTCCGTCCCCTTCGTCCACTAGACTGGCCCAGTGATCCTCGAAGAGATTTCGGGCCCCGAAGACCTGCGCGATCTCGGGCCGAGCGATCTCGAACGGCTCGCTGCGGAGATTCGCGAGTTCCTCGTGTCGGCTGTGTCGCGGACCGGCGGACACCTGGGACCGAACCTGGGCGTCGTCGAGCTGACCCTGGCGCTGCATCGCATCTTTGACAGCCCGCGCGACGCAATCGTGTTCGACACCGGGCACCAGGCGTACGTCCACAAGATGGTCACTGGCCGCCTCGGCCTGTTCGACACGCTCCGGCAGCAGGGGGGCCTCAGCGGCTATCCGTCGCGCAAGGAGTCGGAGCACGACATCGTCGAGAATTCGCACGCGTCGACCGGGCTGAGCTATGCGCTCGGGCTGGCCACAGCGCGCGACCTGCGCGGCGAGTCCGGCAAGGTGATCTGCGTCATCGGCGACGGTGCGCTCACCGGAGGCATGGCGTACGAGGCACTCAACAACATCGGGCAGCTCAAGCCCGAGCTCATCATCGTCCTCAACGACAACGGACGCAGCTATGCGCCGACGGTGGGCGGCATCGCCGAAAACCTCGGCCAGCTCAGGCTTTCGCCCAAGTACGAAGCAGCCAAGGGCGTTGCCGGTAACGCTCTGCGCTCGCTTCCCGCCGTCGGCCACTCCGCCTACGAGACCGCGCGGCGCATGAAGAACTCCCTCAAACAACTCGTGGCGCCCGCTTCCATTTTCGAGACGCTTGGACTCAAGTACGGCGGACCGATTGACGGCCACGACATCGCGGCAGTCGAGCGCGCACTGCGCGACGCGGCCCAGTATCACGGGCCAGTCGTGGTGCATCTCGTCACCGACAAGGGCCATGGATACGGTCCAGCTGTTGCTGACAAGATTGACAAGTTCCATGGGGTGTCGACCTTTGACCCGGATAGCGGGGTCGCCGCCAAGAAGGCGCCGGCGTGGACCGACGTGTTCGGCGATGCTCTCTGCGAGGCCGCGGCGGAGGACCCGCGCATCATCGCGATCACGGCTGCGATGGCCTCCTCCACGGGCCTGCTCGAGTTCGCTCAGCGCTTCCCCGACCGCTTCTTCGATGTCGGCATCGCTGAACAGCACGCCGTCACGTTTGCGGCGGGTCTCGCGATGCAGGGGCTGCGCCCGGTGGTGTGCATCTACTCGACGTTCTTGCAGCGTGCCTTCGACCAGGTGACGTGTGACGTGGCGCTTCACCGGCTCCCCGTGCTGTTCGTCCTGGACCGGGCTGGGATCACCGGTGATGACGGCGCCTCCCACCACGGCATGCTCGACCTGGCGTACCTGCGCTGCATCCCCGGGATGACCGTGTCAGCGCCCAGCAGTCCCGACGAGCTCCGCCGGCTATTCGCCACCGGGCTCGACTACGGGGGTCCGTTCTCCATCCGCTACCCGCGCGGCGCCGCTCCGAGCGTCGGAACGGCCCCCCTCGAGCCGCTGGAGATCGGTCGAATGAACGTCCTGCGGGCCGGTCACGATGTCGCACTCATCGGCGTCGGCAAGATGGTGTCCGTCGCAGAGAAGGCTGCTGATCTGCTCGCGCAGCGAGGCGTGTCCACGACAGTGGTCGATGCGCGCTTCGTGAAACCGATCGACCCTGAGATCGCACCGCTCGCGGCTCGCCACCGCGCCGTGATCACCATCGAGGACGGCACAGCGACGGGCGGCTTCGGCTCGGCCGTGACCGAGCTGCTCGCGGCCGAGGGCGTCAGCGTGCCGCTGCGGCGCCTGGGGCTGCCCGATCACTTCATCGAGCACGGGGCGCAGGCCAAGCTCCTCCATCAGTTCGGCCTCGACGCCGACGCCGTCGCGGCCACGGCGCTGGAGCTGGTGCCGGCGTCGAGCGCGCTTGCCGGCTGACCCACCGGCACCGTCGGAGATCGGATCCGACGGTATCGAGATCCGGGAGGTCCCGGTTGAGGTGGTCCTGCCCCTGCGACACGCGATCCTGCGCGCGGGCCGGCCTCCCGAGAGTGCTCATGCCAAACAGGACAGCACCCCCGGGGTGCGGCATCTCGCTGCGTACGCGGGGCCGCAGGTTGTAGGCGTCGTGAGCCAGTTTCCGGAAGACAGCGCGCTGGCGCCTGCGAGCCCGGCCGAGCGATTCCGAGGGATGGCGGTTGATCCCGCGTGGCAGGGGCGCGGAGTCGGCCGCGCCCTCATGCGCGCCGTGGCGGATCTGGCCCAAGCGCGCGGCGCCGAGGTCCTTTGGGCGAACGGCCGTGACACCGCGCTGGGTTTCTACACGAGCGTCGGCTTCCGCGTGGCGGGAGACGGCTTCGTGGACGGCGAGATGCACC
>DATMRA010000091.1:0-22378 GCA_035566535.1 Candidatus Acidiferrales bacterium | reverse complement strand
AGGCCCGGTGTCGATCAACGTCACCGTGAACATCCCGCCGGGCGTCCCCGCCGGTTTGCAAGCTCTCGTTGACGGACAAGGTGTGCATCTGAGCTGGCAGCCCGCCGCCAACGCTTGGACCTACGGCGTCTTCCGCAACGGCGGGCCGCAGATCAGCCCCAACAATCAGACGGCTCCGGCGTTCACCGACAGAAACATTCAGAACGCACAGACCTACACGTACACCGTGAAAACCTGGAACGTGACCGGGTTTTCCGCACCGGCCACCGTCAATGTGACGGTCAACATCCCGCCGGGGGTTCCCGCGGGCTTGCAGGCCGTCGTTGACGGACAAGGTGTGCATTTGAGCTGGCAGCCGGCCGCCAATGCCTGGACCTACGGGGTGTTTCGCAACGGCGGGCCGCAGATCAGCCCCAACAATCAGACGGCGACCGTCTTCACCGATCCCAACGTCCAAAACGGACAGACGTACACGTACACGGTGGAAACATGGAATGTGACCGGCTTTTCGGCGCCGGCGGCGCTCACCGTATCCGACAATCCGGGGCCGCCGCCGACCGGGCAGGACTGGCCGACGTATCTCTACGACAACACGCGCAGCGGGGCGAGCACCGAGGCCATCCTGACGCCGGCCAACGCGCCGACGCTGGGGCTCAAGTGGAGCCTGACAACAGGCAACTCCGTCGTGGCTTCGGCCGCGGTGGTCAACGGCGTTGCCTATATCGGTTCGTGGGACGGCTTCGAATACGCTCTCAACGCGAGCACCGGGGCGGTCATCTGGAAGACCAGCATCGGCATCACCACGAATCCCAACTGCAGCTACCCGGTGACCGCGGGGGTCACTTCGGGCGCCACGGTGCAGAACGGCGTGGTCTACGTCGGCGGCGGTGACTCATTCTGGTACGCGCTCGACGCCAATACCGGCGCCATTCTCTGGAAGGTGTTCACCGGCGACAACAGCGTAGCCGGGGCACATTACAACTGGTCCAGCCCGCTGATCTACAACGGCTTCGCCTACATCGGCATCGCCAGCAACTGCGACAACCCGCTGGTGCAGGGGCAGCTGCTGCAGGTCAACCTGACGACGCACGTGGTGACCAATACCGCCAAGTTCGTCCCAGACGGAGGCCAGGTGGGCGGTGGTGTGTGGACCTCGCCGACTGTCGACGCTGCCACCAACACTGTGTTCGTGGACACGGGGACCATCAACCAGTACACGCAGAACCTGGCTCAGGCGGTGGTCGCACTGGACGCCAACACCCTCGCGGTGAAGAGCAGCTGGCAGCTCCCGTTCCAAGTCGAGACCTTCGACTCCGACTGGGGCAGCACTCCCACGTTGACGACTGATAGCGGCGGTAACCCGCTGCTCGCGGTCGCCAACAAGAACGGTGTGCTGTACACCTTCAACCGGAACAACATCGCTGCCGGCCCGATATGGCAGCAGCAACTCGCGGTCGGGGGTGAGTGCCCCACGTGTGGTGACGGCACCATCTCGCCGGGCGCATTCGTCAGCAACTTCACCATCGGCAGCTACACCGGCCCGGTGCTCTTCTACGCTGCCGGCGCCAATACATACAACGGCCAGGGCAACCAGGGCGGCGTGTGGGCGTTCAATCCGGGAACTGGCGCTCTGCTCTGGTTCCATCCCACCAACGGGCCGATCCTCGGCGCACTCAGCTTCGACAACGGTCTGCTCGCCTACGGCCAGGGCAACACCTTCGAGGTGACCAACGCAGCCAATGGTCAGGCGCTGTACGACTACACGACCAAGGGGCCAATGTACGGAGCGGCAGCATTCTCGCGCGGACAGATCTACATCGGCGGCACCGACAACAACGTGTACGCGTTCGGTCTGGGTAGCGTCACCACTCCGCCGGCAGATGCGAACTGCCCGGTTGGCTTCACGTGCCAGGACATCGGCGGCGCGACGCCAGGGAGCGAAGTGGTCAACGGTGGTGGCTGGACCATCACCGCCTCGGGCGCGAAGATCCACGACATCTCTGATCAGTTCCGCTTCATCTCGAAGAACATCGCAGGCGACACTCAGTTGACGACGGAACTCACGCAGCAGAGCACGCAGAACACGCTCCCGCAGGCCGGTCTCATGATGCGCGAGAGTCCGAATCCAGCATCGCCGTTCTACGCGATGGTCGAGTATCCGAACAACAACATCGAGGGCCAGCCCTTGCCCAAGGTGCTGGTGTGGTACCGGCCGCAGTGGGGCGGCACCGCGATCGAAGCGACCAAGCTGTATCCCGCGCCGCTGCCGCGCTTCATGATGATCCAGCGTGTCGGGGATACCTTCTCCGCCGCCTCGTCAACTGACGGCGTTCACTACACAACTCTGACGGGGACGACGCAGCAGTTTGTCATGCCGACCACACTCATGAGCGGCATTGCTGTCGACTCGGGTGCCAACGGCACGTTCGGCACCGCTGTCTTCACACCAATGACGAACGGCGCGGTCAATATCACCCCGGTGCTGCCCGGAACGACACACCCATGTCCCGCGACCTGGACGGGGGGCACCGCGCTTTCGTGCCAGGCAGTAGGCAATCCGAACCCGCCCGGTGATCAGACGCTTGCCGGCGGCACGTACACGATGCTCGGCGCCGGCACGGGCATAACGTCCGGCGTCTTCGCGACCTATGGGCATCGCGACCAATTCCACTACATCTCCCAGGCGCTGTCTGGCGATCAGACCTTCACGGCCAAGTTCCTCGGTTTCACCGGGACGCCTCCAGCCAACGCGCAGGCGGGTCTGATGATGCGCGCCAGCAGTGACCCCGGCTCGCCGTACTACTCGATCCTTGCGTACCCCAACGGGACCGGTGTCGTGCAATGGCGGGTCAACCCCAATATGACCGCGCGCTTCGCGTTCGTGAAGCTGCCCACGCTTGCGGCGGGCACGTGGCTGCAGATCATCCGGTACACCGATCCCACCGTCGGCGCGACCTACAGTGCGGCGACATCGCCGGACGGGGTGAACTGGACTCCGGTGCAGAGCACCACGGCAGCCATCAACCTTGGCGCCTCGCCGACGCTCGGCCTCGCCGCCAGTGCGGCCGCGATCAATGTCAATCCGTCCTCGTCGTTCAGCAACATCAGCGTGGCCGCAACGACGACCGTTCCGCCGGGAGTCTGCCCGGTCAACTACAGCTGCGCGGACGTGGGCAACAGCCACCGCACCGGCTACCAGACGTACCAGGGTCACGTCTGGACGATGCAATCGTCCGGCGACATCTGGGACGTCTACGACACGATGCGGCTGATCTGGCAGCCGATGAGCGGTGACGGCACCGTCAGCGCGCGCGTCGTCTCGATGCAGAACCCGGCTGACGGATGGGCGAAGTCCGGCGTGATGATCCGCGGCGGTACACCCGGCGCATCGGATCCGTCCGCGCCCTACTACGGCGTGTTCCTGACCCCAGCGAACGGGCTCGCGGTGCAATGGCGGCCAAGCGAATCAGCCTTGACCAGCCAGCTCGTGTACGCAATCCCGGGTGGCACGGCGGCGCCCATCTACCTGATGGTGGCCAAGTTCACCGACGTAGCCCACAACAACACCGTGGACTACACCGCGTACTACTCCACCGACAACGTGAACTGGAACGTCGTGCCCGGCTCCACTGTGGCGCTCAACATCCCGGGCGCATTGTCGGCAGCCATGGCGGCCAGCTCGCACTCGACCGCCAACACAATGACGACGACGTTCGACAGCTGGTCTGTGCTCAGCTCCTCGCCGCCGCCGCCCGGCGGCTGCCCCGCGCAGTGGAACTGTGAGGACATCAACGGCGCGCTGCCGGGCGGCAGCCAGAACCTTGCGGCAGGCGTGTGGTCGATCTCGGCCGGCGGCGGCGACATCTGGGACGTGGCCGACCAGTTCCACCTGGTCTCGCAAACGCTCACCGCTGACGGCACTGTGAGCGCGCGTGTCAGCAGCGTGACCAACGCGGGCGTGTGGGCGAAAGGCGGCGTGATGCTGCGCAACGCCACCGGTGATCCGGATCCAGGAGCGCCCAACTACAGCATCTTCGTGACGCCGAGCAATGGGATCGTCGTGCAGTGGCGCACCGTGGAAAACGGAACCACCAGCCAGATTCAGATCGCGGGCGCGCCGGGGGCCCAGACGTACGTGATGGTCGACCGCTGGACCGACACCACCGCGCACGTGACCTACTACCAAGCGCTGACATCCACCACGGGCGCACCCGGCAGCTGGACGGCGGTTCCTGGCTCCCTCCAGCAGGTTGCTGGGCTGACGGGCTCGCTCCTCGCCGGCATCGCCACTGACTCGTGGAACCAGGGGACGGCGGCGACGTGGACGATCGACAGCGTCGCCATCTCCAACACCGGTATCGCACCGGTCGGCGCGTGCCCGGGTGGCTGGACCTGTCAGGACATCGGCGGTGCGACGCCGGCAGGCGCGCAGTCGCTGAGTGCCGGGAGCTGGACCGTCCAGGCCGGCGGCAATGACATCTGGAACACGTCGGACTCCTTCCGACTCATCTCGCAGTCGCTCGGCGCCGACGGCACCTTCAGTGCCCACGTCGCCTCGCAGACCGCGACTGACCCATGGGCCAAAGCCGGAGTGATGCTACGTGGCAGTAACGATCCGGGCTCGCCCTACTACGGCGTCCTGGTAACCCCGAACAATGGCGTCGTGGTGCAGTGGCGCACGTCTCTGGCTGGGAACACGAACCAGATTCAGCTTGCCGGCGCCGTGCCTCTCTATCTGAGAGTCTCCCGCTGGACGGACACGAGCGGCGCGCCGCTGACCTACCTCACGGCGTACACATCTCCCAACGGCACGAACTGGACCGCCATTCCCGGATCGACGCAGCAATTCAGCCTCACGGGCGCGCTGCTCGCCGGCATGGCAGTCACATCGCACAACGGAGCAGCGCTGAGCACCGTCGGATTCGACGGCGTGGCACTCAGCAACACCGCGCCGGTGCCCGCCGGCATCTGCCTCTCGTCGTGGACGTGCCAGGACATCGGTGGCGCCACCCCGGCCGGCAATCAGACGCCCGCAGACGGGACCGGCACCGGCTGGACGATCAACGGCGGTGGGGGCGACATCTGGAACCCGGCCGACTCGTTCCGCTACGTGACGAAGGCGCTGCCTGGTGATGGCACGCTGACCGCGCGCGTGAAGTCGCAGGCGGGAGGCGACCCGGCGTGGGCCAAGTCCGGCGTGATGATTCGCTCCGACAACACCAACACATCGGCCTACTTCGCGGTGTTGGTCACACCGGCCAACGGAATCGTGGTGCAGTACCGGGCCACCGGCGGGGACACGGTCAACAGCATCCAGGTGGCCTCCGCTCCAATGCCGGCTGGTGCGCCGCCGGTGTACTTGCGGATCACGCGCGTCGCGAGCACCAACACGTTCACCGCGTGGTACTCGCCCGACAACGTCACGTGGACACAGCTCGGGGCACCGACCGTAGCGGCTAATCTCACGGGCACCCTGCTCGAAGGCTTGGCGGTCTGCTCGCACAACACGAGTGTTCTCAGTACGGCGGTGTTCGACTCGGTTTCGCCGTGAGTAGCCAGATCGTCAGCGTCCGACCGGCGCTGGCGCAACGCTACGGAGGCGTTGCATGGAAGGGCACTCGCGCCGAACCGGCTGAAGCGCGACGGCGTCTGCCGATCGGGGTTCCGATCATCGCGCTATTGCTCGGCGTCGGCTTCGCCATATACTCGGTGATGCACGGCTGGGCCACTCTGTACAACGACTCGCAGTCGCACCTGGACATCGCCCGGCACGTCACCGATGGGCTCACGCCCGGGCTGGCCCAGCTCGGAAGTATCTGGCTGCCGCTGCCGCAGCTGCTGATGGCACCCCTGACGGCGATCGATGCGCTGTGGCACAGCGGAGTCGCCGGCACAATCGTGAGCGGCATCGCCTTTGTCTACTCAGCGATTCGGATCTTCTCGCTTGCGGAGGAACTGACCGGTAAGCGGGCGGCGGCGTGGTGCGCGTTTCTGATCTACGTCACCAACCTCAACCTGCTGTACATCCAAACCACCGCGCTCGACGAGACCCTGATGCTCGCATGCATCGTCGGCGCCGCCTACCACATGATCCGCTGGACCAAGACCCGCGGAATGGGCGACCTTGCGCTCGCCGGGGTGGCCACCTTCCTCGGGACGCTCACGCGCTACGACGCCTGGGCGATGTTCCTGGCAGAGATCGCTGTGGTCGTGCTCTGGAGCAAGCTGCATGACCGTCGCGGTCATTCGATGCAGGCCAATGCGCTGTTCTTCGCTTTCATCGGCGGCTACGGCATCGTCATTTGGTTTCTCTACAACTTCGTGATCTTTCACGACCCGCTGTACTTCCTGCACAGCACGTACAGCGCGGAAACTCAGCAGCAATACCAGCTGCAGACTGGATACCTCCCCACCAAGGGACACATCACCACGAGCGCGGCCACACTCGGCTGGGCCATCGCGGACACCATCGGCGTCGCTGTCGTGGGCGCCGCAGTGCTCGGCATGTTGATGATGGTCTTTCGACGAGGGAAACCGCTGCATCGCAACCTTGCGGTCATGGCGATTCTCGGCGCGCCCATCGTCCTCAACGTCGCCACGCTCGTCGTGGGACAGACAACCATCCGCACACCGCAGCTGCCACCCCACCAGATGTTCAACCTTCGCTACGGGCTCGAGGCGCTGCCCCTCATTGCCATCTGCGCGGGAAGCGTGGCCGCATATCTCCGCGGAGCCCTGGCTCCGGTACCGCTTATCGCCGCGGGAGCAGCGGTTCTCCTGATGGCCAGTGCGACTCCGGTGGCGCTTGCCGAAGGCCAGAACGGCGCATCGGGTTTCGGCCGCGACCAGGCGGCCGCAGTGGCGTCGTATCTGCACGCCAATTACACCGGCGGCAGAATCCTCGCCGACGACGGCTCTTCGGCCGTGGCGCCGCTCATCTTCATGTCCGGGTTGAATCTCCGCGAGTTCGTCACGGCCGGCTTCCACCCGTACTACGAGAACGCGCTCTCCGATCCATCGGCCAACGTCGCGTGGGTCCTGGTCTCGTCGCGAGACCAGATCGAAGGGAAGATGAATGCATTTCCGTCGCGTTTCGCCCACTTCCGGCTCGTGTATCAGAAGTTCCAGAACGCCGACGTCATCGACCTCTATCGGAGGATTCCTGACGCTCCCCTGACGGCGAGTGTCACGCTGCACACGACGGGTGCATCCGCGGCTGCGAGGGTTCGGTAGGGCGATCCGCGGCCGTACGGGGAGCTTGGGGCATGATGTATGCCGACGGCCGCGGCTGAGGGCCACCACTGAAGGAGTCACCGCATGTCCAAATTCGAGACCTTCGAAGACTTCTTCCGGTTCTACGTCAGCCAGCACAGCAAGCCGGCCACCCGTTGGGTGCACTTTGCCTCCACCCACACCGGCGCCGCACTTGGTTTGCTCGGCATCGTTCGACGCCGGCCGCTCCTCCTGCTGGCCGCACCCGTGGCCACCTACGGCCCCGCTTTTCTGAGCCACTACCTGATCGAAAAGAACAGCCCGGTGACGCTCCGCGGCAATGTGTTCTGGGCGATGCGCGGCGATCTGCGCATGATCACGACCATGTGGCGAGGGCGCGATGCGGACCTCGCGCGTTTGGCTCAGGAGGAGCTCTCTGCCGCCGCCGGCGATGAGCCGGGCGGCATCACGATTCGTATCAACGACGAGACCGCCGCCGCCTCCTGACCGCGCCGGTGTTGTAAGCCGCCCCGACGCTCGCCTACGATCCGCTGGAGAATCCACCGTTTCGAGAGGGCGACATCATGGTGATCGACGCGCGGGCGCACACGACCCTGCCGGTGGCCGACATGGAGCGGGCAAAGCGCTGGTACTCGGAGAAGCTGGGGCTCACCCCGGCGAGCGAAGGCCCTGGTGGGGTCTTCTACCTCGCCGCCGGCGGCACCCGTTTCATCCTGTTTCCCACACCCAACACCCAACGGGGCGGCCACACGCAGATGGGGCTTGCCTCTAGCAATATCGACGCCGACGTCGCCGCTCTGCGGTCCCGCGGGGTGATTTTCGAGGAATACGACTTTCCGGGGCTGAAGACCGAGGCAGGTATCGCCACCACCGGCGACGTCCGCGCAGCCTGGTTCAAGGACAGCGAGGGCAACACCATCGGAGTGGTCCAACTGCCTCCCGGCGTCGAACCCGGCGGCTGAGAGGCGCCGCCCTCGCAGGAGCGTAGCCCGCTCGTGGCGAAGCCGCGACCGCCCGCCGCGGAGCCTGGAGCCAGACTCACGCAGTGCTCGGTGCAGTCGCGGCAAGGCTGCCGCGCGTCCCTCTGCCCGTGGCGCGTCGGCGCGCGCCCTCAGCCTCGCAGCTACCGGCGGGCGTGTCCGTCGCGCGTGAGGTCCTTCGCTTCGTCGCCGGCGTTCTGATCGCGTCGCTGTTCATCGCCGGGGGCAGCTTCTGGGTCGTGAGCCAGGCGGCCACGGCCCAGGCAATCCGGACAGCGGAGGTGGTAACCGAGCTCGACGCCCACAGCGTGGTGCAGCCCGCGCTCACCCAGGGCGTGGTGCGCGGTAGCCCTGCTGCGATCGCGCAGCTGGATTCGGTGGTCCGGAACCGCGTACTCAACGGCCGTGTGGTCCGGGTGAAGATCTGGACCGCCTCCGGCCGGATTCTCTATTCGGACCTGACCACATTGATAGGCGAGACATACCCGCTGGGAGACGATGAACAGGCAGCGTTCGCCGGTGGCAAGACGGCTGCAGACGATAGCGACCTCAGCAAGCCCGAGAACCGTTTCGAGCAGACGTTCGGCAGGCTCCTGGAGGTCTATCTGCCGGTTCGAGCGCAGGGTGGCACCACGCTTCTCTTCGAGACGTACCAGAATGATGCCGCCATTCAGGCCGACCGCTCGCAGGTGTGGAACGGTCTGCTCCCCGGACTGATCGCCGGTGTCGGCGTGCTGTTCATCGTGCAGATCCCCCTCAGCTGGCGGCTGGCGCGCCGGCTGGAACGGAGCGGGAAGGATCGGGCGGCCCTTCTGCAGCGAGCCATCGACAGCTCGGAAACCGAGCGGCGCCGCGTTGCCAGCGATCTGCACGACGGACCCGTGCAGAACCTCACTGCGGTCAGCTTGAACCTGGGCAGCATGGCAACCCGGCTGTCGCAACCGAGTGAGGAGCCGATCGACCGCACCCAGGTGGCGGGCGTCATAACCACCGCGTCAAACGAGGCGCGGCATGCGATCCGTGACCTGCGCAGCTTGATCATCGAGATCGCGCCGCCGGACCTGGCGGCGGGCGGCCTGGTGGACGCATTGGAGCGCCTGCTGGTCACGGCGCGCGAGGGTGGAATCCAAACCGAGGTTCACTTTTCCGACCATATCGAGCTCTCCGCCGACGCCACCGCGCTCGTCTATCGCGTGACACAGGAGAGCGTGCGCAACGTGATCAAGCACGCGCAGGCGTCGCACCTGATGGTGTCGCTATCTCATGTGGCGGACGCCGTGAAGCTGGATGTGGTCGACGACGGAAGCGGCTTCACCCTGGAGAAGCTGCACCAGCGCCGTCAGGAAGGCCACGTCGGACTGGCGTTGCTCGAGGATCGCGTCGCGGAGGCCGGCGCAGCGATCCAGATTGAATCCGACCCGGGCATGGGCACGCGCATTCACCTGCAGATCGATGATGTCTGACATCGTCAGCATCGTCATCGTCGACGACCACGCGGTGGTGCGCCGCGGTCTGCGGGAGTTGATCTCGACGATCTCGGAGTGCGAGGCGATCGGCGAGGCCGCCAACGGTGAGGAGGCGATCCGCGTCGTGGATGAGCTGCGCCCCGACATCGTGCTCATGGACATATCGATGCCGGTCATGGACGGGGTCGAGGCGACGCGGGCGATCATGGCCGCACACCCTGATACGCGCGTGATCATGCTCACGTCCGACTCGGCGAAATCACGAGTGCTCGGAGCCCTGGAAGCGGGTGCGGCGGCCTACGTGCTCAAGGACACGGAGCCCGACCACATTCTCATGCGGGTGCGCTCGACAGCGCGAACCGTCCCGCGGCTACTGACCGGCCGGCGCGACCCCGCCGTCGACGCGTAGGCTCATCGACATCTCGTCGGCGGGCTGCGGCCGGCCCAGCAGGAAGCCCTGCAGCGCGTCGCATCCCATCTCGCTCAGGAAGTTGAGCTGAGCGACCGTCTCGACTCCCTCCGCGACGACGGTGAGGCCCAGGGCATGGGCCAGCTGCACGGCTCCCTGGATGACACCGCGGTCGCGTGGGTCGTCTTCCAGGCCCACGATGAACGAGCGGTCGAGCTTGAGCTCATCGGCGGGGATGTTCTTGAGTTGCGTGAGCGATGCGTAACCGGTGCCGAAATCGTCGATGGAAAGGCGCACGCCGAAGTTGCGCAACGTCAACATCGCGGGGAGCGTGATCTCGAGGTTGCGCATGACCTGGCTCTCGGTGATCTCCAACGTCACCGCCTTCGCCGGAACACCGCTGCTGGTGAGCAGGTCGCGCACCTGGAAGATGAAGTCCGGGTCGGCCAGCTGTCGCGCCGACACGTTGATGCTCATGTTCACGCGGTAGCCGGCGCGATGCCAGTCCGCGAGCTGCGCCGTCGCCTTGTCGATCACCCAGTGGCCCAACGGAATGATCAAGCCGGTGTCTTCCGCGATGGGGATGAAATCCGCCGGGGGCAGCCAGCCGCGCTGGTCGTCGTTCCAGCGCAGCAGCGCCTCGGTGGCGATGACCTCGCGGCTGGGCAGCGCAACCTGGGGCTGGTAGTACAACTCGAAGGCATTGCGATCGACAGCGCGCCGCAATGCGGATTCGAGCGCGAACCGATGCGCGGACTGCTCGCGCAGATCGTCGGTGTACACAACCAGCCGTGCGTCACCGGCTGACTTCGCCGAGTACATCGCGGTCTCCGCATCGCTGAGGAGCTTCTCGGCAGAACGATCGTAATCGTGGCCGATCGCGACGCCCATCGAGACGCGCAGGGGAATCTTCTGACCGGCGGTGCGGTACTCGTGCTCGACGGCCCAGGCCAGCCGCGTGGCGAGCACACGCGCCTCGTCCTCCTCGCCGAGTCCCGCCAGCATCACGGCGAACTCGTCGCCGCCGACCCTGGCAACCACGTCGTCCCTGCGGCTTGCGGCCATGAGCCGCTGCGCAAGCGCCTCCAGCACCTCGTCGCCCGCCGTGGAGCCGAGACCCTGGTTGATGCGGCGGAGGCCGTCGATGTCGAGCAGGATCACAGCCTTGAGGCCGCGGTTCGTCGCAAGTGCGGTGGTGGCCCGCTCGAGGAAGTAGTCGCGGTCGCCGAGGCCGGTCAGTGGGTCGAGCTCGATCGCCGCCGGCGCGATCACGCCGAACCGGGGTTCGCCCGTGGGGCCACGAAGCGGGAGCGGCTCGATCACCGTGCAATCCTCATGCCTGGGCGATAGGCTGCTCCAAGCGCTTTGGGCACCGATTGGTGACGAAGTGCGACTAATCGATCACGGCCGCCCGTCACATGTCGGATGCTCGCGGTCCTCGAGCTCCCAAGCGTGGTCGAGCGCATGACAGGCCGGCTGACAACCCCACCCTCGCTGATTTACTGTACGCAGCGCCCAGCTGGCTCGGTCCGGCGGCAACATAGGAATAACGACAAGCGTGAAGACCGCCGTCCGCCGGCTCGCCAACTTCGTCAATGGCGAGTACGTCTCCGCGGTTCAGGGGGGCACACGCGAGTTGATCGACCCGAGCACCGGCGAGGTATTCGCCGAGGCGCCAGAGTCAGGGCCAGACGACGTCGACCGGGCGTTCTCCGCGGCGTCGGCGGCGTTTCCTGGCTGGCGTGACTCGACACCGTCAGTCCGCAGCCTTGCGTTGCTCCGCATAGCCGACGCCATCGAGGCGCGCGCCGAGGACTTCGTGCGCGCGGAGTCCGAGAACACCGGCAAGCCGATTTCGCTGACCATGAGCGAGGAGATCCCCCCGATGGTGGATCAGATCCGCTTCTTCGCCGGCGCTGCCCGTGTGCTCGAAGGCAAGTCGGCCGGCGAGTACATGAGCGGATACACGTCATTCGTCCGCCGCGAGCCGGTTGGCGTGTGCGCTGCCGTCACCCCGTGGAACTACCCGATGATGATGGCCGTCTGGAAGTGGGCCCCGGCACTCGCTGCCGGCAACACGATGGTGGTCAAGCCGTCCGAGACGACACCGGTCACGACGGTGATGATGGCCGAGCTGATTGCGCAGCACGTTCCAGCAGGCGTTCTCAACGTCGTGTGCGGCGGTCGCGAGACCGGGCGCGCCGTGGTCACGCATCCCACGCCACGGATGGTTTCCATCACAGGCAGCGTCCGGGCGGGCCGAGAGGTGGCGCAGGCAGCCGCAGCAGACCTCAAACGCGTGCACCTGGAGCTTGGGGGCAAGGCGCCGGTGATCGTGTTTGACGATGCCGACGTCGCGGCGGCGGCCGAAGCCATCGCCGTGGCGGGATATTTCAACGCGGGGCAGGACTGCACCGCGGCTACCCGCGTGCTGGTGGCGCCTCGATTGCACGACGACTTCGTCGGTGCCCTCGTCGCGCAGGCGAAGCAGACGCACGTCGGGCCTCCGGCCGACGGTGACGCGGCGTACGGCCCGCTCAACAATGCGGCTCAGCTGGAGCGCGTCACCGGTCTGCTCGCTGACATGCCAGTCGGTGCCTCAATCGCCACCGGCGGGCATCGCGTGGGCGAGCGGGGCTACATGTTCGAACCCACGGTGATCACCGGCGTCGAGCAGACGGACACGCTGGTCCAGCAGGAGATCTTCGGGCCGGTGATCACGGTGCAGCGCTTCAGTGACGAGGACCAGGCGGTCGAGTGGGCCAACGGAGTCGAGTACGGGCTCGCGTCCAGCGTGTGGACCCGTGATCACGGCCGCGCCATGCGCATGGCCAAGCGGCTGGATTTCGGTTGCGTATGGATCAACACGCACATCCCATTGGTCGCCGAGATGCCGCACGGCGGGTTCAAGCACAGTGGCTATGGCAAGGATCTGTCGATGTACGGGTTCGAGGACTACACACGCATCAAGCACGTGATGAGCAATATCGAGGCCTGAGGAGGAGATCGTGGCAACGCTCACAGAGCCGGTCGTTCATGGGAAAGCTGTCGTCTCGCAGTTGAAGACGAACACCCTCAACCTCTTCGACGCGACGGTCATCGCCACCTCCAGCGTGGCACCCGCGTACACGCTCGCGGCAACCGCCGCGGTCTTGGTGGCCGCCGTCGGCCTGGCGTCACCTGCGGCGATCCTCGTCGGATTCTTCCCGGTCCTCTTTATCGCGATGGCGTACTACTACCTGAACCGGATGGATCCAAACTGTGGTGCGTCGTACTCATGGATCAGCCGGACACTCAACCCCTACATCGGGTGGCTCTCCGGCTGGATCCAGCTCGCCGCCAACGTGCTCTTCTGTGCGGCGGCGCCCATCCTGGCCGGCTCCTACACGCTGCAGCTGCTCAACAGCATCTTCCCCGGGCAGATCAGCGCCGACGTGGCCGGCAACAAGTATTGGATTGCGGGCCTTGGGGTGGCGTGGCTGGCTCTTGTGACGTTCATGGTCGTCCGCGGAATCAGGGTCACCGCCAACTTCCAGTGGCTCCTGGTTTTCATCGAGTACCTCGTCGTCCTGGGCTTCGTCGTGGCTGCGCTCGTCAAGGTCATTTCCGGCAACCATCCGACGTCGAACAGCGTGTCGAGTGACTGGTTCAACCCCGGGTCGCTGGGCGGCATTGGCGGCGTGGCCACCGGCGCGGCTCTTGCGGTGTTTTTCTTCTGGGGATGGGACACCGCCGCGAACGTGAATGAGGAGACCAAGGACGCGAATAAGTCGCCGGGGCAGGCCGGGATTCTCAGCATGTTCATCCTCCTCTTTATCTTCCTGCTCGCGATCATCGCCATCCAGGCGTACTTGCCTCAGGACATGATCACGTCCAACCAGAACAACATCCTGTACTACTTCGCCCAACAGATCTCGGGTACTCCGGTCGCGTATCTCATGATCCTTGCAGTTCTGTCCTCGACCGTGGCGACGACGCAGACCACTCTGCTGCCGTCGAGCCGCCTGACATTTTCGATGGCCCGAGATGGCGTGTTCCCGAAGGCTTTCGGCCACGTGCACAGCCGGTATCGGACGCCGTGGGTGGGGACACTCATCTCCGGCGCGCTCGCGGCGATCGTTATCGTGCTGACCGTCACGTCCGACAGCGTCAACACAGTGTTCGGCCGCCTCATCCTCGACATCGGCGTGCTCGTCGCCGTCTACTACGGCGTCACAGGCCTGGCATCGGCATGGGCATTCCGAAAGGTGCTGGGCAGCAGTGCGAGGCTCCTCATCTTCGCGGGGATACTGCCGTTCGTCGGCGGCCTCTTCCTGCTCGCGATTGGCGGATACGTGACGTACCAGTCGTGGATCACTGACATCGCAACCGCACTGCCGATACTGGTCACCATGGCCGCCGGCCTGCCGCTCATGGTGCTCGCGGCGGTGACCAGCCGCTCGGGCTTCTTCCAGGAGAAGACCGTGTCGTATATCGAGGTGGACGGCCAGCTGACGGCGTCACCGGTGGGCCCGGCCGGTTAGAAATTCTTGGACGCGTACGCGGACGTGAGCTTCTGGCTCGAGACCGCGGGCAATCTCTTGCCGCGCCCCGCGTTGGGTGAGTCCATACACGCCGACGTGGCCGTCCTCGGCGCGGGCTACACCGGACTCTGGACCGCGTACGAGCTGCTCGAGCGCGACCCATCACTGAATGTCGTGATCCTCGAGCGGGAGATCGCGGGCTACGGCGCGTCCGGACGCAACGGAGGGTGGTGCGCCTCGGACACCGGCGCCAGTCTTGGGCTTCTCTCGCGACGCTTCGGGCGCGAGCGGGCTCGTGCCGTGCAGCTCGCGATGTATGACGCCGTTGATGCGGTGGGGCGCGTGGCGGCGCGCGAGACCATCGACGCCGAGTATCGAAAGGGTGGCCTGCTGCTCGTCGCCCGCGGTGAGGGTCAGCTGCCGTCGCTGCGGGACACCTATGCCGACTACGCGCACGCAGGGTTCGAGGACCGCTATCAGCTGCTCGACGCGTCTCAGCTGAACGAACGCGTCCACGTTCACGATGGGCTGGCGGCGATCTACACGCCAGAGTGCGCGGTCGTCCACCCGGGAAAGCTGGTGCGGGGACTGGCCGCCGCGGTCGAGCGCCGCGGCGCGCGAATCTACGAGCAGACTGCGGTGACCGCGTGGCAGTCGGGACGTCACCCCGCCCTGCGCACGGCACACGGCGATGTGCACGCTTCCACCGTCGTGCTCGCCGGAGAGGCGTACCTGAGCCAGCTGCGCCCGCTGCATCGCGCCCTGCTCCCGGTGTACTCGCTCATCGTGCTCACCGAACCGTTAACCGACGCGCAGTGGGAGAGCATCGGCTGGCGTCAGCACGAGTGCATGGCGTCCATGCGGCTCACCGTCGACTACCTCTCGCGCACCGTCGACGGACGTATCCTGGTCGGCGGGCGGGGCGCTCCGTATCTGTATGGATCCACCATGCGCGAGGAGATGTCACGTCATGCCCCGACGCACGCGATGCTGCGCGACATGCTCACCGACTGGTTTCCGACTCTCAGCGGGGTGCGGTTCACCCATGCCTGGGGTGGCGCCGTCGGCGTGCCGCGCGATTTCATTCCATCGATCTACTACGAGCCCGGTACCGGTGTGGCTGCGGCGCATGGCTACACCGGACACGGCGTTGCCTTCGCTTACCTCGCCGGTCAGATCCTGGCTGAGTTGATCACGGGGCAGCGCTCCGAGCTCAGCGAGTTGCCGTTCGTCGGTCATCGCTCGCGGAAATGGGAGCCTGAACCATTGCGCTGGATTGGCGTGCGTGGCGTGCAGGCGGGCCTGTCGCGGGTCGACGCGCGCCGCACACGGGCGAAGCGGCCCACGCGCAAGACGCTGGTGGAGCGTATTGCACAACACTGACCTGCAGCAGCAGCGCGAGCGCGTGGTGGCGCGCGGCATGGGCTCCGCCATGCCCGGTTTCGCCCGCTCGGCAAAGGGGTCGACGCTGGTCGACGTCGACGGACGCAGCTACATCGACTTCGCCAGTGGCATCAGCGTCACCAACCTCGGCCACGGACATCCCGACATCGTGGCGGCAATTCACACGCAGGTGGACCGCCTGATCAACTCCGGCGCCCCGGTCATGATGCCCGACGTCTACGTCGAGCTGTGCAGCCGTCTGTGCGCGGTGGCACCGGTGCCGCCACCGGCGAAAGCGCTCCTGGTCAACAGCGGGGCCGAGGCTGTCGAGAATGCGGTGAAGATCGTGCGCCAGGCCACCGGACGCCCCGCGATCGTGAGTTTCCACAACGGGTTTCACGGGCGAACGCTGTTGACGATGAGCCTCACGGGAAAGGTTCACCCTTACAAGCAGAACTTCGGGCCGTACGCGGCCGAGGTGTACCAGGCGCAGTACCCGTATCCGTTTCACGACGTCAGCACGGAGGACGCGATCCGCGGCATGCGGCAACTGTTTGCATCGGAGGTCCCGGCGAATCGTATCGCCGGTGTGATCGTCGAGCCGGTGCAGGGTGAGGGTGGGTTCATCGTGCCGCCGCCGGACTTCCTCCCGCGGCTCGCCGATCTGCTGCACGAGCACGACATCCCGCTCATCGCGGATGAGATCCAGACCGGGATGGGGCGCACAGGCGAGCTGTTCGCGGTGGAGAACTTTGGCGTGCAGCCGGACCTTGTGCTGCTGGCCAAATCGCTGGGCGGCGGGCTGCCCCTGGCGGCAGTCATCGGACGCGCGGAGCTCATGGACGCGGCTGCCCCTGGCGGCCTGGGCGGCACGTTCGGGGGCAACCCCGTCGCGTGTGCGGCGGCAATTGCAGTGCTCGACGTCATCGAACGTGATGGCATTTGCGCACGAGCGCGCGAGATCGGAGCCCAGGCTCTTCGTCGGCTGCAGGCGATGCAGCAGCGGCACCAATGCATCGGCGATGTCCGTGGCATCGGCGCGATGGTTGCGATGGAGCTGGTGATGAACGGGTCGGAACCCGCGTCCGACCTGGCGGCGAGCGTGCTTCGCGAGGCGCACTCCCGCGGTCTCGCACTCCTGAGGGCGGGTTTATATGACAACGTTATCCGTCTCCTGATGCCGCTGACGATCAGCCAAGAGGATCTGGCGGCAGGCTTGGACATTCTCGAGCTCGCGCTCGAGGCGGCAACGACCGGCGCGACCACGGATGCAGCGGCGGCAACGATGAGGTGACAACCAATGGCCACTGAGGTGAAGACCACCCCGATCGACCCGAAGCGCGTCGCCGACCTGACGTCGAGAGAAGAGGAACGATTTCGCCGCGCGCATACCAGGTCAGGCGAGTTGTGGGAGCGGGCGCGCAACGTCATGCCGCGGGGCGTCCCGTCGTCGTTCCAGGATGCCAAGCCGCTCCCGATCTTCGCCAAGGAGGGCAAGGGCAGCCACATCATCGACGTCGACGGCAACGACTACATCGATTTCCACAGCGGCTTCGGCGTCATGGCGGTGGGCCATGCGCATCCCAAGATCGTTGAGGCGGTGAGTGCGCGGATTCGTGCCGGCTCACATTTCGCCCAGCCGGTCGAGGACGCGATCACTGTTGCCGAAGAGCTGTCACGCCGTTTCAAGCAGCCGCAGTGGCGCTTCACCAACAGCGGCACCGAGTCCACGCTCGATGCCGTGCGCCTGGCGCGCGCGTTCACCGGCCGCGACCGTTTGCTCAAGATCGAGGCGTCGTACCACGGCCATCACGACGCGCTGATGGTGTCCGTGGAGCCGCCGCCTGAATTGATGGGTCCGCCGCACGCGCCGGCATCGGTGCCGCAGAGTGAGGGCATTCCCGCGTCGACAGTGGAACTGACTTCGGTGGTGCCGTTCAACGATCTCGACGCGATGCGGGCAGCATTTACCGCGCACAAGGACGGCATCGCCGCGGTCATCGTCGAGCCGGTGATGATGAACTGCGGCATCATCCAGCCGGACCCCGGTTACCTCGACGGAGTCCGCGACATCGCGCACGAGCACGGTGCGCTCCTCATCTTCGACGAGGTCAAGACCGGTGTCACGATCGCGCCCGGCGGTGCCACGGAGCGGTTCGGGGTGATACCGGACCTGATCTGTCTTGCCAAGGCGATCGGCGGTGGGCTGCCAGTCGGGGCCATCGGCGGCCGAGCCGACATCATGGATCTGATCAACACTGGGCGAGTGGCGCAGATGGGAACGTTCAACGGCAACCCGTTGACCATGTCCGCATCCCTCGTCACGTTGCGCGACATCCTCACACCGTCCGCGTACAGCCATTTCGATGCGCTCGCCGAGGCGCTGCAGGGCGGTCTCGACGGAGTCATTCGTGAGCATGAGCTGCCGTTCCACGTGATCACGATGGCCGCGCGCGGCGGTGTCACCTACCGCGCCGAACGGGTGCGGAACTACCGAGATTATCTGCAGATTGACAAGGCACACGCCTACCTCTCCTGGCTCTACCAGGCCAACCGTGGCGTGATGATGGCACCCGGCGCCGAGGAGAACTGGGCGGTCTCAGTACAGCACTCCGAGTCCGACGTGCAGCGCTACGTGACCAACTTCGACGAGCTGGGCCGAGACCTCAGAGCGTAGCGCGGGCGCGCATCAGATAGCGCTGGCGCATGCCGAAGGTCGCGAGGTCGGCGCATCCCACGGCCGCTGCAGCGAGCGCAGGTACCAGCACCAACCACAACGGGGTGTGTCCGCCGGCCACACGCAGGGCGAGCACGGGGATCAGCGCCAACGACGCCGCACCGACCAGGCCGGCGAGGACAATGGTGACCACCGTCACCCGGGTGGTGCGCAGCGTGCCCGACGGCGGCCGCGAGAGCATGAGCACCATGACGACGTCGGCCAGGGGAAGCAGACGGCTCTGGAGACGATCGAAGGGAATCGCTGGGTCATCGCGAATGCCTGCGGGCTTGTTGCTCCTCATCACATCTCCGCACGATAAGGGCTGGTCGCCGGACGTGCCTCACAGCCGCGTAACAGTGCACCAACTGGCTACAGTGCGCCGTTACCGGGCTGGTAGCGTGCCCAGATCAAGGACACCGTAGAGGTAGACAGCCTGATGATCAATCGCCGCCAGCTTGCCACCATCCCGATTGCCGCCACACTCGCCGCGTGCGGCGCTGGTAGCGGGGGGTCGCATGTGGACGCCCGCGCTGTGCTGTTGAGCGCAGTTCAGCGAGTCACGACGACGTCCTTTCACGCCGATGTGACCGCGAACGCAAGCCTGGATGTCACCGGACCCGCCGCCGCGCAACTCGGTACGCTGAACGGTCAGACACTGGCGTTCAGCGTCAAGCTCGACGTCCAGAACAAGCAGCGTGCCCATGCGGAAGTCGGTCTCACCGCCGGCGGACAGACGTTCAACGTCATCGCGGTCCTGTATGACGGCGCGGCCTACGTCTCGACGGATGGTGGCAAGAGTTTCAAGGCCGTGCCCATCGGGAACCTGCCGTCGAGCTCGTTCGGGCCGGAGAGCGCGCTGCAGTACCTCGAGTCAGCTGGGACCGTGACCGACGTCGGCCCGGGCACGGCAGATGGCGTCGCGGTTGAGAACTACCACGCGACGCTCGATTCCGCCAAGATCACCGCTCTCATCAAGAAGGCCCTGTCGGGGCTCAACAGCGGCTCACTCTCGCAGGTCCTCAGCTCGGTGAAATTCACCGGTGGCCACCTCGACGCGTCGGTCGACCACGCCGGTCACATCGTGGCCGACAGCTGCGCCTTCAACGGATCGATGGACTTCGGCTCCCTCGACCCCAGCCTCACAGGCACGACAATGACATTCGCTGAGACCGCGACGGGGCACTTCCGCGACTACGGCTCTTCGATCACGGTCTTGCCCCCGGCGAACGTCACCGGGACCACCACGCTTCCGTAGAACGCCGCCCAGCCTGGCGGTGCAGCGCGGAGGTGTAGACGTCGCGGCGTACTGTTGCACGCGATGAAGCTATCTGAAACGCTCGAGCTTGCCGACTGGCGGCGCCAGGTCGGGGCGATGTACGCGGACGTGCGCGCCGCGCGCACTCCCGTAGAAGGTTGGCATCTGTGGCGCGAGCGTCGCGAGCGACTTTTTCTCGAGCATCCGCAGAGTCCGCTCCCGGCCACCGATCGGTCACCCGAGCACGCCCCGCAGTACTTCGACTACGACCCCGCACTGCGCGTCTTGGCCGAAGTCCAGGCACTGCCGTCAGAGGATGTGGTGCTGCCCGCTTCGCAGCCGGAGGAGTTCGCTGCGACCAAGGTCGGAACCGCGCGCTTTCAGCTGCACGACGCCGAGCGCGCCTTGGGCGTGTACTGGCTTGCCGGTTACGCCGGTGGGATATTCGTGTCCTTTCGTGACGCAACCAGCGGTGCCGAAACATACGGCGCCGGCCGCTACCTGCTGGACACCGCCAAGAGCGCGGATCTCGGCATGGAAGAAGGACGCCTGGTGCTGGACTTCAACTTCGCGTACCAACCGTCGTGCAGCTACGACCCGATATGGAGCTGCCCGCTGGCACCGCGGGAGAACTGGCTCACCGTGGATGTGCGCGCCGGCGAGCGTTTCCTGAGCTAAGCGGGAGCTGCACTCTCCTGGGCGAGAGCGTTGATGCGTTGCTCGATCTGGTCGCGAATCTCGCGCACCGCGGCGGCGTCCTTGCCGGCTGGGTCCTCGAGATCCCAATCGACATAGCGTTTGCCCGGGACGTACGGACACGCGTCGCCGCATCCCATGGTCACGACCACGTCGGCCCACTCCGCGTCGGCAGTGGTGAGTGCACGGGGCGCACGCTGCGCCACGTCGACACCGATCTCACGCATTGACTCCGCGACCTCGGGGTGCACATGCGCGCTCGGCTCCGTGCCGGCCGAACGCCCCTCGCCGCCGAGACGTTCCCAGAAGGCCTGCGCCATCTGGGAACGACCGGCGTTGTGCACGCACACGAACAGTGCGCGTGGGAGACGGTTGATCAGCAGCAGCCTGAAGGGCAGGTGCCGTCGGGGCAGTCGCAATCCATGTCAGCAGCCTCCTATCGATGATTGTCGATTGATGGGGATGGTACTCCGTTCCATCGATGGCCGTCAATGGGTATGATCGTTGCATGCCCACGGTTGCCGCCCGACACGCCATGGCTCTTCAGCCCGTGGCCCTCCGCGTGAAGGGGTGCTGCAACCCGGTCGCGCCGCCCTTGGCCGATGACGTCGCCGAACGCCTCGCAGACCTGTACCGCGCGATCGGCGATCCGACTCGCGTGCAGATATTGCACATCCTGAAGGCGGCTAAGGACCCGGTGTGCGTCTGCGACTTCACGGCTTCCTTCGACCTCGGCCAGCCGACGATCAGCCATCACCTGGCGAAACTGCGCGAGGCAGGCTTGATCGTGAGCCAGAAACAGGGCATCTGGGCCTTCTATGCACTGGCGCGGAACCTCGCGCCGGCCGCCCGCGCCGCCCTCGACGCCATCCCCTGAGCCCCAGACTCATCCTCAGGCCGCACCGGCGCGTCGCGGCGGCACCCAGGGACGGAAGCAGGACACGGATCCCGTGTGGCAGACAGGGCCGGTGGGCGTTGCGCTCACAAGAATCGCGTCATCGTCGCAGTCCATCTGCAGCGTCACCAGCTTCAAGACGTTCCCTGACGTCTCGCCCTTGCGCCACAGGCGGCGACGGGATCGGCTCCAAAAGTGGACCTCGCCGGTGTCGATGGTTCGACGCAGCGCCTCGTCGTCCATCCAGCCGAGCATCAGCACCTGCTGCGTCGCCGAGTCCTGAATGATGGCGGCGCGCAGCGCGGGCGTCTCGGTGGTGTCAGACATCACGAAGCGTCACGCCCTGGGCGCGAAGGCCTTCACGCAGCCACGTGACTCCGTCCTCACGCGTGTGCACCAGCGATGCGACCAACGCCGCCTGCGTGACGCGGAGCGCCGCAGCCACGTCGCTGATGCTGCCGGCTCCGCCCGAAGCGATGACGGGGATCGTTACTGCACTCGCCACGGACTCTGTGAGCACCAGGTCGTAGCCTCGTTTCGTGCCATCGGCATCGATGGACGTCAGGAGAATCTCGCCCGCGCCGCGTGATTCCGCCTCGCGAGCCCAGTCGACCGCACGGATGCCCGCGCCGCGCGTGCCCGCGTGCGTCGTCACCTCGCCCGCCGCGGCGTCGATTGCGACCACGACCGCCTGCGAGCCATAGCGCTGCGCCAGCTCGGTGATCAGCGCGGGCTGCTCCACGGCCGCGGTATTGATCGCGACCTTGTCGGCTCCGGCCGCAAGGAACGCCTCTGCATGCGCGAGCGTGCGCAGTGCTC
>DATMRA010000090.1:0-15147 GCA_035566535.1 Candidatus Acidiferrales bacterium | reverse complement strand
GCCGCCTTCTCGAAATAGTGCTGTGCCTCTGTGTTCGCCGCCAGGGCCGCGGCGCGCTCCGCCGCTTGCGCGAGAACACCTGCAGCGAGATCGCGAATCTGTTCCGCGTCCGGGTCATTCGGAGCGAGGTTGTATGCCTCGAGGTAATGCGAGGCAACCACCTCGACAACATCGGCCTCTTCACCCTGCCATGAGTGCTCGAACCACGCCGCGACGGCCAGGTGCTTCTCTTTGCGATCATGCTTCGAAAGCGTTTCGTAGGCGACACGCTTGACGAGATCCTGCAGAAAGCCGTACTGGCCCCGTTCGGGAGACCAGGGATCGGCCTGCAACGAGAAGACCTCTTTGCGCACCAGCTCATTGAGCAGTGGCTCCAGCTGCGCGACCGGCATTCCGGTGATCGCCGCCAGCGACGAGGCTGAGAAGGTCTTGCCGAGAACCGCAGCATCCTGCAGCACACGTCGCGCCTCGACGCGAAGCCCGTCGAGGCGTGCGGCGATGAGCGCGTGCAGGCTCTGGGGCACGGCGAGGTCTTCCACCGGACCGGTGAGCCGGTACACGCTTCCCGCCTGCTCCAGAAGACCGCGATCCAGCAGCATGCGCACCGTTTCGACCGCGTACAGG
Source organism: Candidatus Acidiferrales bacterium (assembly GCA_035566535.1). Lineage (GTDB taxonomy): Bacteria > Chloroflexota > Dormibacteria > Aeolococcales > Aeolococcaceae > JAFARE01. The sequence continues at coordinate 14,523 of DATMRA010000090.1, read as the reverse complement.
GGCACGCCTTCGCTGCGTTGCAGAATCTGTTCGCGAATCTCATCGGGAAGGCCTGGGACCAGTCCGTCGAGAAGCTGTTCCATGGCGCCGGGGGCAAGCGGCTCGAGCGTTACCGACGTGAAGTTGCGCTTGCCCGCACCCCAGCTGGGATGCCGGTCGACGAGTTCGGGGCGCGCCAGGGTGACGACATACAGGGCGTGGTCGCGGGACCACTCGATGAGGTATTCGACAAACTCGAGCAGCGACGTGTCCGCCCACTGCATGTCCTCGAAGACGAGGATCGTGGGCTGCTTGGCGGCGAGACGTTCGAAGAAGAGTCGCCAGGCACTGAAGAGCTCTTCCTGCGCCTGGACTGACGACTCCTCGAGCGCCAGCAGCTGAGCGAGACGCGGCTCGGCCCACCGCCGTTCCTCGTCGTCCGGGAGGAATTCGGCGAGGCACTCCTGCAGCTTTGCGCGTGCAGACGCGGGTTCCTCCGCCTCGACGATGCGAGCGCGCATGCGCACCATCTCGGCCAGCGCCCAGTACGTGACGCCCTCCCCGTAGGCGAGGCATCGCCCTCGATGCCAGTACATCGTATCGACGAGGCCGTCGATGTACTTCTCGAACTCCCACACGAGGCGCGACTTGCCGATGCCGGCGATACCGACGACGGAGACGACGTGGGCCTTGTGCTGTTCCGCGCTTGCATGGAACAGGTCCTTGATCAGGCGCAGCTCGCGGTTGCGCCCGACGAAGGGAGCCTCGAGGCCCTGCGACTTGAGCGCGCCTCCGCGCCCCGCCACCACCCGCAGCGCTTGCCACAGGTGGAGCGGTTCGGCCTTGCCTTTCAGGGTGTGCTCTCCCGCATCCTCATATACGAGCGACGCTTCCGTCGCCTGGCGGGTCGCCTCACCGACGAGCACCTTGCCCGGCTGTGCCTGCGCCTGGATGCGCGCGGCTGTGTTCACGAGGTCGCCGGCGACCATGCCTTGCGCCTGCGCGCCGACCGTCACGGCAGCGTCGCCGGTGAGAATGCCGGCGCGGGCGCGTAGCTCACCCGCGCCGATCTCCACCCCCAACGCGGTCACTGCTTCGACCAGATCCAGGGCGGCGCGGACGGCGCGCTCGGCGTCGTCCTCGTGGGCCACAGGCGCGCCCCATACCGCCATCACCGCGTCACCGATGAACTTTTCAATGGTGCCGCCGTAACGGCTGATGATTCCCTGGCAGGTGTCGAAGTACCGGGTGAGGAGCCCGCGTACCTCCTCCGCGTCGCGCTTTTCGGAGAAGGACGTGAAACCGACGAGATCGGCGAACAGGACAGACACGAGCCGTCGCTCGGCGGATGCAGGGTCGAGCGGCTGAGGTGAACCTGCGGCCGGCCGGCCCGGCGGCTGCGCCCCGGCGGTGCCGCCCACCTGCGCGCCGCACTCGTCGCAGAACTTGGCGTCCGGGCGCAAAGCGGTTGAGCAATTGGAACAGGTGCGCGCCAGGGCTGTTCCGCATTCGGAGCAGAACTTGCTCCCCGCGCGATTGTCGGCGCCGCAGTTCGGACAGGCCAAATTGCTACTTCGGCTGTTCTGGTGCCGTGTCGCCGAGCGAAAGCGTCATCGTGGTCCCCTGCTTGCGCCTTCGGTTTTGGTCGATTCTGGTACCCGCTACAGGACTCGAACCTGTGACCAAGGGATTAAGAGTCCCCTGCTCTACCAACTGAGCTAAGCGGGCACTGACCTCGATTCTAGCGGCGGCTGCTCAACCAACTCGGGCACGCTCCGCCGGCCCGGCGCCGCCGCCCACGCGGCCGGCGCGCCGCTCGCGGCTGAGCCAGACCATCGAGCGGTACTGCTGGGACAGGCGCAGGTTCAGCGGTGGCGCGACCGGGCGGGCCCATCCGGTGAGCGGCGACGTGGCCCGCGTCTCGATGGCGCGGCGCAGGTCGGCCGCCGTCTGCCCCGGAAACACCGTGACGACACGGCCCAGATCGTGCTCGCCGAAATGCGAGTCACCCGAACCGACCGCAGCCCCGAGCCGTTCGCGATGCTGGGCGTAGAAACGGTCGAGGTGACCCCACGTTCCTCGCAGCACGGGCGCCGTGTGCCGCACCTCGATGCCGTCGACGGCGTGCGTCTCGAGCAGGCGACGCGCGCTTCTCGGTGTCATCGACGCGAACCATGTGGGCATGAAGGGGTGCGCGATGAGAGCGAGGCCGCCGTGATCGTGGATCGCGTCGATGGTGTCCTCCACGGTCATGTGCATGCGCACCTGCCGCTCTAGGAACAGACCGACGATGTGAATGCCCGGAGGGAACGACGCCGTCACCTCCTCACCTTGCACGACATCGACACCCAGTTCGGCGCCGACCTCCATCGCCGGCTCGAGCTCGGTGATGGTGTCGTGATCAGTGATGCACAGCACACGCAGCCCGATGGCTGATGCGGCTCGCACCAGCTTGACCGCGCTCACCATGCCGTCGCTGGCCAGCGTGTGGGAGTGCACCTCCGCGGTGCTGAAACCGGGCGGGATGCGCGGGCGGCGATGCTCAGGCAATTGCAGTCCGTCCCGCGCGGACCGGCACCGGCTCGCTCTGCGTCATCTGCAGCATCCTCACGTGAGGCACGACGAGACGCATGAACGCCACCCAGCACAGCACAGCGAAGATCCAGCCACCGAAGACGTCGATGGCCCAGTGCTCTCCGAGGTACACCACGCTGAAAGCGACGAGGAACGTCCACGCCAGCGCCAGCCAGGCCGCCCGAGGATATATCGGTCGCAGCGCCAGAAAGCCCAGCAACGGATAGGCCGCGTGCAACGACGGGAAGGCCGCCACCGGGTTGGGATTGAGCGTGTGGTAGTAGGGGCTGATGTAGCTCGGCAGGGTCGTGTTCAACAACTTCGTCACGCCGTGGATAACGCCATTCTGCTCAGCGAACCACGGGGGTGCGGTGGGAAGCAAGAGAAACACGAAGAACGCCAGGAACGACATTCCCATGAGGCTCGTCGTGTAGCGGAGGAACTGCGTGCGGTTCGAGAGCCACAGGATGATGCCGATGCCGAATGGAAAGACGAAGTGGCAGAAGTACACAACCGTGCCCAGGTACGCGAGCATGCGGCCCAGCGTCCCGGGTGTCGCAGCCTGTAGTACGGCGCTGGGTACGTGTCCTCCGAACAGCACCGTCTCGATATTGGCGATGTCGGTTACGTGGGGTGGGATCCCGATCTTGGGTGCGATGCCGCGCATCGCCTCGTAGCCGAGGAAGATGGCCACGAAAGGGATCCAGTCGCGCAGGAAACCGAGAAAGCGTCCGCTCAGCAGCGCGATCGGTACGAGGAGAAGAAGGATGTAATCGGGCGAGATCGAAATGTCTCGCCACAGCATGATCCCGGTCGCAGCGGCCAGATATACCAGGCTGATGACCACCAACGGCCCCGGCCGGCGAACGCGTGCAAACGTCCCTTTCACGTGCGCGGGCCAGTCTAGTGGGCCGGGTCGCTGCTACGCGTGGCGCCGGCGCGGCTGAGAGCACGCTGAGAACTTGTGAAGGCGTGGCAACTCGACTTGGAGGCACAAAGCGCGCCCGTATACTCGGCTCAGTGACCGACACGCCTCGAATCCTGGTCGTCGACGACGAACAGAGCATCACAGACTTCATCGCTCTCGGCCTGCGCCACGACGGCTTTGACGTGCGCACCGCGCAGGATGGCCGAGCGGGTCTGCGCGCTGTCGACGAGTTCAAGCCGCATCTTGTCGTCCTCGACCTGATGATGCCGCGCATGGACGGATGGGAGCTCTGCCGCGCGCTCGCGGGCGACCGTTCGCGCGGCATCATCATCCTCAGCGCCCGCGACGAGACCGGTGATCGGATTCAGGGTTTGGAGCTGGGCGCCGACGACTACCTCGTGAAACCGTTCGAGTTCGGTGAGCTGCTGGCACGTATCCGTGCGGTGCTGCGCCGGCGCAGTCCCGACCTGAGCCGCGTCGTGTCGGCGGGGGATCTCCGCATCGATACAGCGACGCGAGAGGTCACGCTGGGCGACCGTTCGCTCGAGCTGTCGGCACGCGAATACGATCTGCTCCACTTCCTGACCGCCAACGCCGACCAGGTGCTGCCGCGCCAGCGCATCCTCGACGAGGTGTGGGGTTACAACTTCTTCGGCGACGAGAACAACGTCGAGGTGTACATCCGGTATCTGCGCCAGAAGCTGGGCGATACCGGCCACGACCGCATCCAGACGGTGCGCGGTGTCGGATACCGGCTGCGCAGCAGCCCGAAGGTCGGCGCGGCGCAGTTGTAGTTTTTCTGCAGTGTTGCATCGCGTCGCGGTCGCACTGGCGTCGCTGCGCTGGCGGCTCACGCTCATGTTCGTCGGCCTGCTCGCCGTGCTGCTCGCAGGCCTGGGTACGTACGAGTACTTCGCGCTGCGCGGGAGCCTGATCGCAAATCGCGTAGCCGCATTGCAGGACGACTACAACAGCGCTCGCGTGATCATCACGCGTCTCCCCGCCGCCACCGCGCCCCGCGGACGCCAGCTGTGCGCGCGGGCCCCCACGCTGGTTGGGCGTTCGGTGGCCCAGGTGGTGGCGGCGACATCAGGGCAGGCAGTGGGTGTGGTGGTGTACGACCCCAGCCTCGCGATCGCTGCCACCGTTCCCGCGGGCGCTGACCTTCCCCACCTCGACTCCGCCGCGCTTCGAGCCGTCGTGTCGACCGGCCGTCGCTCTGGCGCGGAGGTCATCGCAACGTCCGGGGACGGCGCGCTGGTCGTCGGCTTTCCCATCACCATCGCCGGCACGGTGTGCGGCGTCACCCAGATGTCGACACCGATGACGCCGATCACCAACGTGCTGCGCGATGAGCTCGTGCTGGTCGGCCTCGGCGGTGGCGCGGCGCTGCTCGTGGCACTGGTCATCGGCCTGCTGCTCACGGGACGCGCACTGCGACCGCTGCATCGCCTCAGCGCCACCGCCGAGCAGCTGGCCGCGGGCGACCTGCGCGCGCGCAGCCGGCTCATCCCCCGGTCGGATGAAGTGGGTGCGCTGGCGCAGAGCTTCGACAACATGGCGGATCGCATCGAGGAGTCATTTGCAGCGCAGCAGGAGTCGGAAGCGCAGGTTCGCCGCTTCATCGCGGATGCCTCGCACGAGCTGCGCACCCCGGTGACCGCACTGAAGGGCTACATCGACGTGCTGCGCCGTGGGGCGGGCCGTGATCCAGAAGCGCTCGACGCGGCGCTCGAGGCCATGGGCAGCGAGGCCGATCGCATGCGCGCGCTCGTGCTCGACCTGCTCACGCTCGCGCGCATCGATGCGCGGCGAGAGACACACCTCGAGGACGTCGACCTCAGTGACGCTGTGGGAAGCGCGCTCGACGAAGGTGTCCCGGGGATGCCGGCGGTCCTCGAGCGCCACTTCACATCAGCGCCACTCATCGTGCGCGCCGACCGCGGCTCGCTCGCCACCATCGTGCGCAACCTGCTCGTCAACGCGTGCAAGTACGCCCCCGGTGCGCCGCAGCGCTGGAGCACCGCGGTGGACGGCGTGCGCGCGCGTCTTGATGTCCATGACGACGGCCCCGGGATCCCCGCGCTCGACCTGCCCCACATCTTCGAGCGCTTCTACCGAGGTGAGAAGACCCGCGCACGCGAGGAAGGCGGCAGCGGCCTCGGCCTCAGCATCGTGCAGGGCCTGGCGCGGGCGCAGGGCGGCGATGTCGCCGTCTACAGCGCCGAGGGGATGGGCACGACCGTGAGTGTCTGGCTTCCGCTCGGGCGCTAGAGATTGAAGGGTGATTGAAACGAGAGCGTGCTCAGCACGGTGATGCGCCCGGTGGCGAGCAGCAAACCGAAAACCAGGAGCGCGGCACCGCACACGAGATTGATCACACCGAGGTGCCGATTCACGGCGCGGATGAATCCCTGGAGCCGATCGGCCAGGACGGCGAGCGCGAGAAACGGGATCGCCAGCCCGATGCAGTAGATGAGCATGAACGGCAGGCCACCGAAGTCGCGGTTCTGCGCCACCGTCAGGATGGCGGCCAGTTGCGGGCCGAGACACGGCGTCCAGCCGGCGGCGAATGTCAGGCCCAAAAGGAACGCCCCCGCCGTCCCGTACACGGGCGTGATGTGCAGACGCCGGTCACGCGCGAGAAATCCGAAGCGCAGCACTCCCAGGGTCTGCAGCGCCAGCACGATGATCAAACCACCGGCGATGGCGTTGACCAGCTGCAGGTTGCGGATGAAGACAGTGACGTCGAGGACCTGCAGAACGTAGTAGATCGCGATGAAGACGAGGCTGAAGCCGGCGACGAACGCGATGCCGTTCGCGATCACGGGCGCGCGCACCGCGCCCTCGTTGATGGACGGACCGTCTGCGGTCGCCAGCGCAGGCTGCCCGGCACGACCGCCCAGATACGCGGCGTACGCCGGGATCAGCGGAAAGACGCACGGCGAGAGGAACGACACGAGGCCCGCCAGAAACGCGATGGGCACCGACGGCGCCGCTGCCAGGGCGATCACCCGCCCAGCCTAGCGTCCTCGCTCAGGGTGGCCCTTCGATGAAGTACCGCTGCCGCCAGCGCACGAACGCATACGCAGCGAGCAACACGAAAATAATCTCGTAGACCAGCGGGAACGGCCAGTGGAATGCAGCTTCCGCGAACTTCTGCAGTCCGCCGGGGGGTGGCGGGCCCGGCGCCGGGCGGTTCGGGGTCAGCGTGGGTCGCGGAGTCGGTGTGGGTGTGGCCACAACAGTCGGCACAGGAGCGCCCGAGGCCTCGGGAATCAACTGAGGCGGCGCGGGCAGCGTCGAGTCCGCCTCCGTGTAGATCGTCGCGCCGCCGGTCGGCGGATCCAGCGCCACGCCGACAGTCAGCGGATTGGTGGGCGCGAAAGCGATGGCCTCGACGTTCTTGGACGTGGGAAGCCCTTGATCGGCAACGGCGAAGGTCTGGCCGCCGTCCACCGAGCGGAGCAGTTCCCCGCCTGTGCTGCCGGCGGCATCAGCCCCTGCATAGACAACCCCCGGATCGAGGGGGCTGTACGCAACCGTCGTCACGGTCAGCTGTTCCGGGACGCCCGTGCTCGAGGTCCAGGTGGTGCCCCCGTCGCCACTCCGGAACATCCCCTTGCTGGTCGCAACCACCAACGGGCGCTTGGGCACCGCCTGGTCGATGGGTCCGGCGGCAACCGAGGAGACGACGGCGGCTGCCGGCAGCCCCGATTGCAGCGGCTGCCAGGAGCCGCCGCTGCCCGTGTTCTCGAAGAGTGATCCTGAGGCCAGGTTGCCGTTGTCCGCGCCGGCCACGAGCGTGAACTGGGGTGCGTTCGCCGCCACCGCCAGCGCCGAGACAGCCACGCCGTCGAGGCCCCCGTCGTGCCAGGTCCTTCCGTCGGGGCTCAGCGCAACCCCGGAGTCCGTCGCTGCGCCGATTCCGTCGAGGCCAAACGCGAACGCCCGCACGTCCTGGTTCTGCAAGCCGCTCGAGGCGGCGGCCCAGGTCGTACCGCCGTCGGCGCTGGCAAACACGCCGCGTCCAGCCGTGCCCGCGAACGTGTTCTGCGTATTGCGGACGTCGAAACCGACGGTCCATGTCCGCCCGCCCGGGAGCGTGAGCTGCCAGGTTGCCCCACTGTCGGTGGACGCGAATACGCCGAGGTCGGTCGCCGCCAGCAAATGGGCAGGCTGGCCTGGGTCGTAGGCGAGGTTCCAGATGCGCCCGGATCCCAGCTTCGGGAGGGAGCCTGCGGGGGTGAAGCCGGTCGCGGCGCGCGCGCTGGGCCCGGCGAGGGCACCAGCGCCGAGTGCCACGACCACTGCAGCGGCCACCGCGGCGGTCGCGGCGCGACTCCGCCTCCGTCGGAACTGCGTCAGGGCAGGAAATACAAACACAGGAACTCGATAGTCATTGGGGGCGCTGGTGATGGATGTGTTCAGGTGGTGCGCCGCGTCGCCGGCGGTTCGCGATCCGCTCAGCCTGGGCAAGAATACCAGCGGATCGTTCGCCGGAGGCGTTTAGCGGTGCGATCGACGCGGGTACGTGCGAGGAGAGATGGCCACCACCTTCAAGGACTACTACGCGACCCTGGGTGTGCCCCGGACGGCTACCGAGAAGGAGATCCACTCGGCCTTCCGCAAGCTCGCACGCAAGTTCCACCCCGATATCAACCACGAGGCCGACGCCGAGCAGCGCTTCAAGGAGATCAACGAGGCCCACGAGGTCCTCGGCGACCCGGCGAAGCGGAGCAAGTACGACGAACTCGGCCCGCGCTGGCAGGAGTACGAAGCCTGGGAGCGTAGCGGGCGCCATGGACAGAACCCGTTCGAGCAGCGCGGCGGCAACAGCTTCGAGTACCGCACGGTCTCGCCCGATGACCTGGAGGATCTGTTCGGCAACTCCGCCCCCTTCAGCGACTTCTTCGAAACGTTCTTCGGCGGCAGCGAACGCGGCTCCGGCGGGACCCGGACGCGGTTCTCGACGGGAACCAGAGGATCGACCAGGATCCCGGCGAGGCGCGGCGAGGACGTCGAGGGCGAGACCGAGATTTCACTCGAGGAAGCGTTCAACGGCACGACGCGGACGGTGGAACTGAACCTCGGCGGCCGCATTCGCCGGGTGGAGGTGCGCATCCCTGCGGGCATTGCCGAGGGTGCTCGGGTCCGGGCCGCCGGTCAGGGCAGCCAGGGAAGTGGGGGCGCCGCCGCCGGCGACCTGTATGTCCGGGTGCGGATCCATCCCCACCCTACGTTCACCCGCGAGGGCGCCAACCTGACGGTGAAAGTGCCCGTGCCCCTTCACATCGCGCTGGTGGGCGGCGCCGTCCCGGTGCCGACCCTGCGCGGCACCACCGTGGAGCTCACCGTGCCCGAAGGGACCCAGAATGGGGCGCGGCTGCGTCTCCGCGGGCTCGGCATGCCCCACGTCCGTGGACACGCGGCGGGCGACCTCATCGCGACAGCGGACGTCAGGCTCCCGGTGCCGGTGCCCGAGGACCTGCGGGCGTGGGCCGAACGGGCTAAGGGCACGTGACCCGGGCGATCGGAGCTACGGTGTTAGTATCGATATGCAGGTCGGTTGGGGGACCGACCCAGCGCTGGGAAGGCGCTACCTCTCACGAAACTCTTCCTATCCCTTCCTGACCGGCAGGGGGTGGCCCTCCGCCCCCTGCCACCACTCTCTTCGTGAGGGTGTGGTGCGTGCTCAGTGCACGTTGTCGAAGACGGCGGTGACCAGTTTCGTGGTGTCGTGTGATGTGACGGCCATGCCACTGAGCAGGCTGCCGGTGAGTGCCGGCACGGACACGCTGGAACCTGGAACGGCCGTCCACGTCGTGCCGTCTGTCGACGTCGCGGCGCTGAAGATCGTGCCTGAGCGCGTGATGCGAACGTAGACCGGCCCGGCCCCCGGACCGGCAGCGATCTGGCTGGTCGTCCCGCCCTGTGCGGTGCGGTACTGAACCACGAGGCCGTTGCCAGGCGTTACCAGGATTGCGTAGTACGGGGCGGCTGAATCAGTGCTCGCGCGCAGCATGAGGCCCGCTTTGGCCCATGCATTGGTGTTGCCCAGCGAAGCGAGGCGCGCGCTCAGCGTGCCGTCGCCGGGCAAGGAATGGAAGATGTATCGGAACGAGTCCGCGGGGTCCCAGATGTCACCGCCGCCGGCCTGGATGGTCCACGCGCCCGCGGCGAGATTCTGTGCACCGGCTGGGGTCGCGCCGCCGATATCGGTGCAGTTCCATGCGGCGATGCAGATACCCGCCGGCTGAACGCCGGTCGTTGTCAGCGACACCGTTTCGAACTTGACTGTGCCGAGCACATTCGCGTTGTGCGACGTGACTGCCAGGCCGGCGAGTGTGGTCCCGGTGATGTTGAGCACCATGGTCGATCCGGGTACCGCTGTCCATGTGGTGCCGTTCGGCGACGTGTAGGCGGTGAAGTACGTCACCGGCGTTGCGCCGCTTGTGTCCGTCCAGCGCGTGACCTCGAGATAGACGGGAGCCACCCCTGCCAGCGCGATCTGGTTCGAGTTGCCGCCCTCGGTTGCGCGCCACTGCACCACGATGCCGTTGCTCGGCGTGGTGAGAATGCCGTAGTACGGAGCCGCAGCATCGGGATTGTTGCCGATGCCGCGAATCATCACGCCTGCTTTCGCCCATGGGTCGCTCGCACTCTGCGAGACAACGCGCGCGCTCAGGGTGCCATCGGCCGTCAGCGTCTGCGCCACCAGGTGGAACGCGTCGGCATTGCCCCAGATGTCGCTGCCCCCGCCCTGGACGGTCCAGGTGCCGTTGACGTTGGTCTGACCGCCGATCGGAGTCGCGCCGCCCACGTCCTCGCACGTCCACGGGTTCGCACACGCTCCCTGCGGCGCCAGCTCGGTGCTCGTCACCGCGATGGTGTCCATCGACCATGTGGCCGCGTTCCCCTGGTTGTACGAGTCGGTCGCGATGCCGGCCTGGAGCGCGCCCGTTAGTGCCGAAATCGGCATCAACGAACCGGCGACCGCGGTCCACGTCGTGCCATCTCCCGACGTCAAGGCCTGGTAGTACGTGACACCGCCGGAGTTGGTCCAGCGATCGACCATGAGGTACACGGGAGCGGTGCCCGCGATCTTGATCTGCTGCGTCGTGGCGCCCTCGCTTTGCCGCCACTGCACCACGATGCCGTTGGCCGGGGTGACGAACACGCCGTAGTACGGTGCCGAAGGGTCGGGGTCATTCGCAGCGGAGCGAAGCATCACGCCGCCCTTGGCCCACTGCAGGCCGTTCGCCTCCGCGGTGACGTGAGCCGTCACGGTGCCGTCGGCGGGCAGCGATTGCCACATGTAGTGGAAGGTGTCGGCAACGTCCCACATGTCACTGCCGCCCGCGTTGATGGTCCAGGCTCCCGCATTGTTCACCTGGGTGCCGCCAGGTAGCGCTCCGTTGACGTCCTCGCACGTCCACTGCGGCGGGCAGATGCCGGCAGGCGCCGGTGCCGAACCCAACAGTGCGAAGTTGTCGAAGGTCGTGGTCATGATGTTCGCGTCGGAGTACGAGGATGCGGCCAGACCTGCGGACAGCGGTCCGGGCAAGTTCAGGGCTTCCGTCGAGCCCGCCACCTGCGTCCAGTGCACGTTGTCGGTGGAGTAATACGCGGTGTAGTACACGATGTTGTTGTGGCTCGCGTCGGTGTAGCGCGATGCCATCAGGTAGATCGGCGCGGAGGCCGTGCCCAGCTGCACCTGGTTGCTGATTGCGCCCTCAGTGGCCCGCCACTGCACCGCGATCCCGTGCTGCGCCGTGACGAACACGCCGTAGTACGGCGCCTGCGGGTCAGTCGCACCCGCGCGGATCATCACACCCGCTTTGGCCCACGGACCCGCGGGGTTCTGCATCGAGACGACGCGTGCGCTGACGGTGCCGTCGCCGCTCATCGGCTGCCAGATGTAGCGGAACTGATCGTAGACGTCCCAGATCTCGCCGGTCGAGGTCATCGTCCACGTCTGATTCAGGAACGTCTGATCGCCCGTCCGGTGGCTGTTGCCGACATCAGCGCAGCTCCAGTTCGTCGGGCAGACGCCCGGCGGCGGCGTCGTGGTGGCGGAGACCGCCACGTTGGCGAACGAGGCGTTGACGTTGATCCTGGGCGTGACCGCGTCCGCGGCCAGGCCAACCAGCGTCGGCCCGGCGCCGCCGCCGCCCATGTCGATGGCCGCCGTGGTTCCCGGCACCGGTGTCCAATTGACACCGTCCGTCGACGTGGCAGCGCTGTAGTACGTGGGCGCCGGTGTGAAGCGCGTGTCCGTATAGCGCGTGATCTTGAGAAACTTCGGCGAAGCGAGCGCGGGCAGCTTCACATACCCGAACCGCTCCACCATGTTCGGGTGTACGCGCCATTGCACGATTGCGTTGCCGTTCGGGTATACGAATATCCCGTAGTACTGGGAATACGGACTGGTGCTGGCGCGCATCATGAGCCCGGCTTCGGCGCCGGCCGGCGCATTGGCACCGAATCCGGTGAATTGCGCGGTGATCGTCTGGTCGTTCTGCATCGTCTTGTAGACGTAGTGGAACGAATCCTCTTTTCCGTACGCACCGAACACCCCCGACGAGATGCCCCAGCCGCCACCGGACAGCGTGTAGGTGCCGTTGGTCACGGTCTGATCACCGGGCGGGTTGGGCGCGTCGACGCCCTGGCAGGTCCAGCCTGCAGGGCAGGGATGCGTGGTCGCCAGCAGCGTGTAGTTCTGTGTCGGCGCTGCGACGGTGAACTTGGTGTACGTCGCGGTTGACGGTGTGCCGGCGGCGCCCGAGCCGATACCCATGCCACCCATGAGCGTTGTCGGCATCACGACAGCGTGCATCGTTCCCGGAACCAGCCAGTAGTTGACACCGTCCGAACTGGTCAAAGTCTGGAAGTTGTCGCCGCGACGCTGCACTGCGACCAGGCGCGGGAACGCCGCTGGAAACTCCTGGGTCATCTCGATGACCGGCGCATTCCACACGTCCCGGTAGAAGATGATGAGGTTCGCGACCGTCTCGTTTTCGTTGGGATACGTCGGATCCTGAAGTGCGGCGTAGTACGGCGACCCGGGCGCGTTGCTCTCTCGGATCATGATGCCGAGCTGCGGCGCCTGCCAGCCCGGGTATGCGCCGCCGGTCTGGCTGATGTCGTTCACGCTGAGCTGAAAGTCGCCGGTGACTGGTTCCGTGATGATCCGCATCTGGTCCGACGCACCGCGCGCGCCTGAGCCTCCGGCTGTGACAGTCACGCTGCCGTCAGCGTTCACGTGCTCGCTGCCGGCGACCTGCGTGTTGCCGATGTCCTGGCACGTGAATCCGGCTGGGCAGTTGGCGTCCGGCGGTGGTGGCGACACGGTGGCAGGCAGGCCGAAGGCGTATTCCTTGCCGTCGGTGCCGCCGATGTAGATCTGGCCGCGCGATATCGAAGCGGCTGCATAGACGGGTGCCTTGGTGGTGTAGTCGTACACCGCCTGTCCGTTGGCCGCGTTGGACACTTCGACCGTGTTGCCCTGCCCGTAGGCGAGCATGCCGTTGTCATAGGCCAGCCCGCCCAGGATCGGCCCGTTGGTGGGATGGAACCAGAGGACCGCACCGGTGCTCGGGTTGAACGCCCACACGCCGCCCTGGTTGCCCTGGCCGTTGTACATGTTCTGGCCCGCGGCGTAGAACAGCACAGGCCCCGTGTAGCCACCGATGGTGATGCTGTTGACGAAGGCGCCGGACGAGATGGTGCCGTCACCGCATGTCGGGCATTCGCCGCCAAGGGCAACGCGCTGCTGCCAGATCGGCCCTGCAGCGAGGTTGTTGCGGTTGAACGTGTAGAGCACGCCGTTCTTATTGGCCAGGCTCAGCAGCTGATCGCCTGCCGTGTCAGTGGTCAATGTGGGCGTCACACCCCAGTCCGAGTCGAAGGTCTCGGCCTCGAAGGGCAGCTGCCAGCTGCTCTTCACCGCGAGGGTGTTGGCATCCATCGCGACCACAGACTGGGCGAGCTTCTGCGTGTACTGGTTGATGGTCCCCGTGTCCACGAACACAGTGTTGGTGGCCGCGTCGACTGTTGGCGAGGTCCACACGCCACCGCCCACCTGGCCGGTGCCGCTGGGGACGAAGTTGATGGTGTTGGTCACCGCATGCGTGGTCAGGCTGACCTGCAACAGCTGCCCCTGCACCAGCGGGTTGTCGCAGTTGCTCGCGATGCCGATGTATGCGAAGCCGTTGTAGATGAGCGGGCTGGACCAGTTGTAGTGAGCCCCGGCCACGCTGTTGTCACCGGTGAACACCTTCCAGAGGATGGCGCCGCTATTCGCGTCGAGCGCATACCAGAAGGAGTCACCACCGCCGACGTACACCACGCCGTTCTGAACCGTGGCGCTGGAAGTGACTCCCGCCGTCACCGGGTAGCTGCAGTTGGGATCGGTGGTGCTGCCCAGGCCGGTCTTCCAGATGACCGCCCCGGTGCCGGCGTTGAGTGCGTACTCGAAGCCGTCCCACGAACCCACGTAGGCGACGCCGTTGACCACCGCGGCAGATGCCACGACCGAGTTGCCGGTCGCTGCGCTCCACTTGACGCCGAGCGTTGGCGCGTTGGCGGCGTTGAGGACAGTTTCGGTGCTCGACCCGCTGCGCGCGTTGTCGTGCAGATAGGTCGGCCAGTCCTGCATCGTCTGCGGTCCGGCCTGCGCCTGCGCGCTTGCGTGCTTCGGCGCTGCGCTTGCCCCGGCCGCGGTCACGGCTCCCATGACTGTCGCCAGCACGGCGATACCAGTGAAGAGCACGGCGCGACGGCGCCTGCGCGGTGGCATAGCCGTGCCTACGGCGACCGATATGGTTTCCATCCTCGACCCTACCCCCAGTAGAACCTTCCCCAACGAACGTCACGACCTTACCGCAGAGTTCCATTCGCGTCAAACGGGTCGCGCCGTCCGCTGCCGTCAAGGGTAGCGGAATGGGGTTGATTTCTGCTTACAAGCGTTTACAGACGCTCAAAAGCGGGATCAGGGAGCCAGTGGCAAGTTCCGAACCAGCGTGTGCTCTCGATCGGGA
>DATMRA010000089.1:0-6974 GCA_035566535.1 Candidatus Acidiferrales bacterium | reverse complement strand
CGATCCGCATGAGCCCACGCGTGCTGCCCGCGCACCTGATCAACGCTGAAGTGTTTGGCCCGCGGAGCGCCGCCGTGCAACCACGCAAGGCTCTGCTGTACCGACGGCGCACCGGGGCGCTCGCGCAGCATCACGGATGAGCTCGGCAAGGCCCTGGCGCCCCGCACCATTGAGATCGTGTCAGAGCTGCCGAAAACTCGGAACGCGAAGGTGCTGCGCCGCGTGGTACGCGCTGTCTACCTGGGCGCCGATCCTGGCGACCTCTCCTCCCTCGAAAACCACTCGGCCATCGACGCCCTGGAGCGCGTGCGGCCCGGCTGAACACGACTTTGCTGTCGTGGTGTGGCGAAGTCAGAGATAGGCCGCTTGCGGTCGCGGTCGGACCCCCGCTGGGGGCCCGCCGATCGCACTCGGCTCGCCCTTCGCTCCAAGCCGTTCCGGCTCGCCTGCGTGACGTCCGCGCGCGGCCTGTCCCTGCCTTCGCATCCACGACGCAACACGTTTGACCGGGAGGCGTCCGCGCTTCCAGTCGACGATGGCGGACTTCACATTTCGAGGGAGGTCGCCATGGATTTTGTCCCGCTACCGGGCAGCGCGTACCACCAGCTTGACCGACCGCGTCCCGGTCATCGGCGCACGCGCGGTCTCAGCGTTGCAGAGTGGCATCAGCCGCTCGAGCTGACCGTGATGCTGCGCGAGCGCCCCGGTGCGCCGTCGGTACAGCAGAGCCTTGCGTGGTTGCACGGCGGCGCTCCGCGGGCCAAACACTTCAGCGTTGATCAGGTGCGCGGGCAGCACGCGTGGGCTCATGCGGATCGCGAGCGCGTGACGTCGTGGGCTCGGCGCAACGAGCTGCGCGTGGTCGCGGAAGATCCTGCGACGCGGCGCGTTACGCTGCGAGGGCGCACCGGACGGCTCGGTGAGCTGTTCGGGGTGCAGCTCGAGCACTTTCGATGGGACCGCGGGGGGAAGAGCGTGGAGTACCGCGGGCATGTCGGGTCAGTGCGTGTGCCGGCTGTGCTATCAGGCGTGATCACTGGGATATTCGGGCTCGACGACCGCCCGGTGGCGCAGCCACGTTTGCGTGAACCCGAAGCCGGCCGCGCCGCGCTGGTCTCGTACGACCCGCCCGAGATTGCGGCTGCATATGCGTACCCGCGTTTGCCCAACCTCGGTGAGGGCGTACGGTTGGTCGCCGGCATGATCGAATTGGGTGGAACCGCGCACCCGCCGGATGTGGCGGCGGCGTTCGGCCGGCTTGGACTCCAGTCACCCGAGATGGTCAACGTCTGCGTCGACGGCACGCTCCCGACACCCGACCCGCTCGGTGCCGACGTCGAGGTAGCGCTGGACTATCAAATCCTCGGCGCGATGGTGCTCGCCATGGCGCCGCGCGCAAAGCTGACGATCGTCACGTACAACGCCCCCAACACTGAGCGCGGATTCATCGATGCCGTCGCGGCTGCCGCGTCGGACACCGTGCACAGCCCGGCAGCGATCTCCATCAGCTGGGGCGCGTCAGAAGACCACTGGTCAGTTCAGGGCATGCGTGCAATGGACTCGGCATTCAGTGCGGGAGCGCTCCGCGGTGTGACCTACAGCGCTGCTGCAGGCGACGGCGGTTCGAGCGACGCTGAGATGGATGGCCGACAGCACCCGGAATTCCCGGCATCGAGTCCGCACGTGTGGTCGTGTGGCGGCACGACGTTGCTGGCCGTCGCCGGGCGTGTGGTGAGCGAGACGGTCTGGAACGAGCTCGACCTCGGCGCCGGCGCGGCAGGCAGCGGCGTGAGCGGCGTCTTCGCCCCGCCCGACTATCAGCTCAAGAGCGGTATCCATCCGCGCACCGCTGACGGTGGAGCACCGGGACGCGGCTTGCCGGACGGCGCCGGCGTTGCCGATCCAGTGACTGGTTGGAATGTGCATGCGCTCGGCAGGCTGCGGGTCACGGGCGGCACCAGCGCCGTGGCGCCGATGTATACCGCCCTGTGGACGCTCGTCGCGGCGCTGCGCGATGCACCCGTGGGCATGCCACACCCGGTCATCTATGGCGCTCGCGGCCGCGGCTTCAATGACATCGTGCAGGGAAACACGGGTGGTCCGTATGCAGCTCGCATCGGATGGGATGCGGCCAGCGGATGGGGCAGCCCCAACGGACGCGCACTGGCGCGCGAGCTGGCACCACGCGAACGCAGTGTGGTGCGCCCCAATCGGCGGAGGCGGATCTCGGTGGAGCACACGCTGGCCTGATGCCCGATCCGGGGCTACGGCGGAGCGGGCACCCACGCTGCTCCCGTGCAGCTCGACTGCGGGAGCGTCCCTCCCACCACCGGCGCCGCATATGACTGACCGCGGACGCTCACGGAGGACGGAAATCCAGGAAAGGGAATCGGCAGCTCGACGACCCGGGTGACCACGGCAAAGACGCGGCATCCATCCGAAGCGCATTGGGAACCCTCGGGCGTCTGAACGTCGCTCGCGGTTTTCGGTGCGACGTCGCTCGGTGGATTGCGCGGCACCTCCGCCGATTGATCGCCCGCCTGTATGCACGCACGCTGAAACGCATACAGCGTGCCGGCCCGGTTCTGCGCGCTGGTGTCGACAATAGCCACAGCGCAGCGATTGTTCTGGCGCGGCGGCGGACATGCCTCCCCGGCGCCGTAGAGGTACCGCGGATCAACCGAATCGGCACCCGACTGAGCCGCCAGTTGAGCCGCAGCCTGCACGCGTCCGGACCATCGGAACAGAAACGCGCCGTCTGCCACCAGGCAGGTGAGCGCGAACAGAAACAATGCGAAGGCCAGCGCGAAGATCATCAGCATCTGGCCGCGTTCTTCGCGACGCTGGGCCGCCCGTATCACTGGCGGAAGGGAGGTGGCAGCGCCTCGGCGTGCGCGTGGATCGTCGGCGTCCAGAGAACGCCCCAGGCCAGCGGCGTCTGCGAGAAGTCGATGCGGGCGGTCGCGTCGCACGTGACCGAGTACAGCCCGCGCGGGGGGTTGAACGCGTGATCCAGGAATCCCCGGTGGTTGACGCCGTCGGGTCCGATGGACCCCACGTCACAGGTGACGTTTGCATTCGCCGGTGATTGCGCGTACGGGATCGCTCCGCCAAGTGCGGCGCTCCCGGCGCTGTCGCCGCCGGTGACGCAGAGCGGTCCTGTCTTCCATCGCAGAAGCTTTTCGTATGACTGCATGGTTCCGTAAAAGGTCTCCGCCGCGTAGCGGCAGCCCGTCGGAATACCACCTGTCGTCAGGGATGCACCTGTGCTGGACACGCCACAGCAGCGGGGGTCGGGACAGCAACGCGCTCCCGCCGGGTCGAAGGCTTGGTTCGGCGCCTGAAAGCGCGACTCTGCGGCGAGCGCGACAGCCGCGTCCATCTGCTGCTGCACTGTCACCTGGACCATCAGCGCGATGAAGTTGCAAACCAGTAGCAGGAGGATGGGGATGACGAGCGCTGTTTCGAGCACCGCCTGCGCGTCCACGCTGCTGCGCGACCGGCGCCGGTTCATGGCGCGAACCTCAGCGTGTGCGTGGTCGCGGCGACGTCGGTCGGCAATTCCCCGCCACTTGCCCCCAAGCCAAGCCCGGGTGGAACCAGCGCGGCGATGAAGCCCGTGATGCGGACGGTGATCGTCGGTGTGTCGCCACAGTACGGGGGGTACGGTGCCGTGACGCCGGGCGGCGGGGCGCCGCACTGCGGCGCATCCACCTCGTGCACACACACGGCGACCACACGCGGCCCGAAAACGTCTTCGACCGCCCTCGGTGTTATGGGGCAGGCCAGGAAACGACACGGGCTCCCAGCGCACGACGTCGCAGATGATGAGGTCGGCGGAGCGCACGCCATACCCTTGGCGGGATCGCACCACGGGACGACCGACGTGGCAAACAGTGACTGCTGCAAACGACCCACGATCGCGGCGGTTACACCTCTGGCGTCTGGAGCCGTCTGCGAAAGTGGCGACGTTCCGGCCGAGGCTGCATCGCGTGCCGCTGCCTCGACCGCGGCGACCTCGGCGCTGTTCTGCACAGCCCAGAGGCCTGAGTCCACGGCCGCAAGGAAGCAGAGCAGGAAAAGCGGGGCTACAAACGCAAACTCAAGCGTCGCCTGAGCGCCACATCTCCGGAGACGCCGCGGGCGCGGGCGCACCCCGTCAGGCCAATTCCCTTCCATCCTGTCGGCATGGTAGCGGCTGTGTCCGGCAGGCCCACGGACAGTCCGCCTCCGCGAGTCAGGGCAATGCGACGTACGTCATGTCGACGGGCGTGAGGGGCGTCACCGTCACGGGATTTGCCGGCTGGTTGGTGTTCGGATCCACAAACGTCATCCAGTTGCCGCCGCGGAACACCTCGAACGTGTAAGGGCCCCCAACCGGGATCGAGCTGAACGCAAACGCTCCGTCGTCGTTGCTCGACGAGTAATAAAAAGGTCCCGTGGTGTAGTAGCCGCCGGAGACCGTGTAGTAGTGGCTGCTGAGGCGCACCTGGCTCTTCACCGGGTGGCCACTCTTGTCGACGAGGGTGCCTGTGACGGGCTGGTTCTGGCGCAGCAGCTGCCTGGCGGTTCGAGCCTCACCCGTGTTCGAAAAGTTGTCCCGCAGCCGCTGTAGCGTGGTCGCTGCTTCCTTGTACGAGAGCAGGTTCATCTCCTGCTTGGCCGCGACGAGGAGGGCCGCCGGAAGCGCCTGATTCACGGCGGGATCCTGGTTCGGGGCAGCCGCGGCTGCCTGGTCGAGGAGCACGACTGCGTCGACGCCGTTCCCGGCGGCGGTGAGCGCCTTGGCCTCGCCCACCTCATACTGCGGCGTCAGCTGAGCCACCTGGGCGGCGATCGAGGCTGCGGGTTGAAGCTCAGTGATCTGGTTCAACCGGAGCAGCGCGTCGGCGAAGTCTCCCTTGGCCGCGTCCTGCTGCGCCGCCGTCAGGAACAGCGTGGCCCGCTCGCGTGCCGCGCTGCCCATGAGGCCGGGGTCGGTGACGTTGGCGAGCAGGACGGCTGCCTGGTCCGGCTTCCCCGCATGGGCCAGGGCGGCCGCCCACGTGAGGAGGGTCGCCTGCGACCGCTGGGGAGCAGCGATGACGTCGGCGTGGTCCATCACATAGAGCGGGCCCGTGCGCGTCGCTATCTGATTCTCGAGAGCGATCGACGCCCCGAACTGGCCCTGTGAAGCCAGCCGGGC
Organism: Candidatus Acidiferrales bacterium; assembly: GCA_035566535.1. Lineage (GTDB taxonomy): Bacteria > Chloroflexota > Dormibacteria > Aeolococcales > Aeolococcaceae > JAFARE01. The sequence goes on along the minus strand of DATMRA010000089.1, from coordinate 1,789 downwards.
GGCCTCGGCCGCCGCGTCGGCCGTCGCCCGGGCCGCGCCGCCCGCTGCGCCTGACACAGCCAGGCCAATTGCGCCGAACGCCGCCAGCACGAATGGCCAGCGCCGGCGACGCACGTCAAAGGTCTCCATTCCCACGCGCCCTTAACGCTAGCGGGAGTCGCATGGATATCCTGCGGCTCCAATGCTCACCATCGACGGCGGTCCGCTGCAGATCGCCGACGTGGTCCGTGTGGCTCGCGACGGCGAAGAGGTAAAGCTCGCCCCCACGGTCCGGGAACGCATGGCCGCGACCCGCGCGGCGGTGGAGCGACTGGACGCCGAAGGAGCGGTGGCGTATGGCGTCACAACCGGCTTCGGAGCACTGGCTGATCGCGCGATCGACCAGGCCGACCGCAGCGCGCTCCAGCGCGCGGTCGTGCTGAGCCACGCCGCCGGCATGGGCAATCGCCTCGACGACGAGGTGGTGCGGGGCATGGTGCTGCTGCGCGCGCGGACGCTGGCCGCCGGGCTGTCTGGGGTCCGGCACGAGTTGCCAGAGGCACTCCTGTCGCTGCTCCGCGCCGGCATCGTCCCCTGGGTGCCGGAGCACGGGTCGCTTGGGGCCTCCGGCGATCTCGCCCCTCTCGCGCACGCGGCGTCCGTCCTCCTGGGCGAGGGGTGGGTCGTCGCGACCGCCGGCCGGATCAGCGGCCGCGATGCGCTTGCCGCACACGGCCTGGGGCCACTCGAAGTCGGCCCCAAGGAGGGCCTGGCGCTCATCAATGGCACGGATTCGGTGAGTGCCACGCTCGCGCTGGCGGTACACGACATTGGGGTGCTGCTTCGCGCCGCGGACTGCGCGTGCGCCATGAGTGTTGAGGCGCTGCTCTGCACCGTGCGGGCGTACGACGAGCACGTCGTGGCTCTCCGCCCGTCGCGCGGACAGGCCGACAGCGCCCTCAACCTGCGCCGGCTCCTCCAGGGCAGCCCGCTGGTGGAGTCACATCGTGCGTCCCACCACGCGGTGCAGGACGCGTACTCCTTGCGCTGCGCTCCGCAGGTGCACGGCGCGGCCCGCGACGTGCATGGCTTCTGCCGGCAGACCGTGGAACATGAATTGGCCAGTGTTGTCGATAATCCGGTGGTTATCGACGGCGACGTGGTCAGCGCGGGAAACTTTCACGCGCAGGCGCTGGCGTACGCGGCAGACATGCTTGCGTCGGTGTGCGCCGACATGGCGGCGATCAGCGAGCGCCGCGTCGACCGCCTGCTGGACCCGGCGCGGTCGCGCGGGCTCCCCGCCTTCCTCAGCCGCGACCCGGGTCTCAACAGCGGCTTCATGATCGCCCAGTACTCGGCGGCGGCGATGGTCGCTGCGCTGCGCAGCGCCGCCGCGCCGCTTGCCGTGCAGAGTGCCTCGACGAGCGCGGGGCAGGAAGACCACGTATCGATGGCTCATGAGGCGGCGCTCCGCACGCGGCGCTCGGTGGAACTGCTGCGCAACGTTGTCGGCATCGAGATCGTATGCGCGGCGCAGGCGCTCGATCTGCGCGCCCCGCTGCGTCCCGCACCCGGCACCGCTGCACTACTCGCTGCAGTGCGCCGCCTGGTGGAGCCGCTGGATACCGACCGCGTGCTTTCCGACGACCTCGCCGCAGTCGCGTCGTGGCTGCGCGATGACGGGTGCGCGGGCGCACTCGACGACACCGTCGGGGCGTTGCGATGACCGCCGGCGCGCGCCCCGTCCGGGCTCCGCGCGGCACAACGCTCAGCTGCCGCAGCTGGCAGACGGAGGCTCCGCTTCGCTGCC
>DATMRA010000088.1:0-17224 GCA_035566535.1 Candidatus Acidiferrales bacterium | reverse complement strand
CGAGCATGACCGCGGCCCGCGCGGCGGCCTCCCGCGGCGTGAACATGCCGACGGGTGTCTCGTCCTCGTGCATCACCACGGCGAGGCGTCGCTGATTGTGGGCCATGAGTGAGATCACCTCGCTGGCGCGCTGGTACTCGTCGACCAGCAGCGCGGGCTGGCGCAGCACGTCACGGGCCAGGACGTCGGTGGCCGGCGGACGCATGGCGAAGTCACTACCGGACATGACCACGTCGCCCGCGACCAGCCGGTCAAGGATGTCCTCTTGCTGCACGTATCCGACCGGACGCCGGTCGAGCAGCACGACGATCTCGGCCAGCGCGTTGTCCGCGAGCAGCTTGGCGATCGCGTCGATGGGGGTGCTGGGCAGGCAGAACACAACGTCGTCGCGCATGACATCAGCGACGATCGGGTCGCTGGCGTCGGGCGCGAGAGTGTCTGGATCGATGGAACGAGCCAGGGACGTGTCGGTCACGCCGCCCCAACCCGGAAAACAGGCCCTGTCATCCGAACCGAGTATACCGGCGCCCAGTTGAACGCCTTAACCGCTGGTCGTCCCGGCGGTCATCTCCTCCTGGAGCCGGCGCAGCACCTCCTGCCAGTCGGCCGCGGGTTCAGCCTGAGCAGCTGATTTCGGCGTCGCCCGCTGGATGCGAGTGCGCGTGCGATGGATCTCGCGTTCGCGGCGCCGGTCCTGCACGCTGCGCGCCGACACCAGTGCTTGCTGCACCTCGTCGCCGACGGCCGTGATCGCTTCCGCATCCACTGCGGCGCGAAGCGCCTTGGTGAGCCGTGCCATCACCTCTTGCGGCAGCTGCGTGGCCGCGTCGCGCAGCTGATCATTCACCCGCTTCCTCGTCGCCTCGAGAGCGCGGTGGGCGCGGGCGACCTCCGCTTCCTCGCGACGCTGCTCGGTCAGCAGGCCATCCCCCATCGCAATAAGGTCCGCGTAGCGGAACGCTTGACTGAACTTGCCGGAGTTGATCAGGGTGTTGACCTCTGTGAGGGCGGCGTCGAAGCGGCTGTGCGCGTCGCCGGTCAGGCTGCCCAGGAGGTCGGCGAGGATGGGACGGGCCTGTCCGTACGCACGGCGCACCCACGCGGGCAGGTGGTGGTGCTCGGGTTCAGGAACCGCACCGGGATTGGTCGCTCGCGCCAATCCGGAGGGTCGAACGATCGCCGGAAAGCCGGGTGGCATCGGGACCTGGCCGCGAGGGCGGCTGGGCCGGGCGGGTCGGGCGATCACGCAGGTCCGGTTCGCATGACGGGATTGAGCGCATCCTACCAAGATGCTGAACAGCCTCAGGCTGACCGAGCCCGCATACACTCGATCCACAGAGATGTCGAGCCCGCGTGTCTGAGGAATCGCCGCCGGCACCCGTCGTGGATCCACCTCTCCTGACAACGGAGCAGGTGGATCAATTGCGCAGAGCCGGGGCTGCCTGGTCGAACGGGCTGCCGAAAACCACGAGCGACGGCGGGACGATCGCGCCAGACCTCGATACGCTCGAGGAACGAGGCCGTCCCCAGGGGCGCTACGTCCGCGTCCGCCGCTCCAAGCAGGAAGGCTTCGAGCGTGTGGCGCCCGGCTGGATCCAAGCCACGCGGCGGACGACTGCCCCCAACACGCGCTTCGCGCACCTGAGACGGTCCGTTCGCGAGGCCCTCGTGGGTCACCCGCTCGCCACGCGGCAGCTGGTGCACGAGCGCCTGACCAAGGTGAAGGCGCTTGCGGTGCTCTCGTCGGACGCGCTGTCGTCGGTGGCATATGCCACCGAGCAGATCCTGTACGTGTTCGCGATAGCGGGGGTCGGCGCGGTGGCGGCGTTGCAGCACACCGACCTTTGGATCATGGGAGCAATCGCATTCCTGCTCTTCACCGTCGTCCTCAGCTACCGCCAGACCATCAAGGCCTATCCCAAGGGTGGCGGCTCGTACATCGTCGCCAAGGACAACCTCGGCCCCCTGGCGGGTCTGACCGCAGCGTCGGCACTGATGACCGATTACGTCCTCACGGTCGCCGTCTCGGTGTCGAGCGGTGTTTCCTCCATCGGCAGCGCGTTCTCCGCCCTGGTGCCCTACACGGTGCCGATCGCCGTGCTGGCGATCGTGCTGATAACGCTTGGAAACCTGCGCCGCATTCGCGAGTCGGGGTCGATCTTTGCGGCACCGACGTATCTCTTTATCGGCGCCATTTTCGCGATGCTTGCCGTGTCGTTCTTCAAGCTCGTGACAGGGCAATGCGCCGGCGGAGCGTGCGCGCAGGCAGCCGGCCCGAGCTTTCCGCCCGCTGTCACCAGCCCTCTTCCGTACCTCTCGCTGTTCCTCATCCTGCAGGCATTCGCGTCAGGTTCCAGCGCGCTGACCGGCGTGGAGGCGATCAGTGACGGCGTCCTCGTCTTCAAGGACCCGCAGTGGAGGAACGCCCGCACGACGCTGACGATCATGGGTGTGATCCTGGGAACGATGTTCCTCGGAATCACGCTTGTCACCCACATCGTCGGCATTCAGATCGACGATCCGACATCGCCGCACTATCAGATCCTTCTCGGCAAGATCGCCCGGTTTGCCTTTGGACCCAACTCGATCGGCTACTTTGCCGTGCTCATCACGACCTTCGCCATTCTCATTCTCGCGGCCAACACGGCGTTCTCGGACTTCCCGAGGCTCTTTTTCTTCCTGTCCCGTGACAGTTACGCGCCGCATCAGTTCAAGCGTCTCGGTGAACGCCTGGCGTTCAACAACGGCATCTGGGTGCTGGCCGGCCTGGCGATCGTGCTCGTGATTGTCTTCAAGGCCGACGTGTCGCGGCTGATCCCCCTCTACGCCATCGGCGTGTTCCTCGCCTTCACGCTCTCGCAGGCAGGTATGGTCGTGCGCTGGATACGCCGCCGCGAACCGGGATGGAAAGCGAGCCTGCCCTTCAACTTCGTTGGGATGCTGATGACCGCGCTCGTCTTCGTGATATTCGCCGCGGTGAAGTTCCGCGAAGGTGCGTGGGTGGTCGTGCTGATCATCCCAACGTTTGTGACGCTGTTCATGGCCATCCACCGCCACTACGTCGAGGTCGACTCACAGCTGGCGACGGAGATTCCAACGTCTCCGGACAAGGTGCATCCAATTTGCATCGTGCCCATCGCCGATCTCAATCCCGTCGCATTACAGAGCCTGTCCTTCGCCCGCAGCATCAGCGACAAGGTGATCGCGGTGCACGTCTGCGACGACGAGAATCACATCGCACGATTGCGAGCGATGTGGGAGGCGTGGGGAAACCACGTGCCGCTGGAGATCATCGAGTCTCCATACCGCAGCTTCCTGCGTCCTTTGCTGGCCTACATCGACGCCATCGACAAGCAGCGCGACGACGACACGCTGGTGATCGTGCTGCCAGAGCTCGTTGCGACCAAGTGGTGGCACCAGCTGCTGCACAACCAGAGCGCGCTGCGGCTCAAAGCGCTGCTGCTGTTCCGCCCCGGAACCGTCGTGGTGAACGTGCCCTACCACCTGCAGCGGCACAAGCATCTGCGCCGGCGCCACCTCCGCAGCGACGATCCCGACGCGATCTGAGGGCTCGCAGCGCCGCGTCGCTCAGCTGCGCGCGGTGCTCTTGCGCTTGCGCGTAGCCGCTTTCGGCGTGGACGCTTTCGGCCTGGCCGGCGTCCTGGCTGCGCGGCCTATCGTTTTCGTCTCCTCCTCGGCGGGTTCGACAGCCTTGCGCGCCGCGCGCACCAACTCCTTGAAGCTTTTCTCCACACCCTTGGCGAGCACCTCGAGGTCGGGCACACCCTGCGCATCGGCGAGATACCCGAAGTTCAGCCAGCCCATGTAGCTGAAGATGGCAACCGCGACCTGCTGCCGTGCATAGAGGAAGGCGATGGGAAACGCTTCGATCAGCCGGGCGCCCCGGCAGTACAACGGGAACTGCGGGCCGGGCACGTTGGTGACCACGAGGTTGAAGCCGATCTGGCGGAGCGACGCGCGCGCCACCATCGCGTGCAGCGTGGCCGGAGCAAAGCCCGCGAGGTTGAGCAGGAAATCCGCACCCACCGCTTGCTTGCGGTCCTTCAGCCGGCCGACCGTGGCCCGCACCCGGTCCAGCCGTTGCTCCGGATCGGACTCGTCGATCGGGAGACGCACCAGGAGCATGGCTAGCCGGTTGCCCATTGCGTTGCGTTCCGACTCGTCGCGGATGCTCACCGGGCATAACGCGGTCAACGCGTTCTTTGGGTCATCCGGATCTTCACCCCGCGATAGGAAAAACTGGCGCAGACCGCCGGCGACCACCGCCAGGACGACGTCGTTGATCGTGCCGCCCATGGTGCTCTTCACGAGGCGGAAGTCCTCGAGTGGAAAGCGTGAGAACGTGTACGAGCGCGACGCCCCAGTTGGACCGTTGATGATCGAGCGCGACGCGCGCAGGTTCATGTTCCCGACCATCGCCGACAGGCCGCTCGCGGTGTCGCGCAGCGCGGTGCCGAGCCGCGCGGGGTTGCCCGCGACCGCACGTGCCGCATCCAGCAATCGCCCTGGGCGCTGCAGCCGGTCGCGGAGGGACCGGATCAGCAGGTCGGTGCCGGTGGGCGAGTCGGTCGGCATCCACTGCGACTCGGCGTAACGATCATCCGGCGCATCCGGCTCGGTGTCGAACATGAGGGTCACCAGCTCGAGATTGCTGATGCCGTCGACCATCGAATGGTGAGTCTTGGTCAGCAGCGCCCAGCGGCCATCGCGAAGGCCTTCGATGATGTACAGCTCCCACAGCGGGCGCCGCCGATCGAGCTGGCGCGAAAACACACGGCCGACGAACTCCCTCAGCTCCTTGTCACCGCCAGGCTTGGGCAACGCCGCACGCAAGACGTGGTTGGAGATGTCGAACTCGGGATCGTCGATCCAGACAGGGGTGTCGAGGCTGAGCGGCAGAAACGCGATGCGCTGCCGGTATCGCGGCATGAGGTCGAGCCGCTGCTCGATGGTGCGCACGATGGCCTCATACAGCGCTTCTCCGGACCCGTACGGACTGGGCTCGAAGATGGCGACGCCGCCGATGTGCATGTGCGTGTGGCGCGTCTCGAGGTGGAGGAACGAGGCGTCGAGGGGGCTGAGCTTCTGCGCGCCTGGCATCTTCCCGCGAAACTCTACCGTTTAGACGCGCGACGGGGCGGCCGGTCGAAGAGGAACGCCGACGGACATATGTCCACCAGCACGCATTCGGCGCAGCGCGGCTGTCGCGCCTGGCACACGCGCCTGCCATGGAGGATGAGACGCAGGCTGAGCCCGGTCCACTCCTCGCGCGGGACGATGCCGCAGACGTCCTCCTCGATCTTCACTGGGTCGGTCGCGGAGGTGAGCTTGAGGCGGCGCGTGAGCCGCGTGACGTGTGTGTCCACCGGGAACCCCGGCACGCCGAACGCCACGCCCAATACGACGTTGGCCGTCTTGCGACCCACGCCGCGCAGGCGGACCAGGTCCTCCATCCGCGGCGGCACATCGCCGTCGTACTCGCGGACGAGGTCTTGGGCCATCTCGCGAAGGGCCCGCGCCTTGCTGCGAAAGAACCCCGTCGAGCGAATCAGGTTCTCGAGCTCCGATTGATCGGCCGCGGCTAGGTCGGCAGCGGTCGGAGAGCGTTTGAAGAGAACCGGCGTGACCATGTTCACGCGCTCGTCCGTCGTCTGGGCGCTGAGGATCACCGACACCAGGAGCTGAAAAGGATCGACGTGAACGAGCTCCGTGTGCGCGTCCGGGTATTCGAGTTTCAGCCGTTCGACGACGATGGGCGCCCGCTGGCGAGCGCCCGGCGGCAGGCGGCGCTTGCCGGCCATCAGCCCGCCGTTGGCGCCGTGCGACGCAGCGGCAGCGCGCGCAGCCCGTCGTGGACGCGCTCCAGCGCCAGCCCGGCGACAGCCCACACGGGCGCGTAGTCCAGCCGGACGGCGCCGCCAGGAAGCGCCCAGCGGCTCTGACCCGTGTAATCCCAGGGCACCACACCGACGGCGCGCCGCAGCGCCGTGCCCGTGGCGTACTCCACCGCCATGATCCCGCCGGCATAGATCCCCGCTCGCTGCCATACCGGGCGCTGCTTCACGACGTCGTGGAGCGGCTCGAACATGAAGGCGGTCAGCCCATAGATCGGCAGCATCCACAGATAGCTGTGCCCCTCGAGCCGCCAGCTCCTACGATCGGGCTGGAGAGCCTGCTGGACACCGGTGAACGAGACCTCTGCCACCCAGCCGAGCATGCCGTAAGCAAGCGCGCGCTCTAGTCTGTTCAGCGGGCGACGAGGGTTCTGCATCGCACGCGGAATGCTACGCAGCGGCTCAGGACATCGCGGGTGACCTCGCCCGGGGCAGTCTCCCGGCAGGCTAAGACGTCGGGGGTGACGTCGCGGGGGGCAGCCTCCCGGGCGGAACTTGATTCCGGGGCCCACAGATAACAGGTATTGGCTCTTGCGTGGGATCTGTGGGCAGGAATCACTGCAGCCCGGGGGGAGGGGTCCCCGCGACGGCAGGACCCGCGGCGTCGTAGCCTCCGGATCACTGCGCGGGCAGAACCCGCGATGTCGAGAGGACGGCTGCGTAGAATCGCCGCCGTGCGTTCGAAGATCACCGTCGTCGGCGCTGGCAACGTGGGCGCCACGCTGGCGCAGCGGCTTGCGGAGCGCGACTACGCGGATGTCGTGTTGGTCGACATCGTCGAGGGGTTGCCGCAGGGCAAGGCGCTGGACATGCTCGAGGCTGGGCCGATCGTCGGGTATGACTCGCTGGTCACGGGCAGCAACGGCTACGTCGAGTCAGCCGGCTCCGACATCGTCGTCGTGACGAGCGGGCTGCCGCGCAAGCCGGGAATGTCGCGCGACGACCTGGTGATGTCGAACGCGAAGATCGTGTCGACGGTGGTGCGGGAGGCGGTGGCGCAGTCGCCCGCGTGCGTTCTCATCATCGTCAGCAACCCGGTGGACGGAATGGCGCAGCTGTCGATGGCCGTCAGCGGGTTTCCGCGCACGCGGGTGATCGGCATGGGCGGCGTGCTCGACACCGCGCGCTTTCGGACGTTCATCGCGCAGGAGCTGGATGCATCGGTGCACGACGTGCAGGCGTACGTGCTCGGCGGCCATGGCGACACGATGATTCCGCTGACGCGGCTCAGCACGGTCGCGGGCATTCCCGTTGCAGACCTGATCCCGGCCGACCGGCTCGAGGCCATCGTGCAGCGCGCGCGCAACGGCGGCGCGGAGATCGTGAACCTCCTCAAGACCGGCAGCGCGTACTACGCGCCCAGCGCCGCGGTGGCGCAGATGATCGACGCCATCCACCACGACACACGCCAGGTGTTGCCGTGCACGGTGCTGCTCGAAGGCGAGTACGGCGTGCGCGGCGTGTTCACCGGTGTGCCGTGCCGGCTCGGCGCGGGCGGATTGCTCGAAGTTGTCGACGTGACGCTCACCGACGCGGAGCGCGCCGAGTTGCACCGCTCGGCGGACGCCGTGCGCCAGGTGATCGAGGTCATGGACGCTCGGCGCACCGAGATCGACGCCTCGCTGCCCGAGCTGACCACCGGGATAGCGATCGGCTGATCAGCCTCCGCCTGAGTTCCGCCGGAGCCTGGCCGTCAGGCCCACTGTGGCTGGCCGAGGTCACCCGCGATATACGACTGCCTCAGCGACCAGGATAGCAGCTGGGAGCCCTGGACCATCAGCGTCAGAACCTCGCCGCGGCGCACGTCGTCCGACCACATCTGGTCGAAGACGAAGTTGCCCAGGCTGTAGACGATGGGTTTGCTCGCATATGCCCCCGGAGCCTGGACGACGTGGGGATGTGAGCCGACGACGAAATCGGCGCCTGCATCGATGGCCAGGCGAGCCATCGCTTGCTGGTGACCCGAGACGCCGTGGTCGTACTCGATCCCCCAGTGCATGAAGACCACGAGGAAGTCCACGTGCGGACGCGTCGCGGCGATGTCCGATTGCATCAGCGCGGGGTCAAGCCATGCATGCCCCGGCGACGTGCGCGTCGCGGCGAAACTGAACGGACCGATCTCGCAGTACGCGAGAAAGCCGACAGTCGTCGACCGCACCGTCTTGACCACGGGTTGGTGCGCGAGCGTCAGATTCATGCCGCCGCCCAGCGCGGTGAGCCCATGGTCGGGCAGCTGCGCCAGCATGTCGACATACGCGCCGCTGCCGTAGTCGCCACTGTGGTTGTTGGCCAGCGACACGACGTCGAATCCCGCCCGAGTCAGCCTGGCGAATCCCTTCGGATCGGCGCGGAAGTCGAACGGTTTGTTCGGCACCGGCTGACCCAGCTTGGAGACGACGCATTCCAGGTTCCCGACGGTCAGGTCGAACCCGCTCAGGTAGTCCGCTGTGTAATTGAACGGAAAGCGATCGGCGCTCGCGAGTATCTGGGAGTTGACGCTACGTCCAAGCATGATGTCGCCGGTGATGGCGATGCTCACGGGGCGCGTGTCGGGGGTTGGCGTTGGCTGGGAGACAGCGGTCGGGCGGAGCGTTGCAGAAGGCCGTGTCAGCGTAGGCGCGCACGCCACAAGCCACTCTGCAAGCGAGAACGTGGCGGCGCCGAGGCACACACGCCCCACGCGAGTGAGCAGGGCGCGTCTGGTGAGGGCCGGGTCGCCCGACCTAGCCAATCGCAGCTCGGATCAGAAGCGTCCTACGCAGTCCCCACCGGCACTTTCGGCAGCTCCGCGAGGGCCGTATCGAGCCGCTCCTGCGGAAGCTCCACATCCTTGAGCGTGCCGGCGAAGTAGGCGTCGTACGCGCCCAGGTCGAAGTGCCCGTGACCTGAAAGGTTGAACAGGATCACGCGAGAATCGCCGGCTTCACGCGCGGCCGCGGCTTCTTCGGCCACCGCTCGGAGCGCGTGGGATGGTTCGGGCGCAGGCAGGATGCCTTCGCTGCGTGCGAAGCGCACGGCTTCGGCGAAGCATTCGTTCTGCTTGTACGCACGGGCTTCGATGTGACCCTCCTTCACCAGCAGGCACAGTGATGGTGCATCGCCGTGATAGCGCAGCCCGCCTGCGTGAATCTTTTCGGGGATGAAGTTGTGGCCCAGCGTGTACATCGGGACGACCGGGCCCATTCCCGCGGTATCGCCGAAGTCGTACGCAAAGATTCCGCGTGTCAGCGTGGGACACGCAGCCGGCTCGGCGGCGATGAAGCGAGTCTTGGTTGTTCCCGCCAGGCGATCGGCGAGGAACGGATAGGCCAGGCCGGCGAAGTTCGAGCCACCGCCGACACAGCCGATGACAACGTCGGGGTATGCGTCCGCCATCTCCATCTGCCGCTTGGCTTCCTGGCCGACAACGGTTTGATGCAGCAGCACGTGGTTCACCACGGATCCCAACGAGTAATGCGTGTCATCGCGCGTGGCCGCGTCCTCGACGGCCTCGGAGATAGCGATTCCCAGGCTCCCCGGCGACTCCGGATCCTGCGCCAGCACGCTGCGGCCGAACTCGGTGCGATCAGTCGGCGACGGAAGCACGGTGGCCCCCCACGTCTCCATCAGTGCGCGCCGATACGGCTTCTGCTGAAACGAGATGTTGACCATGTAGACCATGACTTCGAGGCCGAACAGGCCTCCGGCGAACGCAAGGGCCGACCCCCACTGTCCTGCGCCGGTCTCGGTGGTGAGCCGCTTGATGCCCTCCTCGGCGTTGTAGTACGCCTGGGCCACGGCGGTGTTGGGCTTGTGCGACCCCGCAGGGGACACGCCTTCGTACTTGAAAAAGATCCGGGCGGGGGTGTCGAGCGCCTTCTCGAGTCGCTCTGCTCGGTAGAGTGGCGTCGGCCGCCACAACTTGTAGATGTCCCGCACGCGGTCGGGGATCTCGATCCACCGCTCCGTTGAAACCTCCTGGCCGATGATGGCCATGGGGAAAATTGGAGTGAGATCGGGTGGCGTCAGCGGCTCGAGAGTCCGCGGACTCAAGAACGGGCCGAGCGGCTCGGGCAGGTCCGCCAGGATGTTGTACCAACGCTCGGGAAGTTCGTCTTCGCTCAGCAGATATTTGGTAGGCATCCTGTCGTCCTCCGCGTCGCCGGCTGGCCGCTGCAGCGGAGGATACGCGCCGCTTTCTCCGTTTGCTGACGGTCGCATCCGCCTTTCACCAGCGATGCGCGTGGGCCAAAGATCCTGTAGGTAACCGGTTAGACCGGAAGAGGATCAGCGCCAGGCGCCGGCTGCCTTGCGGCAGCGGCGCCCGACCCGGTCGCGATCTCGCATGCCCGCGAGACCCCTGGCCGTCCAGGCAGTAGAGGCATCCCCTGCACTAGAGCCAACGACCATTCTACTCCTTCCACGGAGATATTCAAGCAGTCCGCAGCACCCACCGCGGCGAGCGGTTAGCGGCGATCGGCTCGATTGAGAAGCAGTTCCTGGGGGGGACGCAGGGATAGGCGGCCATATGGATTCGGTCGGGGGCCGGCCGCCTTTCCGACGAGCTCGTACCCCTCCGAATGGCCTGCAGCGACCGGCGTCAGCCGCCGGGGCGCAGCTGCGCCGGCAAGGTCTGGCTCGACGGCTTTCTGGCGGAGGTTCTGGCCGACGGTGAACTCAGCGCAGCCGATCGCGAACCCGAACGAGGCGAGGCCGAGCAGGACGGAAAGCGAGTGAAAGTCGCCTCCAATCACATGCAAAGCCTGCGTCAAGAACCCGAACACGATCTCCCCCGAACCTCCAGCTGCCCCAAAGCTCGACTGCCTCCGAAGTGTCCAATATCTGTGAACGCCGCGCAAGCCCCAATCGCGTCAGTCCAGATCTGAGGTTTGTTACCGGCTTGAGGCCGCGGCGCGGGTGTGCCAAGCTTCGTCATCTATTCGTGTGAGGCGAGTTATGGCCGGTCATAGCAGAGCGCCCCGGGAGAGGATTTCCGATAGGTTGCGGCGGCTCGACCGCCGCCTCCACATCAACCACGGCCGGCGCAGTGAATGGTTCTGGGCCATTCCCCTCGCCGGATTCGCCATTACGGCCGCGATCCTGGTCATCGCCGGTGCCATGACCGGGGTGTGGGCGGCCGAATACATCCCCACCGCTCTCGTCGAAGGTCTGGTCATCGCCGGCCTGTTCCTCGCGTGCCTGTCGTCCGACGCTGCTCCCGCCGACGGCGGCCCCGGCGACCGAGGGCCCGAAACCGATCCGTCCCCTGCCCCTCCACAGTTCGATCCAACCGTCTGGGTGGCCCTGCTGGCGGACTCTGACGTGGATGCCATGGGCAGCGACAAGGCGAGAGCAGAGCCGGTCGGCGCCGCTCACTAACCTCGCGCTGAGGCGCCTACGCGCGCCGCCCGGTCACGCTGACGTCGTTGTCCTCGCTGAACCCGCGTAGCAACGCCGGCGTGAAGTCGAGCAACGAGTCAATTTTCACGTCGGCCTCCTTGATGTCATCGCGCTTAACTGCATCCGTCAGGACCGCGATGCACACCATGCCGGCCGCCTTTGCCGAGCGCACTCCCGCAGGCGAGTCCTCCACCGCGATGCACTCGCCGGGTTTCGCGCCAAGCAGCCGCGCTGCGCTCATGTACACGGCCGGATCTGGTTTGCCCAGCTTCTCGTCATCGGCGGTGCACACCGCGTCGACGAGATGAGCCATGTCGAGTCGCCTGATCACGGCCTCGATCAGCTCATGACTCGAGGACGACGCGATACCGACCTTCAGTCCGGCATCACGCGCAGTGCTGACCGCTTCCAGGGCGCCCGGCAGCGGAACGCCCTCGTTGCGCACATGGTCAACCATGGCGCGCACGATCTCGCGTTGAACTGCCCGCGGGCGGATGCCATCCCACGGCCTGGTGCGATACCAGAAGTCGACGACTTCCTCAATGCGCATGCCCCACGTTTCACGCAGCTGCGCATCTGTCAGCTCGATGCCCACGCGCCGGAAGACATCACGCTCGACGCGGCGCCACACCGGCTCCGTGTCGATCAGCACTCCGTCCATATCGAACACGCAGGCTTTGATCACGTCTGTCCTCTTGCAGGAGCCGCCGCGATGACGCGCGAGTGTATCAGGACCCCTCGTCAGCGTCGGGTGCAGGCGGAACCACGAGGCCTGGCACCGCCGGCTTTGCGTCGCCGCCGGGTGTCGAGATGGTGGGCGGCTCCGGTCGCGGCGCCTTGTAGTGCATACCGAAGATGGGCCCGACCACGATGAGCATGCGCAGCACCGCCTTGCGCGTCTCGGACTCTCCCCACGCGAGCGTGCGCGAATAGAAGTAGAACCACGTGAACGTGATGACCAGCACTGCGAGGACGACCGCCAGGACGATGACGACGGTCACGGCAGCTCGCGGTCAGTGCCCGCTCGGTCTGACCCTTCCGCCTGTGGGCGGACCGAACAGCTTGCGGCCGACGAAGCGGATGGGATCCCAGTGGCGATCGGCATTGCGTTCCTTGAGAGGGATGATGGCGTTGTCGGTGATGTGGATGTGCTCCGGGCAGACCTCAGTGCAGCATTTGGTGATGTTGCAGTAACCGAGGCCACCCTCCTCGCGCGTCTGCTCAGTGCGGTCGAGGACGTCCTTGGGATGCATCTCGAGTGACGCGACCCTGACAAAGAACCTGGGCCCGTAGAAGCGGTCGGCGTAGTTGTGCGACCGCATGACATGGCAGACGTCCTGGCAGAGGAAGCACTCGATGCAACGGCGGTACTCGTAGAGGCGGTCGATATCCGCCTGCTGGATGCGCCACGGTCCCTCATCCCCCGGCGCCGGTGTGAATTGCGGGATCTCCTTGTTGATCTCGTAGTTCCGCGAGACGTCGGTGACGAGATCCTTGATCAAGGGAAACGTCTTCAGCGGATGCACGGTGATCGGGCCCGCGGGCAGATCGTCGATCCGCGTCTTGCACAGCAGCACGGGCCGTCCGTTGACCTCGGCGCTGCACGATCCGCATTTCGCCGCCTTGCAGTTCCAGCGGCACGCAAGATCGGTGTCGAGATTGTGCTGCACGTAGTGCACGGCGTCGAGCACAACCATGCCCGACACCATCGGCACCTCGTAGGTCACCTCGTGCGGCGCGTCGTCGGGCGCGCCCTTGAGAACCTGCAGCACCACCGTGCCGCCGGTGAGACCGGTCTCCAGCGCAACCGGCTTGGCCGCCGGGACTTCGTCGGTGGAGGGCGCGACGCGCTCTGTGGTCGTCATCGCACAGGCTCGGCCGAACGCGGGCTCTGCTTCTTCTTCGTCAGGTAGCCTTTGGGCAGCTTCTCCGGATCGTAGAAGCGGCTGCGCTCGAGCAGCGGCCGCAGCCGTTCCGGCAATGGGTCGAGCGGCACGCTCACAACCTGCATCGCGTCGCGGCTGCACCGGCACACGAAGTTCACGTTTCCCAGCTCCACATTCTGCTCGGTGTGGTCGAAGCGCCACTGCGAGCCTCTGCTCTCGCGCCGCTCGATGGCGCTGCGCACGATTGCCTCGGAGATGATGAGCATGTTGGTCACGTCGCGGCAGGTGTGCCAGCCTGGGTTCAGCGTGCGGCCGCCGCCCACGCGCATGCGCGTCGCGCGAACGCGCAACTCCTGGATCGCGGCCAACGCGCGTTTCAGCGACTCCTCGCTGCGGCCGATCCCCGCGTCGTCCTGCATTGCGGCCTGCAACTCCTCGTGCAGCTTGTATGGATTCTCCCCAGCGCTGGCGCCGTCGCCGGACGGCGAGAGCGGCCGCAACAGCGCTGCTTGCTCCTCCGCCACCTGAGATTCGTCGATCGTCTTGGGCTCCCTGCGCCGGCTCCTCGCGTAGTCCGCCGCGGCGTCACCGGCGCGACGACCGAAGACGAGGATGTCACCCAGCGAGTTGCCGCCAAGGCGGTTGGCTCCGTGCAGCCCGCCTGCGGCCTCACCGCCCGCGTACAGACCAGTCACCGTCGTGGCACCTGTTTCGGCGTCCACCCGCACACCGCCCATCGTGTAGTGGATCGTCGGCCCAACCTCCATCGGCTGCTGCGTGATGTCGATCGAGGCCAGCGCGTGGAACTGCTCGTACATCGACGGCAGCTTCTGCTTCACGCGCTCGGCGCCGAGATGACGAACGTCGAGGAACGCACCACCGTGGGGTGAGCCGCGTCCGGCTTGCACCTCCTTGTAGATGGACCGCGCCACCACGTCGCGGGAAGACAGCTCCTTCTTCACGGGGTCGTAATCGAGCATGAAGCGGTTGCCCTCACTGTTGAAGAGCAGACCGCCCTCACCGCGCACCGCTTCGGTGACCAGGATGCCGCGCGCGCCCGGCGGCCAGATCATGCCGGTGGGGTGAAATTGCACGAACTCCATGTCGAGCAGCTCCGCACCGGCGGTGTACGCCATCGCGGCCCCATCGCCCGTGCTCTCCCACGAGTTCGAGGTCTGGCGATACATCCGTCCCCACCCGCCACTGCCCAGCACCACCGCGCCGGCGCGGAACACGACAAACCCGCCGTTGTTGCGGTTGTAGCCGATGGCGCCGCAGACGCGGTCGCCATCTTTCAGCAGCGCGGTCAACGTGTACTCCATGTAGACGTCGACCCCGGACGTGTGCACCATGCGGTCCTGCAGCGTGCGGATCAGCTCCAACCCGGTCCGATCGCCCACGTGCGCGAGCCGTTTCCAGGAATGCGCGCCGAACGCGCGCTGCATGATTCGGCCGTCGGGAGTGCGGTCGAACAGGCCGCCCCAACGCTCCAGCTCATAGACGCGGTCGATGACCTCGTGCGCGTAGATCTCGACCATTCGCCAGTTGTTGAGGAGCTGACCGCCGAGCATGGTGTCGGCGAAATGCACCTCCCAGCTGTCGTCGGCATCGACGTTGCCCAGTCCCGCGGCGATGCCGCCTTCAGCCATCACCGTGTGGGCCTTGCCCAGCAGCGACTTCGTGACCACGGCGACGGTGCAGCCCGCTTCCGCAGCGGCGATGGCCGCACGCATCCCTGCGCCACCCGCGCCGACGATGAGCACGTCGCGGTCGATGGTCTCGTACGGCTCGACAGCCAGCATCAGAACACGATGTGCGGGTCGGCGAACGCGCCCGCGCGGAGCAGGTGGATGTAAATGTCAGCGATCACGACGCTGAACATGCTGACCCAGGCAAACAGCGCATGGCGTCCGTTCAGCAGCGACGCCCAGGACCAGGCACGGAATCGTGCCATGCCAAACCGCGCCCGCGAGTAGCAGTCCATGCCACCGCCAACGAGGTGCCGGAACGAATGGCACCCGAACGTGTACAGGCTGAGTAGGACGACGTTGAGCAGCATGATCCCCGTGCCCAGGCCGAGCTGCAGATGGCCCGTCTTGGGGTCCCAGAGCGCGAGGAAAACGTCGTACCAGAGGAATCCGGTGACGACGAGCACCGCGTAGAAGAAGTACCGGTGGAAGTTGTTCAGGATCAGCGGGAACTTGGCCTCGCCGCGGTACTCCTTGTGGCGCAGCTCGCCCACCGCGCACGCGGGCGGGTCCCAGAAAAAGGAGCGGTAGTAGGCCTTCCTGTAGTAGTAGCAGGTGGCTCGGAACGCCAGCGGCGACCACAGCACCCACAGCGCCGGCGAGATCGGGCCGGTCGCCCAGATGAGCGGCGAGTAGAACGGCGACAGGTAGGGCCCGCTCTGGTTGACGCCGCCTGCGATAAACGCCGTCCAGATCGCGTAGATCGTGAAGCCGCCCAGGACGCTGACGACGGTAAGTGGAAGGGCCCACCACGGCATCCTGCTGATGAAGCGCTCATACAGTCCGACGCCCGCGTTGGACTCGGAGACCAGCGCTCCGGGCGCGATCTGGGTGGCCATCGTCTGCCAGCGATCCTAACGAATGGGCCGCTTCAGCTGAATTGGGATCGGAGCGGCGATTTTCCCGGCCTTCGCTAAGGTTGGCCGTTCAGCCAAGAGCTCGCCAGGCTGTCCCTTGTATCTGAGGCCGCTGCATGTCACGCTACCCCAGCATAGGCGAACAAATGAGCGCCATGCCATTGAATCGAGGTCTGTACGACCCTCGTTTCGACCACGACGCCTGTGGCGTCGCTTTCGTGGCGCGGATCGCCGGTGGCCCGGCCCACGAGGTGGTCCAGTCGGGACTGCAGGCGCTGATCAACCTGGCACACCGGGGCGCGTCCGGGGCCGACCCGGACAGCGGCGACGGAGCGGGCATCCTCGTCCAGCTTCCCGACGAGTTCATGCGGCGCGTGGCCGGAACGCAGCTGCCCGCACCAGGCGGGTACGGCGTCGGCGCCGCCTTTCTGCCCGCCGATCCTGCGGACCGCGAACTGTGCGAGCAGATCGTCGCCGAGGCCTGCGCTGACGAAGGCCTGCGCGTGCTCGGCTGGCGCGATGTCCCCACCGACGCCGCGGCGGCTGGCATCTCGGCGCGCGGGCTCATGCCGGCGATCCGCCAGGTGTTCGTTGCAACCATCGGCTTGCAAGGCGAAACCCTCGAGCGCCGCCTCTACGTGCTGCGCCGCATCATCGAGCGCAAGGCGCTCGAAGCCGGCTTCGGCCGCGAGCGCTTCCACTTCGCCAGCCTGAGCAGCCGCACGCTTATCTATAAGGGCATGCTCACTGCGCCACAGTTGGCGCAGTTCTACGGAGACCTGCGCGAGCCCGACCTGGTGTCATCGCTGGCCCTGGTGCACGCGCGCTTCTCCACCAACGTGCTGCCGCGGTGGGACCTGGCTCAGCCATTCCGCCTGAGCGCGCACAACGGCGAGATCAACACGCTCCGGGGCAACGTCAACTGGATGCGTGCGCGCCAGTCGAAATTCCGCAGCCCACAGTTCGGCGATGATATTGCCAAGCTGCGTCCCATCATCGACGAGGCCGGCTCGGACTCCTCACAGTTCGACAACCTGCTGGAGCTGCTCACCATGAGCGGGCGCTCCGTCGAGCACGCCGTGATGATGATGATCCCGGAAGCGTGGCACCGCAATCCGATCATGGACGAGGAGCGGCGCGCGTTCTACGAGTTCCATTCGTCGTTGCTCGAGCCGTGGGACGGGCCGGCGGCCATCGCGTTCACCGACGGGAGAGTCATCGGCGCGATCCTCGACCGCAACGGTTTGCGGCCCGGACGCTACGTGGTCACTCATGACGAGCACGTCATCATGGCCTCGGAAGCCGGCGTGCTCGACATAGAGCCGGAACAGGTGAAGATGAAGGGCCGCTTGCAGCCGGGAAAAATGTTTCTGGTGGATACGGTGGAAGGCCGCATCGTCCCGGACAAAGAAATCAAGCATCGGCTGGCTTCACGGCAG
>DATMRA010000087.1:0-6152 GCA_035566535.1 Candidatus Acidiferrales bacterium | reverse complement strand
CGTAGTCCCACACCGAGAAATCGGCGATGTTGTAGTAGAGCGCGTTGCAGGTGAAGTCGCGCCGCCACACGTCCTCGTCGATCGTGCCGTAGACGTTGTCGCGCAGGATGCGGCCGCTCGCATCGAAGGCGCGCGCCGCCGACTCGTCGTCGAGCTCGGGCGCCTCGCCGTCCTCCGGATCGGTCTCGGGCAGGGGCTCATCCCCCTGGGACGGCGCGCTGGTCGCACGGAAGGTCGCGACCTCGATGGTCTCGCGGCCGAAGAATACGTGCGCCAGACGGAATCTGCGGCCCACGAGCCGGCTGTTGCGGAACAGCTTCTTCACTTCCTCGGGCAGCGCATTGGTGGCGACGTCGAAGTCCTTCGGCGTGAGTCCGAGCAGCAGGTCGCGCACGCAGCCGCCCACGAGGAACGCCGTGTAGCCTCCCTCCTGCAGCCGGTACAGCACCCGCAGCGCGTTCGGGGAGATGTGGGAGCGGGAAATCGAGTGCTCGGATCGCGGGATGATCCGCGGGGTGGCTCGGGGCGTCGCGACGGACGCGTTGGGGGAGTTCAATTTCCTTGGCTTTCGCTTGAGCAATCGGGGCCGCTCTCTATAATACCGCGCTCCCGAACGCGGCCCGGGATACCGCTCCCTTCGTCTAGAGGCCTAGGACATTGCCCTCTCAAGGCAGTAACACGGGTTCGAATCCCGTAGGGAGCGCCAATAAAAACAATGGGTTACGAAACGGCATCCAAGCGCTCCAGGTGCCTCCTCGCGATCTCTACAAATGCCCGTGCGGCGGGTGAGATGCCACCGCCGCTCGGATAGACCGCATAGACGGGCCGCGGCGGCGGCGCGTATGCCGCGAGCACTTCGACGAGTTGGTTGGCCGCAAGCCCTTCCATGACCAGCGCCCCCGGAAGGCGGGCAATGCCGAGCCCGCGGGCCGCTGCCTGCATCGCGAGCGGGATGCTGTTCACCACGAGCCGTCCGCACACCGGCACCTCCATGGCACGGCCGCGTGAACGGAAGGTCCAGCGCCCGCGTGGGGCGAGCGGCGTGAACAGCACGCACTCGTGCCGGCGGAGGTCGCGTGGCTTGCGGGGCGTTCCGTGGTCGCGCAGGTATTCGCGGCTCGCGAAGCAACGCAGCTGTGCGCGCCATAGCTCGCGCGCCACGACCGAGGTGTCCCGCAGCGTCCCGGTCCGAAACGCCAGGTCGAACTTCTCCGCCACCAGATCCACCTGCCGATCGGTGAGCACCAGCTCGAGCCGCAGCTGCGGATGCAGCGCGAGACATTCCGCCACGGCCTCGCCGAGCACAGCCTCCGCCAGCGTCACCGGCGCCGTCACGCGCAGCCGTCCGGCCGTATCTTCGGCGCGCGTCGCGAGTGCGCGTCCCGCCGCCACGATCGCCCCGAGCGCCGGACCGCACGCACGCAGGTAATTCTTACCCGCGCTCGTGAGCTCCACGTGGCGCGTCGTGCGGTGAAAGAGGCGCGCGCCGAGCGCGCTCTCGAGCTCGGCGACCCGCCGGCTCACGGTCGAGCGCGGCACGCCCAGCAGATCGCCGGCTGCCCGAAAGCTGCGCAGCTCGGCCACCCGCACGAACAGCTCGACGGCCCCGATCTCAATTGTCCCATTCATGGAACACATCATCCCACGCCGCCCACTGCCGCGCCAGGCGCCGGCGCGAGTATCATCCCCGTCATCGTAGTGGGAGGCTTGATCATGGGTCAGAAACTTACGGTCGTGGTCACGGGAGCCACGGGCCAGCAGGGTGGCGCTGTGGTGAAGAGCCTGCTCGAGCGCGGTCACGCGGTTCGGGCGGTCACGCGCCATACCGACTCGGCCAAGGCCCGGGCGCTCGCCAGCGCGGGCGTCACACTGGTCGGCGCCGCGCTCGAAGACACCGCCGCGCTCACCAGGGCGCTCGATGGGGCGACCTCGCTGTTCGCCATGACGACACCATTCGAGGGAGGCACGCAGGCCGAGACGCGCCAGGGCATCTCCGCCGCGAACGCGGCCAGCGCCGCGGGTGTGCACCTGGTGTTCACCTCGGTCGGCTCCGCCAATCGGCGCACGGGCGTGCCGCACTTCGACAGCAAGTACGCGGTCGAGCAGCACATCGCGAGGATCGGCGTCCCCGCCACGGTCCTCGGCCCGGTATATTTCATGGAGAACCTTTATTTCGGCAAGGAGCAGCTCGCCAAGGGCATCTACGCCACGCCACTCCCGGCGGCGAGACAGCTGGCGCAAGTCGCCGTAGCGGACATCGGCGCCGTCGCCGCCCGCGTCCTCGAGGACCCAGGTCGCTTCGCCGGCAAGCGCTTCGATCTCGCGGGCGACGAGCTCACGGGCAACGACGTCGTCGCCGTCCTCGCGCGGGTCACCGGTCGCCCGTTCAGCTATTTCCAGGTGCCGCTCGAGATCGTCCGCCAACGCATGGGCCAGGAACTGGTCGAGATGTACCAATGGTTCGACCGCGTCGGCTACACGGTCGATCGCACCGCGCTGCGCCGTGAGTTCCCCGACGTCGCCTTCCAAGGCTTCGAGTCGTGGGCGAAGGCCCAGGATTGGACGACGCTCCTGCAGGGCGGATGACGCCCCGCGAACCTGCCGGCCGGTAACCAATCGTCTTGTGGCGGTGAATGGTTCACCGCCGATACCTGAAGGAGATACTTCGATGAAACTGCTCCCTCTCTCGATCGCCGTCAGCGGCATCCTGGCCGTATCGGCAGCCGTGGCGGCTGATGCGCCTGCCACGCTCAATTCGGTCAAGCCCGGAGAGTATGTCGTGGATCCCTATCACACCCAGATAGGCTTCACCCTCTCACACTTCGGTTTTACCAATTACACCGGTCTGTTCTCCGGTGGTACGGGAAGCCTGCGCCTGGACCCGGCTCATCCTGCGGCGAGCCACCTGGCCATCACCATTCCGGTGCAGTCGCTCGTGACGACCGTGCCGAAGCTGACGGACGAGCTCAAGGGCGACAAGTGGTTCGACTCCACGAAGTTTCCGCAGGCGACCTTCGAGTCCACCAGCATCTCAGTGGCAGCCAACGGTGAAGCCACCATCACCGGGAACCTGACGCTCCATGGCGTCACCAGACCCGTCGTGCTCCACGCGCATCTCGTCGGTGCCGGCGTGAACCCGATCGACCACCAGTACACCGTGGGATTTCAGGCCAGCGGCACCATCAAGCGCACTGACTTCGGCGTGAGTCTCTACGCCCCGGCGGTCGGCGATGACGTGCAGCTGTCCATCGCAGGCGCGTTCGAGCTGAAGGGCTGAGCGCTGAGGCTCTCAGGGCGGCAGCAGCCGAACCGTTGGTTCCGCTTGCTGCCCGCTCGGACCCGTTAGATCACGGAGCACAGGCGCTCGCGCAGATCGCGTGGGCGACATAGCCCGCCGCGGTCGCGAACGCCCTGCCCGGCTTGTCCGGAACCGCCGTGTCCGGATCGATCCCCTCGGTGATGATTCCCGCATCCCAGGGGCTCGCCAGCAGGATCTCCGCGGCTTTGTCGTGCGAGCGCTTGAGCATCAGCTCGTCGGCAATCGTCCAGGACGTCGTAAAGGGCAGGCGATAGCTGCCCGGCAAGCCGTAGCGCCGGTCGGAGTATGAGTACTTGTAGCTCGCGGAATGCAGCCATTCGAAGGTGCGTTTGAACAGCGGATCGTCCTCGGCGAGGAAGCCGAGGATCGGGAGCTTGAGCAGCGACCCGGGTGGAATGTCGGTCGCGACGTGCTGGGTACCATCGGTCGCCGACCCGAGGATCGGCCCGGCGGCTCCCGGCGCGTCGTTGACGATGGCGTGCGTGAGTACTGCCGCGCGCAGCGCGGTGGCGCGCCGGCGCACATCCTGGGCCGCGCCGCCCTGGTGCAGGCGGTCATACAATTCCCCGAGGTCGCGGAGCGCACGCCAGGTCAAGGCGTTGTCGTAGGTGAGAAACGGCAGCTTCTGGAATTCGTCCTGCGAATCCTGCAGCGACGAGTACATCCCGGTTGCCGGATCGAAGCGCGCCACCAGGCGGTCGCGCAGAGTGGCGACCGCGTCGCGGTATCGCTCGAGGAAGCGGCCGTCGTTGGTCGCGCGCACGTAGGCAGCGAGTGCCACGATCGGCGCGACCGCCTCGTCGAGTTGGAATCCGTCCTCGAGCACGACACCGTCGATGAAGCGGCTGTGCGTGCCGGTGTTGCGCAGCTGGATACCCAGTGCGTACTCCAGCACCTGCCGCGCGAACCCGGGGTCCGAGTCGAGGATCCCCGGAAAGCTCCACAGCATCGCGTCGCGGTCCCAGTAGGCCGCAGACACGTAGTAGCGGGGGCTGCGCGAGGTCACGCCGACCAGCTCCTCGGTATCGAGCGTCCGGCCCCAGGCATACAGCGTCGTGAAGAGAAGATTCCGGTTCATCAAGGCGTCGAGGTCGGCGCCACCGGTCGTGCGGGTGCGGGCACGGCACCAGGCCGCCGCCCTGGCGATGACGGCATTCGACCCGTTGCGCTCGAGCTCCTCGCGCAGGGCGCGGGCACTATGGGCGGCGGAGAACTCCTCGAGGCCAACCGACAGCACGAACAGGGCTTCGGCGCTCTCGCCCGATTGCAGCACGACGCTGCGCGCCGCGTCGGCTTGCGGAGCGACGACCACGGGTGGCATCGAGAGCGTTGCCTTGGACCCGGGATGGACGATCGCCCACGCGAAGCGGGTGTCGTTGGTGACGTAGCTGTAGACCTCACCCGGGTCCACCCAGGGAGTCGGCGCGACCAGGCGCTCGCCGCGCAGCACGACCGGCACGTAGGTGACCCGGGAGAGGCTGCCGAATGAGCTCTTGAGGCCGAGCGTGGCGGAAACGGCTTCGGCACGGTGGTTGGCGAGCGTCAGCTTGAGGAACGCCGCACGGTGGCCAGGAGGCGCGCAGTAAGTGAGCGTGACCTCGAGTCCCTCGCGCTCCTGGCGGGCCTGCGGGATCCAGTATTCCAGCAGCCTCCAGCTCAAGGCATCGAGCGGCTGCTTCTTGCCGCTGCCCACCTGCAGGTACGGCTCGAGCACGGGCCGGCCCGCTTCGCCATTGGGCTGCAATAGTCCGCGCTCGCGCATGAACAGCGCGTTGAAGCTGACCAAGGCACCATCACTCGCGCGGATCTCGGGCAGCGCGATCCATTCGTTGCCCGTCGCGAGCACGTCGTCGGAGCGCAACGTCAGCGGCAGCCGACGGGGCTCCTCGGCCCCCGCGTGCGCGAGCAACGGCAGGATCACCGCCAGGCTGGCCCAAACCCGGCGCTGCCCGCAACGCCGGCTGCGCATGCTCAGTTGTGCGCTCCCAGGGTAACGAGCGTCAGTCCATCGGGCGGAATGTCAAGCGTCAGAACGCCGCCCGCGAGTGGACGCGTCACGGCCGCGGGCAACGCCGCCGCCGCGCGCAATGCGGCCAGCTGCTCCCGCGTCGGATAGCGCGGTGAGCCCATCTTCGCGTAGGCCGCATTGACGTTGCCGTGCTCGCCGTCGATGGACTGTACGGTGGCCGTGCTCGCATCGTTGTGCCTCATCTGCAGGGTCACTTTTCTGACCGCCGCGTCGCTCGACTTCGAGTCACGATAATTCCAGACCGCGAGCACCAGCGTGCCATTCCGACGGCGCGTCAGCAGCGCCCCCTCGGTGTCCGGCGAGAAGCGCTCCTCACCCAACTGGTGCAGCAGCGCGAAGGCGTTAAAAGCGGGCTTCGGAATGCCGCCCGCCGCAAGCAGGCCGAAACCGCCGTAGAACGGCCTCTTCACGACGCCACCCTCCTCGAAAACGTCGGAAAACGTCCAGTACGACATGTCCTGCACCAGCCCGTCACACTGGCGGATCGTCTCGGCGAGCCACGGCCCCATGTAGGGCGCGTCGGTCACCTCCGGGTAGTTCGTATAGCTCGCGTTGAATTCGCTCCAGATCAGAGGGAGCGTGGGCATCGCCGAGGCGCGGATCTCTGCGTGCACCTTCCGGACCGCCCGGCACACCATGTGCTCGCGGGAGATCTTCTCGGTCGTTCCGAAGACGTCTTGCGCGGTGTCGTCTCCGTAGACATGCGTGGAAGTGAAGTCGACCGGGACGTGCTCCTTTTGGCAGTGCTCGATGAACGCCGCGACCCACGCGGCCTGCGCCGTCGCGGGCCCGCCCACCCTGAGG
>DATMRA010000086.1:0-4210 GCA_035566535.1 Candidatus Acidiferrales bacterium | reverse complement strand
TCACAGGAGGCACGGCTCCATGCCGCGCGTAACACTCAGACAGCTGCTCGAGGCCGGGGTCCACTTCGGTCACCAGACCAGTCGATGGAATCCGCGGATGCGGCGCTACATCTTCACCGCGAGGAACGGCGTCCACATCATCGATCTCGAACAGACGCAGCGTCAGCTCGACGAGGCGTGCGACTACGTGCGCGATCTGGTGGCGGGCGGGCAGAAGATCCTGTTCGTCGGCACCAAGAAGCAGGCGCAGGACGTCATCGAGGAGGTCTGCGACAAGAACCAGCAGTTCTACGTGACGCACCGCTGGATGGGCGGGATGCTCACGAACTTCAACGTCATTCAGAAGCGGTTGCGCCGCCTCGCAGACCTTCGCGTGCTGCGCGACCGGGGTGACTTCGAGCGCATGAGCTCCAAGGAGGCCAACGACATGCGCGATGACCTGGAGCGGCTGGAGCGCAACTTCGCCGGCATGGCCGAGATGAAGCGCCTCCCCGGCGCGCTCTTCGTGATCGACTGCAAGAAAGAGCGTATCGGGGTCAGCGAGGCGAACAAGCTCGGCATCCCGATCGTCGCCATCGTCGACACGAACTGCGACCCGGAGCCCATCCAGGTGGTCATCCCCGGCAACGACGACGCGATCCGCAGCTGCCGCCTGATCGTCAGCACGATCGGCGATGCGATCGCCGAGGGGTTGCAGCTGCTCAGCGAGCGCGAGGTGCGCGAGCAGGAGGAGATGGCGCGCCGCGAGCGTGAAGATGCGGCTGCGCGCGAAGCTGCTGCCGCTGAAGCCGCTGCCGCGGCAGCGGCCGCACCTGCCCCGGCCCCTGAGGCGCTGGCGACATCCGCAGCGGGTGGCACCCCGGAGGCCACGTAGATGGCGAACATCCCCGCGGAGATGGTCAAGCGGCTTCGCGACGAGACCGGCGCCGGAATGATGGACGCCAAGCGAGCGCTCACCGACAGTGACGGCGACTTCGACAAGGCCAGAAACTGGCTGCGAGTGAAAGGTCTCGCGCGCGCCGCCGACAAGGCGAGTCGCGCCACCAAAGAGGGTGTGATCGAGTCGTACATCCACCACTCGGGTGGAATCGCAAAACAGGGCGCACTGGTGGAGGTGGACTGCGAGTCGGACTTCGTCGCCAAGACGGACGACTTCAAGCACCTGGCTCATTCGCTGGCGTTGCAGGTGGTCGGTGCGGCCCCGCAGTACGTGCGCCGCGAAGAGGTGCCCGCCGAGCTCGTCGAGCGCGAGAAGGCGGTCTATCGCGACCAGGTGGCCGGCAAGCCGGAGAACATCGTCGAGAAGATCCTCGAGGGCAAGCTGAACGACTTCTACTCCAAGATCTGCCTCCTCGAGCAACCGTGGATCAAGGACGACAAGAAGCGAGTGGGTGACCTTGTCACCGAAGCCGTGGCCAAGCTGGGCGAGAACATCACGGTGGCGCGCTTCGCCCGCTTTGAGGTCGGAGAGACAGCCGGCGACGGCGCCGCCTCCGCCGCACCGCCCTCCGAGTGAGCAGCGAGACCCAGACTGTGGGAGTGGCTGAACTCTCCGGCCGGGCTCGCGACGGGCGGGCGCCCATCTTCAAACGCGTCGTGCTCAAGCTCGGCGGCGAAGCCCTGCTGGGCGAGGCCGCCTACGGCATCGACCACGACGCGGCGCAACGCATCGCGCAGCAGCTCCGGCACGTACACGAGCGCGGTGTGCAGGTGGCCATTGTCGTCGGCGGGGGTAACATCGTGCGCGGGCAGGAGGCGAGCGCGCACGGCATCGACCGCGTGACCGGCGACTACATGGGAATGCTGGCGACGGTCATCAACGCGCTGGCCCTGCGCGACGCCATCGAGCACCTCGACATGGAATGCCGCGTGCAGAGCGCAATCGCCATGCAGCAGGTCGCCGAGCCGTTCATCCCGCGTCGCGCCGTGCGCCACCTGGAGAAGGGGCGCGTCGTCATCCTTGCTGCAGGAACGGGCAATCCGTTCTTCACCACCGATACGACGGCGGCACTGCGAGCTGCGGAGATCGGCGCCGAGGTGCTGCTCAAAGCCACCAAGGTCGACGGCGTCTACACGGCTGATCCACTGAAGGATCGCTCCGCAACCCGCCTTCCCCATCTAACGTATATGGACGTGCTGAATCGCGGCCTCACCATCATGGACAGCACCGCCCTGACACTGTGCATGGACAACCAGATGCCCATCATCGTGTTCGACCTCTTCACCGAGGGCAACATCGAGCGGGTGATCCTGGGGGAGCAGATCGGCACGCGTGTCGACGGCGACGGCAAGGCTCCGCCTCGTGCCAGCTGACCGCGCCAAGGCAGAGGAAGCCCAGGCAGCGATCAACCAGCGCGTGGCCGATGCGAGCGTGCGGATGGAAAAGAGCCTCGACGCGCTCAACAAGGAGCTGATGACCATCCGGACCGGACGCGCGTCACCGAGCCTGGTGGAGCGCCTCCAGGTCGACTACTACGGCACCCAGACTCCTCTGCAGGCCCTGGCCGGGATCAGCACACCCGACGCCACGCAGCTGGTGATCTCACCGTACGACCGCGGCGCGATCTCCGCCATCGAGAAGGCAATCCAGCGCAGCGAGCTCGGCCTGAACCCCAGCAACGATGGGCAGCTGATCCGAATCGCAATCCCGCAGCTCAACGAGGAGCGCCGGCGCGAGCTCGTCAAGGTGGTGCACCGCAAGGCCGAGGATGCCCGCGTGGCGGTGCGAAACATCCGCCGCGACGAGGTCGACCACCTGCGCAAGGTGGAGAAGGACGGCCACGTGAGCAAGGACGAGATCGAGACCAAGCTGGCTGACGTGCAGAAGATCACCGACCAATTCATCGCCCGGGTCGACGAGGCCCAGAAGAAGAAGGAGGCTGAGATCCTCGAGGTCTGAGCCAATGCGGCGAAACGGGCCACCACCCCGGATCGTTCAGTTCTCGAAGGTCCATCATGCTGCGTCCCCCAGCCCCCGCCGCAATCCCCGCGCCAGCGCGTCCTGATCTGCCCCGGCACATCGGGATCATCATGGACGGCAACGGGCGTTGGGCCAGGCAGCGGCATCTACCCCGCGTAGCCGGTCATCGCGCTGGCGTGCGGGCAATTCGCCCGGTGATGGAAGCGTGCGATCAAGCGGGCGTCCACATCCTCACCCTCTTCGCTTTCAGCACCGAAAACTGGTCGAGGCCGCGTCACGAGGTGACCGCCCTGATGCAGCTCTTTGGCGAGACCATCGACAACGAGGTCGACGAGCTGGACTCCGAGGGTGTGCAGATCCGGATCCTCGGCGAGCGGGAGCGCCTCAGCTCGAGGTTGCAGGCAAAGGTCGCCCAGGCCGAGGCGCGCACCGCGCGCAACACCAAGGCCATTCTCAACGTGGCGCTCAACTACGGCGGCCGTGGCGAGATCGTCGCGGCCGTGCGCGAGCTGGCCGCTCGCGGGTTCGACCTCGCCGCACTCGACGATGAGACGCTGAGCCGCGCGCTGTACACGGGCGGGCTTCCGGACCCCGACCTGATCATCCGCACCGCCGGCGAGCTGCGGATCAGCAACTTCCTGCTGTGGCAGGCTGCCTACGCCGAGCTGTACGTCACCGACACGCTGTGGCCGGATTTCGGCGAGGCGGCGCTGCACGACGCGCTCCGCGACTTTTCCAGCCGCGAGCGAAAGTTCGGTGCGGTGCCCGAGCCCGTGGCGCCACCGCTGATCGACGTCCTACACGCGACGCACGCCGGATGAATCTCGTGCTCCGGGTGCTGTCCGGAGCGGTTCTCCTCGGGATCCTCGTTGCGGCGCTGTGGGCTGGGATGCCCTGGGTGGCTGGCGTCGTCGGGGTCGCGGCCATGGTCGGCGCCTGGGAGTTCGCCGGTCTGGCGCGACGGATGGGCTTGCCGCCGCCCGCGTGGATCCTGTATCCGCTGACGCTCTGGCTGGCGCTGCGCTTCGCGTTTCCGGCCGCGTATCAGACCTCCGACTGGCCGCTCATCGCGGCTTTGACCGTCGGGTTGCTGGGCGTCGTGGTGGTGTCCCGGAGCGTTCGTGGTTGGGCGGCCGCGCTGGCCGGCAGCCTCTACGTCGGCTTCGGCCTCGGCTTCTTCGTGGCTCTCTACGGCTGGCACACGGTGGACAGCTCTCATTTCGGGCTCCGCCTGGTGGCGCTGCCGCTGCTGGCGGTCTTCGCCGGCGACACGGCCGCGTATTTCGTGGG
>DATMRA010000085.1:0-26415 GCA_035566535.1 Candidatus Acidiferrales bacterium | reverse complement strand
CGCTGCCGACAAAGCGACATTCGACGCCCAGATAACCGGCAAGCAGATCAAGGTGCTCGTGTTCAACAGCCAGAACTCCACTCCCGACATCCAGGCGCTCGTCGACAAGGCGCACGTTGACGGGATCCCGGTGGTGCCGATCACGGAGACCCTCGACCCTGCGGGGTCAACGTTCCAGGCCTGGCAGTCCGGGCAGCTTGCGGCCCTCCAGACGGCACTCGCGCAAGCGACCGGTCGGTGAGGCTCGCCGAGATCGTCGAACCACCAGCTCTCGCCAAGCCCGCCCCCGCCATTGCGCTGAGCTTCCGCGGTGCCGGCGTGCGGTTGGGCGGACGCTGGATCTGGCGCGACGTCGACCTCGATGTCGAGCAGGGAGACTTCGTCGCCGTCGTCGGTCCCAATGGCGCCGGCAAGTCGACGCTCCTCAAGGCGATCCTCGGCCTGCTGCCGCTCTCGTCGGGGTCGGTGGAGATTCTTGGACACCCGGCGACCCGAGGAAATCGCGATGTCGGCTACCTCCCACAACGGCGCAGCTTCGACCCTGACCTCCGCATCCGCGGGGTCGACCTGGTCCGGCTCGGCCTGGACGGGTCGCGCTGGGGAGTGCCGCTGCCCGGGGTCGGACATCGCAACACCACCGCGAGGCGCCGGGTCGACGAGGTCATCGAGCTGGTCGGTGCAACTGCCTATGCACGCCGACCGGTCGGCGAGCTTTCTGGTGGCGAGCAGCAACGGCTTCTGATCGCGCAAGCGCTGGTGTCGCGCCCGTCCATCCTGCTGCTCGATGAACCCCTTGACAGCCTCGACATGGGCAATCAGCAGTCGATCTCGGCGCTGGTGCAGGACATCTGCCGGACGCAACGAGTGGCCGTCCTGCTGGTCGTCCACAACGTGAATCCGCTCATCACATACCTCGATCGTGTCATCTATGTCGCAAACGGGCGAACCGCAATCGGCTCACCCGCCGAGGTGATCACCAGCGAGACGCTCTCCCGGCTCTACGATTCGCCGGTCGAGGTGTTTCGAACCAAGGACGGTCGCCTGGTCGTGGTGGGTCAGCCCGACGTCGCGCATTTCCATGCCGATAGCTGATTTCGGGGGGCAGCCCACGCCGTCGTTCGATGTATGGGCAGACATTCAACAGTTACTGCAGTTCCACTTCATGCAGAACGCCTTCATCGCGGGCACCATCGTCGCGGCGTTGGCGGGGCTCATCGGGTATTTCATGGTGTTGCGCGGGCAGAGCTTCGCCGGGCACACCCTGTCGCAGGTGGGCTTTCCGGGCGCCGCCGGCGCCGCACTCGTGGGAGTCACGCCGGCACTGGGATTGCTTGTCTTCTGCGTCGGCTCGGCTCTGGGCATCGCAGCCCTTTCCGACGGTCGCGGGCGTGAGCGCAGGGCCGAGACAGCGGCGATCGGATCGATCCTCGCGTTCACCCTTGCCGTTGGTTTCCTCTTTGCGAGTCTGTACGGCGGATTCGTCGAAGGCGTGTACGCATTCCTGTTCGGCACCTTCAGCGGAATCAGCGACAGCCAGGTCGTCATGGTGGCCGCCGTTGCCGCAGTCGCCGTCGCGATTCTCATCTGCATCGGCCGGCCGCTTTTCTTCGCCTCCGTCGACGCCGAGGTCGCGGCGGCGCGGGGCGTCCCGGTGCGCGCCCTCGCCGTCGCGTTCCTCGTGCTACTCGGCCTCGCGGTCGCCGAGACGGCGCAGATCACTGGCACTCTGCTCGTGTTCGCGCTCCTCGTGGCTCCGGCCGCGACGGCTCAACAGCTGACGGCGCGTCCCGGGCTGGGAATGATGCTCTCGGTAGTCATCGCGCTGCTGGTGACCTGGCTCGGCTTAGCAATCGCGTATTTCACGGTGTACCCCATCGGGTTCTTCGTGACATCGCTTGCGTTCGCCTCTTATCTCGGCGCACGCGCTGTGCGCTGGGCAACGCGCGCCTCGGGCAGGCGCGCCGCGGCACTTGCATGATCGCCGGCTTCGCGCCGTTCGACTGGCTGCAGGGGATGCTCAGTCACGACTTCATCTGGCACGCCTTCCTCGCCGGCACATTCATCGCCCTCGCCGCCGGCCTGGTCGGCTACTTCGTGATTCTGCGCAACCAGGTCTTCACCGGTGACGCCCTCAGCCATGTCGCCTTCACCGGCGCGCTCGCAGCCTTTGCCATCGGCATCGAAGCGCTGATCGGGCTCTTCTCCGCCAGCATTGTTGGAGCCGTCGGCATGGGAGCGCTTGGTTCACGCGCTCGAAGCCGCGACGTTGTCGTCGGCACGGTGTTTGCCTGGGTGCTGGGCCTTGGTGTGCTGTTCCTCAGCCTGTACACGACCTACCGGAGCACCTCACACAGCACTGCCGGCGTCACCATCCTTTTCGGGTCCATCTATGGGATATCGCTGAGCCAAGCAACGATCGCGGCTGTCGTCGGCGCGGGTACCGCGCTCGCCCTTGTTGTCATCGCGAGACCGCTGCTCTTTGCGTCAGTCGATAGTGACATCGCCGCCGCACGCGGAGTGCGCGTGCGCGTTCTCGGTCTCGCCTTTCTCGCCCTCGTCGGTGTCACCGTTGCGGAGGCGGTGCAGGCCGTCGGCGCACTGCTCATCTTCGGACTGATGGTCACTCCGGCGGCCGCAGCACATCGACTCAGCGCCCGGCCGTATCGAGCCATGGCGCTGTCGGCAGCGCTGAGCGTGGCCGCTCTCTGGCTCGGCCTCACGTTCAGCTACGCGTTTCAGCGCATCCCGCCAAGCTTCTGCATCGTCGCGCTCGCCTTCGGCTTCTACGTCGCGGTTGTGCTCACGGCCCGGCTCACAGCGTCGAGGGGTGCTTTGCCCCCTGCGCGAAGCCACAAAGAACCGGAACCGCGGAGGGGTTTCGGTGCTTTGCCCCCTGGAGGAATCGAACCTCCCTCAACCGGTTAAAAGCCGGCTGCTCTACCGATGAGCTAAGGGGGCGCTGCCGGCCGATTGTATGCGTCGTTGTGCGTGCTGCCCTACCATGCGCGGACGGTGCGCGCACGGCTTCCCGGGTTTCCGCAACGGTTTCCGGTCCGCAGCGACGGCCTCCGTCCCTGGCGGTACCGTGTTGTTTCGCTGATCTGCCGCGTGGTGCTGCGGACGTGGTTTGGCAGGGACCTCGTCATCGACGGCATCGAAAGAGTCCCGCGCGAGGGTCCGCTTCTCGTTGTCAGCAATCACCTGAGCAATATCGACCCGATGCTGTTCGGTGGATTCGGGCCGGGCGCCATGTTCTGCATGTCTAAGCAGGAGCTCTTCAAGAACCGCTTCGTCGCATGGGTGCTGGCCGGCTGCAACTGCTTTCCGGTGGATCGCGGAGCGGCCGACCGCTGGGCGCTGCGCACGTCCCTCGACATCCTGGCTGCCCGAGGCCGCTTGCTGATATTCCTCGAGGGCACGCGGGCGGCGACGCCAGGGATGAGGCAGGCTGAAGCCGGCATCGGCTTCCTGGCACGGCGCTCGGGTGCCCGGGTGCTCCCGGTCGCCCTTTGGGGAACCGAGCAAGCTCTCCCCCGCGGCCGGAGGCTCCCACGCCGGATCCCGATTCGGATGGTCTTCGGATCCCCAGTCGAGGTGGAGTTGCCCGCCGGGCGCGGCGACGATCGCGCCGTCGCCGACCAGATAGCGCGCCGCATCGCGGCACTCCTGCCGCCGGAGTACCGCGGCGTCTACGGGTAAGCCGGGCGTCGCTAGGCGCTGATCAGCGCCGTTTGGGTCGCGAGCCTCCGGTCCGCGCGGAAGTGGGCTTGCTGGCTCGTGCGGGTGCTTTGGATTTGGGCTTGGGCTTGGCCCGGGATACGGGTTTTGCCGGAGCCTTCGCCGGCTTGCGCGCCGCCGGCTTGGCCGCCACCTTCCGCGCTGGGGCGGCCTTGACGCGCTGACGGGGCGCTGCCTTTGCTGCCTTTGCCACCGTCTTTTTGGCTGCAGGCTTGGCCGGGCGCGAGGGTGTGGCCGCCTTGCGGGCGGGCGGTTTGGTCGAACGCGATACGGCCTTGGCCGCAGGCTTTGCCGGTTTTCGCGCGGGTGCGGGGCGTGCCTTGGGCTTGGCTATCGCCGTGCGCGGCCGCGCTGCCAGCTTGGCAGCCTTCGGCTTGGCGGCGGCTTTGACCGGTCGCTTGGCGGCCGCCTTGGCGGCTTTGGCCGGTGGTTTCGCGACCGCCTTGGCCGGCTTCGCCGCTGGCTTGGTGGGTGCCTTGCTCTTGGGCGCCGCAGAGGCGCTCGTTGCCTTTGGCGGCGCCGCTCGCTTCGGCTCTGGAGCAGCCGAGCGCGACGCGGGAGCCGGTGTGACCGGCGCGATGGCCGGTCGCCGGGCCGGTGCCGGCGGCACGGGGGCGGCAGCCCTGGGCGTTGTCGCAGTTGGTGGCGCCGGCACCACGCGCGGCGGCTGTGGTGACACCGCGGCCGGGCCCTGCCCACGAGCGGCGCCATCCTTCCCGTCCACAGCCTGCTGCGCGGCAGCCCTGGCGCGCTCGGGCGCCGTCGGCCGCGGCTCCAGCATGGCGCGCAGCAACTCTGCCGCCCGCTCCGGTGTTTCGGCGGTCTTGAGGCAGGTGAACGCCACAACCTCTTTGGTGTCCGGCGCGATGTCGAACCTTACGATCGCCGTCTGGCTCAAGACCGTCTCGACGCGTCCGGTCGACCCGACTGGGTAATCGCCGATCGGCGTTCCGGTTCGAGGCCGGGTGTTCGATGTGAGGATCACCCTCTCGCCGGTCGCGAACGGCGGAGGAGGCTCCTCCCGAGCGCTGGGCGGGCGCCCAGGTTGGGGCCGCGAGATCGGAGCGACGACAGGAACCGGAACGGCTGCCACCGGGGCGGCCTCTTCTTCTTCTTCCTCATCCTCGTCTTCGTCGTCGTCTTCCGCGTCCGCTTCCTCGTCATCGTCTTCCACGACGATGGCGACGATTTCGATATCCGCGTCGTCGTCGTCGCCGCTCGGCGTCTCGTCAGGGGTTTCCTGGGCGTCGGACGGCTCAGTCTTGTCGTCGGTTGGTTTTGGCATCAGGCTCCTATGTCCGCGCTTCTACACTGCCTACGAGGATGATCGCTCTCCTGCGGGGGAACCCGCCCTCCGCACATACCCAACAGCGGCTCCTGGAAATCCTACCGGGCGCACTCACGTGGTTTGTGCTCCTCGTCCCGGTGCTGACCGCGTTCGCCATCCGGCTCAACGACCCCGGCCAGCTCTGGATCCTCGGCGTCGCCGCGGTCGTTCTCGATCTGTACTGGCTCGGCCGCACCACCTATACCGTGCGATGCGTGCGGCGGTCGCTGCGCACGCTGGAACGAGCCACCGCACAGGATTGGTGGGCGACCTGTCGCGAGCTCGAGGCGTCGATACCCGAGGGCGCCCCGCGACCGCGAGACGTCGTGCACTGCGCGCTCATCCCTACGTACACAGAACGCTACGAGGTGTTGCAGGCGACCGTCGGGGCGCTGGCCAGCCAGAACTACCCGGCAGAGCAGCGTGTGTGCGCCATCATCACGCGGGCCACCGATCACGGCGGCATCGAAAACGTGACGCGCTTGCGCGACGAGTTTGGCGATCGGTTCCGCGCATTCATCCACATCACCGATCCGCTGCTCCCCGGCATCGTGCTTGGCAAGTCCGCCGCCATGGCCTACGGCGGACCGATGCTGCGCCAGGCATGCGACGAGATGGGCCTCGACCCCACCACCACGATGGTCACGGACCTCGACTCGGACATGCGCCTCCATCCGCAGTACTTCGCCTACCTCACCGCCCAGTTCTGCGAGGCTCCGGATCGACTCACGTCGATCTGGCAACCGGTCCCGGTGTTTCTGAACAACCTCTGGCGCGTTCCGGCCGCGGTGCGCGTCATGGCCACTGCGGCAACGCAGTGGCAGATGTTTCTGCACCAGAACCCGCACCGGCTCGTGATGTTCTCGTCCTACTCGATGTCGATGAATCTGCTCTCCGACGTGGGTTACTGGGACTCCGACGTCATCCCCGAGGACTCGCGATTCTTCTGGAAGGCATTCTTTCGCTGGGGAGAACGCCTGAATGTGCGGCCCGCATTCCTTCCTGTGCACGGCGATGCCCCGCGTGCTCGCGACTACTCCAGCACCCACCTCTCGCAGTACAACCAGATCAAGCGCTGGGCATGGGGCGCGACCGATATCCCTTATGTGACCACGCGCATGCTGCGCCACCCTGAGATTCCGTGGCGGCTGCGAGCGCGCCGCTACACGGGCCTCATCTTCAACCACCTGACGTGGTCGACATTGCCGCTGTTGCTCTTCTTCGGTGGTGCGCTGCCGGCGTTCATCGACCTCGATTACAGCCTCTCGACCGCGGCCACGGTGATCGGATTCCTCACCGCCTTCATCCTGACGATGGCCCTGCTCAACACGCTGTTGCTCATCCAGGTCGACCGGCGCATGTGCCCTAAGCCCGCGAGATGGCCCTGGTGGCGCCGCCGATGGGCCGACCTGCAATTGTTCCTCTACCCCGTCGTCGGCCTCGCGCTCAGCGTGATCCCGGCATTGGAAGCGCAGACGCGACTGATGTTTGGAGCGTACTTGGAATACCGTGTGACGGAGAAGGAATAGAGAGGGTTCAAGCGGCGGGTGGCGCGTGCGAATTGCACAGACGCTCCGCGAGACACGCGGTCGGAGCGGCGCTGCCGCCCCGCCGCTCGCTCTCGGCTCGCCCTGCGCTCCAAGCCGTTCCGGCTCGCCTGCGAGAGGTCTCGCTTCGGTCTGTGCCATCCGCCCGCGCCCCACAGGCCGCCGATCCGTCTCAAAAACCCTCGTCCGTGACGCCGCTATTCCACGCGCTTGATGCACAGGTCGCTCGGCGGCGACATGCCGAGCACGCTGAACGGCACCTCCGCCGAGTTATTGGTACGCACCCAGTCGGCCGCATCGGCGGAGTAATAACTCTTGCAGAGCCGCTCGGCGGTCGCGACGTTGCGGAAGTGCACCGCGCGCTCGCCGTGGACGGCGATGTACTGGAAACCGCGTTGCAGGAACCATTGAGGATCCTGCGGCCAGATGACTACGACGTCGCCGCCGCGGCGCACCACGCGCTGCGCCTCGTTGATGGCGGTGTCGCCGCCGTGCGGGCCGCCAGTGGTGAAGGACGAACAGGCGACGGCGATGTCAACGCTGCCATCTGGCAGCGGCAGAGACGTGAAGCGGCCGCGGCGGACCTCGATGTTGTTGATGCCCGCGGCGGCGGCCTTCGCCTCGAGACGGCGGAGCAGCTGAGGAACGGCGTCGACGGCGATGATGCGGTTTGCGCGCGGGGCCGCCGCGAGGGAGAAGCGGCCCGTCCCGGCGCCGATGTCGCAGACGGTGCGCCCGTCGAGGTCGATTGCCTCGAGCAGGCGCGGATGCAGATGCTCGCCGCTGATGAGCTCTTCGTAGTCATCTGGGTCGTTCCAGTACACGAGAGGCCAGAACAGCAACTCCATCACATCGCGCTGCGCGCTCGTCAGCGCCGAGTCATCAGCGGCAGCCGCGAGCGAATCGGAGAAATGGGCCGCCGCGTCACCGGGCAGCGCAGCGACGACGCGATCGATCAGCCGCGGGTCGGCCGGCTGCAAAGCGATACCGAGCAGCGCCGGATCAACGCCGCCGTCACGCGGATCGAGGAAGGTACTCAGAGCCTCGTCGTCGAAGAGTCCGATGTCGTCGACACTGAACTCAGTAGCTCGGGGTGGCGCCATAGTTGAGGTCGCTGACGTCAGGCGGACGGCTCCCCGGTCGCGACAACGCGCTGCTGAGCTTTCATGTCCGAGTCGACCATCATGTTGGCCAGCTCCTCGAAGGACGTGGTCGGTTGCCACCCAAGCTTCTGGCGTGCCTTGGAGAAGTCGCCCACCAGGCGGTCAACCTCCGCGGGCCTGAAGAAGCGCGGATCACTCACCACGTGATCGCGCCAGTCGAGCCCGGCTCGTGAAAACGCGAGCTCGAGGAACTCGCGGATGTTGTGCATCTCGCCCGTGGCGATAACGTAGTCGTCGGGTTCCGGCTGCTGCAGCATTCGATACATCGCGTCCACGTAGTCTCCCGCGAATCCCCAGTCGCGCTGCGACTCGAGGTTGCCAAGACTGAGCTGCTTCTGCAGGCCCAATTTGATTCGCGCCACGCCGTTTGTGATCTTGCGAGTCACGAACTCAAGGCCGCGGCGTGGCGACTCATGGTTGAACAGGATCCCACTGCAGGCGAACATTCCATAGCTCTCGCGGAAGTTGACGGTGATGTAGTGGCCATACACCTTTGCCACGCCGTAGGGCGACCGGGGATGGAACGGTGTGAGCTCCGTCTGCGGAGACTCACGAACCTTGCCGAACATCTCGCTGCTGGACGCCTGATAGAACTTGATCTTGACGTTGACCGTCCGGATCGCCTCCAGCATGCGCGTGACGCCGAGCCCGGTGATCTCGCCGGTGAGCAACGCCTGCTTGAACGACAGACCGACGAAGCTGATCGCACCCAGGTTGTACACCTCGGTCGGCTGGCTGGATTCCAGAGCAGCGATGAGCGACGACTGGTCGAGCAGGTCGCCCTCGACGAATTCGACGCCCGGACACAACGCAGCGACCATCGCCAGGCGCGGGTTGTTCTGGCCGCGCACGAGTCCATAGACGTTGTAACCGCGCGCGATCAGCATCTGCGCGAGGTACGTCCCATCCTGTCCCGTTATGCCTGTGATGAGCGCTGTGCCGGACATGCGGCCTCCTGAGTGATTGAGAGCGGCGCCCATTATGCCGCCAAACGATCGACGGCCTCGAGCATCGCGCCGGCGCTGCGCTCCCAGCTGAACTGCTGCACCCGCTGCAAGCCGGCGGCGACATTCGCGGCTGCGAGGCGTTCGTCGCTGAGCAGGGTTTGCATGCCCCGCTCGATGTCGGCCACATCAAGCGCGTCCACGTAGAGCCCGGCGTCGCCGGCGACCTCCGGCTGCGCCGAATTGTCGCCCACGAGCAC
Organism: Candidatus Acidiferrales bacterium; assembly: GCA_035566535.1. Classification (GTDB taxonomy): domain Bacteria; phylum Chloroflexota; class Dormibacteria; order Aeolococcales; family Aeolococcaceae; genus JAFARE01. The sequence goes on along the minus strand of DATMRA010000085.1, from coordinate 17,436 downwards.
GGGTATGCCGACTGCCATCGCCTGGAGAGGAGCCACGCCGAAGCCTTCGTAGAGCGAGGGCTGCGCGAGCATGGTGGCGCCGGAAAGCAGAGCGGGCAGGTCTTCGTCGCTGACGTATTCCGAGACCCGGCTCACGCGATCGCCCGCCGCCTGAGCTTCGGTGATGGCTCGTTCGATGCCGGCGCTGTTCCACGCCAAGCCTCCGGCCAGAACAAGCGCGTACTCGCTTCTCAACCGCGGCGGCAACCGGCGGTACGCGGCGATCAACCGCTCCAGGTTCTTGCGCGGCTCGATGTTCCCCAGGTAGAGGATGTACTTGTCCGGAAGCCCAAGCCGGTCACGGAGTTCGGCGACCTCAGCGTCGCCGCGCGCGCGGAAGACTTCGCGATCGACGCCCCAAGGGATCACGGTGATGCGTTCTGCAGCAACGCCGAGATAGCGAGTGATGTCGTCACGGGATGACCGGGAGACGGTTGCCACGAGCGACGTGCGTGCGATCCAGCGGCCGATGTTGTGCGTCAACAGGTCAAGGTTGCCGCCGACCGTCTCGGGGTGGCGCAGAAATGCGACATCGTGGATGAACGTGATCGACGCCGAGCGTCGCAGCGGCCAGTTGCCGAAATGAGGGAAGACGAACACGCCGTCGCCCACGAATGCGTCGAGCGGCGGGAGCAGAGGCAGCCCCGCCCAGCGATCGTAGCCCCGGGTGGGGAGAGGAAGCCGTACATACTCGACGTTGTTCATGCCGAGATGACGCAGACGCGTGACACCATCCAGGGGTGAAAGCAGTCTGATGCGGTAGCGCTCGCGGGCGGCCTCACTGTTCTGCAGCGCTCGCACCAGACCTTGCATGGTGTGGCCGATACCGCTCACGCGGGGCTGCGACATGACCTTGGCTTCGACAAAGAGGCTGGTTCGCGTCATCTCGTGTCCTGGATTAGATAGCATCAAGGCGTGAGCAGCGCCACCAAAGCAGTCGAGGCAGACGTCGCCGATCTCGGCCTCGCACCGCAGGGGGTACGGCTGATCGAGTGGGCAGGCCGTGAGATGCCCGTGCTGCGGCTCATTCGAGAGCGCTTCGAACGGGAGCGCCCGCTCGAGGGCTTGCGCCTGGGGGCGTGTCTGCACGTCACCAGCGAGACCGCCAACCTGGCCATCACCCTCAAGGCCGGGGGGGCAGAGGTGCGGCTGTGCGGGAGCAACCCTTTGTCGACACAGGATCCCGTCGCCGCGGCACTGACTCGCACCTTCGGGATCCCGACGTACGCCGTGAAGGGGGAAGACTCAGCGCGCTACTACAGTCACATCCAATCCGTGCTTGAGTTTCGGCCGCACATCACGATGGATGACGGCGCCGACCTGGTTGCTGAACTGCACAAGGGACGGCAGGACCTGCTAGATACCGTGATCGCTGGAACCGAGGAGACCACAACTGGTGTCATCCGGCTGCGCGCTATGGCGCGCGACGGCGCGCTTCGATTTCCCATCATCGCCGTCAACGAGGCGCTCACCAAGCACCTCTTCGACAACCGATACGGCACCGGTCAGAGCACCATCGACGGCCTCATCCGCGCCACCAACGTGCTGATCGCCGGACGCACCTTCGTGGTCTGCGGCTACGGCTGGTGCGGGCGTGGCCTGGCGAGCCGAGCGGCAGGCCTTGGAGCCCACGTTGTGGTCACCGAGGTCGACCCCACTCGCGCGCTCGAAGCAGTGATGGACGGATTCCGGGTGATGACGCTGGAGGAGGCGGCACCCGAGGCGGATATCGTGATCACGGTCACAGGCGACATCAACGTCATTGACCGCACGCACCTTGAAGCCCTCAAAGACGGAGCCATCGTCGCCAACAGCGGCCATTTCAACGACGAGATCAACCTGGCTGCGCTGGACGAGCTGTCGTCCGAGGTGACCAGCCCCCGTCAGTTCGTGCAATCGCACCGCCTGCACAACGGACGCACGCTGCACGTGCTCGCCGAAGGCCGGCTGCTGAACCTGGCCGCCGCCGAGGGTCATCCCGCGGCGGTGATGGACATGAGCTTTGCCAACCAGGCGCTCTGCGCCGAGTATGTGGCGCGCAACCACGATACCCTTGCCCTCGGCGTGCACGACGTGCCCACAGAGATAGATCGACAGGTGGCGCAGCTCAAGTTGAAGGCGATGGGCGTCAATATCGACACACTGACTCCGCAGCAGGAGGCATATCTCGCGTCCTGGGAATCCGGCACCTCCTAGTGTCGCTGAATCCCTACACGCCAACTCTCTCGACGCTGGGCAATGGCGTCTCCCTGCTGAATGCGCCGTCGAGCAGCCGCAATGTGGGTGTGTTTCTCATCGTGCGCGCCGGGTCGCGTGACGAGACCGCCGAAACCTCGGGCCTGGCGCATTACCTGGAGCACATGTTCTTCAAGGGCACGGAGCGTCGCCCCACAACGAAGGCCATCTCACGCGAGATCGACCGCCTCGGCGCATCGACCAATGCATACACCGACACCGAAGAGGTGGCGTACTTCGCCGAAGGACCGGCGCTGGCCTTGGGAGAGCTCGCTGACGTCATCGCGGACATGCTCAGCCGCCCCCTGTTCGCGGCTGAGGAGGTGGAACGCGAACGCAACGTCGTGTTGCAGGAACTCGGTATGCGGCTCTCCGATCCCGATGGTTGGATCTGGGACCGCCTCGGCACCGTCGCCTTCGGGGGCGGGCAGCCGATGTCGTGGTCTGCGGCGGGCTTCCCCGCCGTGATCGAGAAGGCCACCCGCGAACAGTTGATCAAGTACCACCGTTCGTTCTACGCGCCGAAGTCGATGTGCCTCGTGATCGCCGGGGGCGGCAGTCTGAGTGACGAGGATGCGGAACGGTTGCTGGCCGACATACCCCGCGCCAAGCCACGCCCGCGCGTCCCGGCCAAATGGGGTCAGGGCGACCGCTATACGGCAAACGTGCGGCCGGTCACCGCGGATGAGGAACCGCAGGTGCGAATGGTTTTCGCGGTCCCGGGGATTCCCGCTCTCGACCCGGATCGCACAGCTCTGTCGGTGATGACGCACATTCTCGGCGGCGGCATGTCATCGCGTCTCTTCCAGACTGTGCGGGAGCGAAACGGCCTCTGCTACAGCATATTTTCCCACCACGAGGGCTTCGACGACGCCGGCCTGTTTGCAATCTCGACAGCGACGCGCCCCAAGGATGCACGCCGTGCCACGCAGCTGTCGTTCGCCGAATTCCGGAAGCTGGCGGAGACGCGGGTCAGTACGGGGGAGCTTGCGGCGACGAAGTCGGCCATGATCGGCCGGCTGCTGCGCTCGACCGAGACGGCCATGGCCAGCGCGCGCTTCTTCGGAACGCGCTGGCGCGCCGGACTTCCACTGGAGACCCCGGACGTTCGCGCCGACGCGATCGCCAAGATCACCGTCGAGCAGGTCCACAACGTGGCGGAGCGGATCGCGACCGGCATCGACGACGTGCGCCTCGCACTCGTCGGGCCCGCCGACCAGGGCGAAGAGCTTCTGGAGGCAACAGCGCCGACGGCTGCGAAGCGTCGGCGCGCATCCCCTCGCTGACCTCTGGGAGTTGCTCGCGCTCGCGGCGCATATGAGCAGGACGCTGCGGATACACTCGAGCCGCATGCAGGTGACAGACAGGGCGGGCGCCGCAGAGGCGACTGTCCAGGCGGGTTCTGCCCAAAACGGCGTTTCTACCGCGGTCCTCGACTGGTGGCGTGCGTGGCGCTCGTCGCTCTTCCCCGCAATCGGAGCCTTCATCGCGTTTCGCGTGATCACCGAAGTTGTTGCCATGGTCTCGCTCTACGGGACGCACGCTCTCCAGGTCGTTCAGCAGTCGCCGGGCTCACTCATCGCGGTCTGGAACCGCTGGGACACCGGGTGGTACCTCGATATCGCCAGGTTGGGGTACGCGGGCAGCAGCCATGTGCTGGTCGCGCCAGGAACCTACCAAGACGGCGCAGCGTTCGCGCCGTTGTACCCCGCATTGATCCGGGGAACTACCGACGCCCTTCGGGTCGGACCTGAATCCGCCGCCGCGCTGGTGGGCGGAGTCGCGCTGGTCTTCGCTCTCATCGGCGTGCACAGGCTTGCCTCACGTGAGCTCGGCGCGCGGGGCGCCATGCTCGTGCTCGTTCTCCTCCTGGCGTTTCCCGCGTCGTTCTTCCTCAGCGCGCTCTATCCCGAACCGCTCTTGCTGGCATGTCTTGTGTGGTGCTTTCTCGCCGCGCGCACGCGCCACTGGTGGGCAGCGTCATTCTTCGCCGGCGCGGCGGTGCTGACCAAGACGTACACGGTCGTGCTGATCGTCCCGCTGGCGATCGAGTACTGGGCCCAGCACGGATGGTCGCTGCGGCGCTTGCGTGCTGATTCGATTGCGGTGGTCGCCGGTCCGGCGATCGCCTTGGCTGGATTGGTGTTGTACATGCAGCTGCGACTCGGCGATGGACTGCGTTTCGTCCATGCAGAAGCGGGCTGGGGCCGCGAATTCGCGGGACCGTGGACATCGATAGGTCGCGCCGTGACAGACATTGGCACAGCAGGCGCCCAGTTCGACAGCAGGCTCTTGGCGGTCTTCGACATCGTGTCGCCGCTCACGTTGGTCGCCGCCGGGATCTATCTATGGCGTCGCCGCCAGCCGGCGTACGCGGCATTCATGCTGCTGGCCGCCGGCGTCTTCCTGTGTTCCGGGACGCTGCAGAGCGACGGCCGCTACACGCTCACGGTGTTTCCCATCTTCATCGCGGGTGCGATGCTACTGCGCAAGCATCCGATGATCACCGCGGCCGCAGTCGCCGGATCCTGTGTCCTGGGCGGATATTTCCTTCACGAGTTCGCCAACAGTCAATTCGTCGGCTGAAACTCAGGCGGCTGCCTCCACCGACTCCAGCAGCGTCGCGGCCACGCGCCGGATGTCCGCATCGCTCAGGTTTGGGTGCACCGGGAGCGACAGGCAGCGCGCTGCGGCATCGGCGGCAACGGGTGTGTCTTCCACGACGACGTTCGGCAGCGACCGATAGGCATCGTAGTCCCACACGAGGCGCGGGTAGTAGACACCAGCCTGCACGCCGCCCCGCGCCATCGAGGCGATCACGGCCTCGCGGTCCACGCCGTGCGGCAGGAGAATCGTGTACTGATGCCACACGTGCTCCCGATCGCCGGGCAACACCGGCACGCGAACCCGAGGGTCCACGCCGAGTAACTCCGTCAAGCGCCTGGCGTTGGCCCGCCTCGCGCTGATGATTGCATCCAGCCGTTCCAGTTGCGGGATCGCCACGGCCGCCGCCAGGTCGGTCATGCGCCAGTTTTCGCCAGCGCTGACGTATTCGTACCGCTCCCGCATCCCCTGGTTGCGCAGCACGCGGAGCGTGGCGGCGATGCCGGCGTCGCTGGTTGTGACGCACCCGCCCTCGCCGCTCGTCACATTCTTGGTGGCGTAGAAGGAGAAGGCGCCAAGGCCGTAGCTGCCCGCGCGGCGTCCCTCCTGCGCAGCCCCATGCGCCTGCGCGGCGTCCTCCACGATGAGCGTGGAATGTGCAGCCGCCAGAGTCTCGATGGCGCGCATGTCCGCCATCAGGCCGTACAGGTGCACCGGGATGATGGCGGCGGTGCGCGGTCCGATGAGCGCCGCAACGGCTGCCGGGTCAAGCGTGAAATCGCCGCGTATGTCTGCGAAGCGCGCGACCGCACCTCGGCGGAGGATGACGTTGAGCGTCGCCGCGAAGGTGAAGGGTGACGTGATCACTTCGTCGCCAGGCCCGACACCGCCCACCTCGAGCGCCGCTTCGAGGGCGACGGTGCCGTTGGCCACGGCGACGGCGTATTCGCTTCCCGCCATCTGTGCGCAGAGATGCTCGAAGCGTTCCACCATCGGACCCTGCGCTATGTGCCCGCTGCGCAGGACCTCGAGCACGAGCGCCTCGACGTCTCCGCCAAATCGCGGCTCCGAAATTCGAATGGCCGGGGCCGCCTGACCGATGGTGCTCATGAGGCGCGGGCCTCGAGCGGAGCGATGGTGACGTGGTGCAGGCGGCGGCGCAGCGACAGCAGTCCGAACGCCATACGCGCCGAGTCGCGCAGTGGCGAGACCGTTGACGTGCGACCTGCGGTGTACGTGATCGGCAGCTCGACCGCCGCCTCGCCTGCGCGCTGAGCCGCGTACACGATCTCAGTCGTGATCAGGAATCCTCCGCAGCGAAGGTAGGGCAGGATGCGCCGTGCCAGCGACGACTGAATGATGATCGTTCCCTGCGAGTCGCGAACGTGCAGACCGAGGATGAGCAGTCGCAGAACGCGAAACATGCCCGACATGACATGGCGCAACCGGCTCGTCGTCACGTGTGACTGTGGATGCGCCTTGGAGCCGATGGCCAGCACAGCGGCCGGGCGCGTCGCGAGATATGCGTCGAGATCACTGAAACCGAAGGGCAGGTCCGCGGCCGTGAGCACGATGACGTCGCCGCCGGCCATCTCCATGCCCCGCCGCAGCGCGTGGCCCAGGCCTCGGGGCGAATTCGCAGCCCGCACCCTCAGGCCGGGTGTGTCGGCTGCTGACGCCAAGGCAACGCATACGGCCAGGGATCCGTCCGTCGAACCATTCTCGACGAGGAGCACCTCCGAACCGGGATGCTCGCGCAGACGCGCGACCAGCCGGCTCACGGTGTCCGGCAGCACAGCCTCCTGGTTGTGCACCGGGACGACATATGAAAGCCGCACGCCGGTCACGCGCCCTTCTCGACCAACGCCGCCACCTCGTGCGCCGGCAGAATGCTGGCGCGTTCTGCATCGGCGTCCACCGCACCCGCTATCAAACGGAGGAAGTGGCGCAGCTGCAGTGCCAGCGGCTCGCCGCCGTGGCGTACGAATGGGATGTCGACGACCGTTTCGGCGCGGTACGTCGGGCCGTCTCGATAGACGGCTTCGTGGCTGCGATGCTGATAGACGGTGACGTCCTGGCGAAGCAGGTCCACGTCGTACAGCGCGTTCCCCGTTTCGATCACGTGCGTGCGCACCTTCCGCTGGCTGGCCCGGCTGGCCGACAGGGTGGCCACCGCCCCGGTCTCGAAACGGAGGATGCAGTCGGCGACCTCCGCCACATCACTGTTCGGTGACGCCGTTGCGGACACGACGTCGTGGACGCGACGGCCGCCCATGTAGCGCAGGACGAGATCGATATCGTGGATCAGGAGATCCAGAACAACGGAGAGGGTGGACCGCGGAGTCTTGGGCGAGTGCCGCAGCGTCACAAGGTGTACCGGCTCGCGATCGAGCAGCGCGGCGACGGTGGTCACCACCGGGTTGAAGCGCTCCACGAAGCCGCACATCAGCGGCGTGCCCGCGCGGTCGGCGGCGGTGATCACCGCTCTGGTTGCCTCGATATTCGGTGTGACCGGCTTCTCCACCAGCACGGGTTTGCCGAAGTCGATCAGCTCCCGCGCGTGGGGAAGATGGAGCGCGGTCGGCGTGGCCACGACTGCGGCGTCGCACGATGCCGCAGCTCCGATATCGGTGGCGAAGCCGCATCCGTAGAGGTCCGCCAGCTGGCGCGCGCGTTCGGCCTCGATGTCGATGACGATCGCGAGCTCCGCCTCATCGGTTTCGGCGAGCACCCTCGCGTGATTGCTGCCCATCGACCCGGCACCGATCAGCGCGATGCGCGGGATCGCGGCCACCGGTTACACCTCGGCCGGGGGCGCGGCGGCGAACAGCTCATTGGCCTCCACCGCGCGCACGTGGCTGCGCAGCAGTGGCACGAGGAGCACGCTCATCACCGCGACCGTTGCCACTGACCCGACCAGGAGGCCCAGCTCGACGCGCAGAAAGAGCTGCGACCCCAAGAGCGTCACCACCACGAACGCGGTGGCGCCGGTGACCCACCCCGCGGTGGCTCGCGGATAGCCGCTGAGCGAGACGATTGCCTGGTTCAACACCTGCGCGACCATGAACGCGGCGCAACTGGCGGCGAGCAGCGCGTAGTCCAGGTGGCCGAGTTCGAAGCCGCCGCCGAAAAGGAGCGACGACGCCAGCGGTCCGAACGCCGCGAAGCCGACGGTCGCCAGGCCCCCGAGCACGGACACGAACAGCAACAACTCGATGAGCACCCTGCGAAATTCGCGGTGGTTGCCGGACGCGGCCAGGGCCGAGAGCTTGGGCAGCAGCGGTGCTTGCACGGCCTGGAGCAAAAAGATGGGGATGTACGCGAGGATCCGCGAGGTCAGAAATCGCCCGGCCGCGGCCTGCTGTGAGGCCGGGGCCAGGAGCTGGACGGCGACAGTACCGATGCTCAGCAGAAATTGTGTGAGCACCGACGACACAAGCAGGAATCCCAGGGCCCGCGACAGCTCGCGCCATGACGCGGGCGGGCCGGCACGGAGCAGGCCTCGCCGGCCGGCGAGCGCGATGGCCACTGCCGCGTACGAGGCAATCACCAGCGAGAACCCGAAGAGACCGGCGATCTTCGCCCCGGCGACGGCCAGCAGCGTGCACAGCACGACGCGCAGCACGCCCTCGGATCCAATCAGGAGGCCGTAGGGGCGGAAGCGGCCGTTGCCGGCGAGCGTGCCGCGTGCGAGGTGCTCGATGCAGTACGCGACGAGGCCCGCGATGAACGCCCACAGCATCACGGCGTCGCCGTTGAACAACCGCGTGTCGATGGGCCCGCTGGCGAGGGCGGTGGCAAGGATGAGGACAATCGCCAAGCCACCGCCGGCAACAGCCGCGCGGATGACCAGTGGCCGGCCCCCCTGTCCGAGCGCGCGGCGAGCCGAGAGGGCGCGGCCGACCTCCTGCTCGAGCGGGAGGAAGAAGCCAGGCCCGCAGACGAAAAGGAGCGCCCAGAACGTGGCCAGCGGCGCGTAGTGGGCAGAGCCCAGCGCGCGGGCGGAGACCGCGAGAAACCCGTATTGGGCGACACCGGCGAGGACCAATCCGGCGCCGACGGCCAGCGTTCCCGCGGGTAGCGGGTTTCGGCCGACGCGCTGAGCCAGTGAGCTCATTTGCACGCGGGGGTGACGCTGTGAGAGACGCTCATAGTTGTTGGGGCGAGCACGCGCAGCGTCATCGTAATCGGCGCCGACACCGCGGACGACAGAGTCCACGTGTTCGTCACCAGGAATTTCGGTTGCCCAATGGTGATGCTGAGGCTGCGCCGCGGCCCCACTACGCCGTCGCTGCGCTCCCACTGGAACACCAGCGTTCCCTGGCCGGCGACGTCGCCCGTCGCAGTGAAAACGAAGAGTGTTCCGCACCCTCCGGTCTGCGGGCTGGCGGCCAGTTGGACGCCGGGGCGAACCACCAAAGCGCGAACTGCGGGGCGGGGACTGGTGCGGGGGGCTGTGAGGGCCAGGCCTACGCCGACGCCGATCGCCACCGGTACGACAGCCACCGCGACGCGACTGGAAATACGGAGAAAGCGCCGGCGGGCGACACGTTCGCGATGCGGAGCTGCCGCGTGGCCCTGGGCGGCAGCCAGCACCGCCCGCATGCCTGCCGCACTGCTCATGGATCCTGGGGCTCGGACGGCCGCGGCCGCCGCGAGAAGGCGTGCGGTCCGCCGCGATACACCCTGAGGCGGCTTTTCCCCGTCTCCCATTCCCAGCAGGCCGAGCCCGAGCCGCGCTACCGCCGACAGGTCGCCGGCGGGGCTGCACTCGCGACCTTCCGCCGCGCAAATGGCCCCGGCCAAGCCCAGGCCGCCGAGCCGGTAGCGGCCGTCTGGAGCCACCAGCACCGTGTCGCGAGTCACCGAGCCATGCGCCAACCCAGCACTGTGGGCCAGCTCGAGAGCGGCCAGCACGTCATCCATCACGCGCAACGCTGTCGCCGCTGGAAGCGTCGTCCCGGCTGAGAGGTCCGCGGCCAGGGTGCGGCCTTCGGCGAGCTCGCCCACCACCATCAGCGTGTCCCCGTCCTTGACCACGTCGTAGACGGCGACCAGATGCGGCGAACGGAGAGTGGACGCGATCTCGCCGTTGGCTGCGAGCTGGACCGCAAAGGCGGGGTGGGAGCGGAGTCGTGCCGGTACCTTCTCGACTGTCACCTCGATGCCGGTTGGGAGAAAGCGCGCGATTCGCACCGGGCCGGCCATGCCGTGCGCGATCACCTTGCCGATCCTGTAGTCGTCGAGCGGCCTGCGTTCGGCGGGCGGCCGCGCCGCCTGCTTCGGCTTGCGAGCCGGGCTTCGCCCACGCTTGACTGCTCCCTTGCGCGGCCCCCGCGGCCCTCCCTTACGGGTAGATGCCACGCACCGCGGTCGCGTCGGCGACCCTCTTCACCGCGACCAGGTATGCCCCCAGGCGAAGCGAGACCCTGTGCGCTTCCGCCTGTTCGCACATCTGCGTGAACGCCTTCTGCATGATGCGCTCGAGCCGCCGGTTGATCTCTCCTTCCTCCCAGAAGAACGACTGCAGGTCCTGCACCCACTCGAAGTACGACACAGTCACCCCGCCCGCGTTAGCCAGGATGTCGGGAACCACGATGATGCCGCGCTTCTCCAGGATCGTGTCGGCGTCCGGCGTGGTCGGGCCGTTGGCGCCCTCGACGATCATCTTCGCCTTGATGCGCCCGGCATTGCGCGCTGTGATCTGGTTCTCGAGCGCTGCGGGCACGAGGATGTCGACGTGCAGTTCGAGCAGGTCGGTGTTGCTGACCGGCTGTGTGTTTGCAAAGCCGGCGATCGCGCCCGTTCGCGCCCGGTACTCGAATAGCTCTTCGACGTCGATGCCGTCAGGCGAGTAGATACCGCCAAACACGTCGGAAACAGCACAGATCTTGAAGCCGGCTTCCTGCATCAGTGCTGCGGTGACGCTGCCGACGTTGCCGAAACCCTGAACGGCGACAGTCGTCGCAGCGGGATCCATGCCCTCGCGGCGGCACGCTTCGAGCGCGACGATGGTCACGCCTCGGCCCGTCGCGCTGGGGCGGCCCTCGCTGCCGCCGATGTCGAGTGGTTTTCCAGTCACCACCGCAGGGATGGAGTACCCCGCCTCCATCGAGATGGTGTCCATGATCCAGGCCATGATCTCGCCCGTCGTGTTCACGTCCGGCGCGGGGATGTCTGAGTCGGGCCCGATCAGCACGCTGATCTCGCTGGCGAAACGGCGCGTCAGCCTTTCCAACTCGCGATGGCTCAGCGTCGCGGGGTCGACTGCAACTCCACCCTTTGCGCCCCCGAAGGGAAGATTGGCAAGTGCGCATTTCCACGTCATCCACATCGCCAACGCCTTGACTTCGTCGAGGTTGGTGTCCGGGTGGTAGCGGAGGCCTCCCTTGGCTGGTCCACGCGTGACGTTGTGCTGGACGCGATAGCCTTCGTACACGCGCAGCCCGCCATTGTCGAGCTTCACCGGAAAGCGCACGACGAGCTCGCGGCGAACCTCGCGCAGAACCGCTCGCAGACCCGACGAGAGATTGAGGATCTCCGCGGCATTGTCGAACTGGCGCTGCGCATTCAGCCAGGGGCTGTCTGCGGCAGCGGCCGGGGCCGCAGCCGTGCTCACTGGGTGGAGCCTAGCAGGGCCGGCGGAGGCCGGAACGTATACTCGGGCGCATGCCTGACGACGTCGACACCACCCCACAGCAGGCCTACGACGCGGTGCGCGAGGGCGCCGTGCTCCTCGACGTGCGCGAGCCATGGGAGTACGAGCAGCTCCGCATCCCCGGTGCGGTGCTGATTCCATTGGGCGAAATCGCCGATCGCCTCGCCGAGATTCCCGAAGACCAGGACGTCTACGTCCACTGCCGGCTCGGCGGCCGCAGCGGCCGAGCCGTCGAGTTCCTCCGAGCCCACGGCCGGCCCAGGTCGTTCAACGTCGTCGGCGGCATCGACGCTTGGAAGGAAGCCGGACTGCCGGTAGACGAGTAAGGCGCTCCGGTCGCTGTTTGCAGCGGCTGGGCGGTGCGTCCACTCGAGGAGGATCGCGCAGGCGAGCCGGAACGGCTTGGAGCGCAGGGTGAGCCGAGCGTCAGCGGCGCGGCGGCAGCGCCGCTGCGACCGCGACTCCGCGAGTGGACGCGACGACCCAGCCGCTGACGGACGGTGACCCGCCTACCATCGGCAAAGTGCACGCTTCGCTGCCGACGCTCGCGCCCATCGCCAGCTTTTTGGTACTGCTCGAGCTGGCTGCGGGAACCGTGGCCGCGGCGTACCTCATTGACGGCCTCGGCCGTATCGGGCGCGGGTTCGTCGGGACGACAGCGCTGATCTGCGCGGTGGTCATGGGGGCCGCGCTGCTCATCGGCGTCAACCTCCCCACCGACACGCAGCTCGTCGACGGCTCGCTGTCGCAAGGGCCGGTATCCGGTTTGATCCATTGGTGTCTTGGCTTCACCGGAGCGCTGCTGGCTTTTGCGTTCTTTTGCGCTGTCGGTACCGATGCAGCGCGGCGCGTGGTCGGAGCCGCCACGCTGGTCACTGGCGCAGTCACCATCGCCGAAGCTGCAATCGCTTTCGGTCCGGCGCTCGGCGGCGCAGCCGCGGCCGCTGTGACCTTCGTACCGGCGACGCTGGTGGAGGGCGGCGCGCTCGCGGGCATGCTGCTCGGTCACTGGTACCTGGTATCCCCGAATCTGTCGTTCCGGCCGTTGCGCCAGGTCATCAACATCGTGTTCGCGTCACTTGCGATCGAGAGCGTGACGCTGGCGCTGGTGCTCGGCTTCACGTCGGGGTCGACGCGGGATCAGCTCCTCACCGGCCAGTACGCCGTTCCCTTCTGGCTGTTGGTGATCGGCTCAGGAATCGTGTTCACGGGTGGGATCCTGCTGCTCACCCGTCACTTTGCGCGCATCCGCGCCAACCAACCTGCGACCGCAATGCTGTACGCGCTCATCATCAGCGTGGTGATGGGCGTTGTGCCTGCTCACCTGCTGTATTTCGTTACCGGGGCGCCGGTGTGAGCTTTCCCCGGGCGCGCAACTCGTCGGCGTAGGCGGCAAGCCCGTCGCGCCAGTCTGGAAGCGGTGCCTCGCCAAGGATGCGCCACGCGCGATTGTCGAGGACCGAGTAAGCCGGTCGCGCGGCCTGGGAAGGGTAATCGGCTGCACCGATCGGGGTCACGTGATCATCGCGGCCCGCAGCCCGCAGGATGGCTTCTGCAAAGCCGTGCCAGGTGGTCTCGCCTGTGTTGGTGAGGTGGTACGTCCCCGGAATGCCACGCTCCGCCACGCGGAGCAGCGCCGGCGCCAGGTGGCCGGTCCACGTCGGCGTGCCCGTCTGGTCTGCGACGACGCGCAGCTCCTTCCCGTGTTCGGCCCGGCGCAGGATCGTCAGGACGAAGTTGGGACCGTCGCGACCGTAGAGCCATGAGCTCCGAATAACCTGGTGCCGCCGCGCAACTGCGCGCACCTCCCGTTCGCCGGCGAGCTTGCTCGCGCCATATACGGACACCGGTGCGGGCGGTGTCCACTCATCCAGAGGCGACGAGCCTGGCCCGCTGAACACGTAGTCGGTGCTGATGTGCACGAGCAGGATGTCTCGACTGGCGCAGGCGGCGGCAAGGATTCGCGGCGCAATCGCGTTGAGCGCGAACGCACCGTCGCTGTTGTTCTCGGCGCCCTCGACATCGGTCCAGGCGGCGCAGTTGATGACGATCGCCGGACGGTGCGAGTCGAGGGCGTGGCCGACGCCGGCCGGGTCGAGAACATCGCACTCTGAACGGGTTGTGGGGACGACATCATGTCCCCGCTCGAGTCCGGCTGCCGCCACCTCTCCGCCCAACTGCCCACCGGCCCCGGTGACCAGGATGCGCAGCGATGTCACTCGGTGGCGCTGACCAGCGGCTTGTAGTTCCGCTGGTAGAACTCCCAGAATTCTCCGGACTTCAGGGGCCGCCACCACTCCTGGTTGTCCCGATACCAGTCAACCGTTCTGCGGATGCCCGACGCGAAGTCGATGGCAGGCGCCCAATCCAACGAACGGAGCTTTGATGTGTCCAGCGAGTAGCGAGAATCGTGTCCCAGGCGGTCTCGCACGTGCTGCTTCAACGACGATGGTTTGCCGAGAGCCTGGAGCACCGCGTCGGCGACCTCGTGACCATTCGTCTGACCGCCATGGCCGATGTTGTAGTCCTCGCCGGGTGCGCCCCGGCGCAGGATTGCATCGATGCCGCGAGCGTGATCCTCGACGTGCAGATAGTCGCGCACCGCGCGGCCGTCCCCATAGATGGGAAGCGGCATGTCGTCGATCGCGTTGGTTATGAACAGCGGGATGATCTTCTCTGGAAACTGATAGTGCCCGTATGTGTTGGAGCCGCGCGTGATGATCGCCGGAAGCCCGTACGACGCGCGATATGCCGACACCATCATCTCGCCCCCGGCCTTGCTGGCCGAATACGGGCTGCGTGGGCGCAGTGGGTCACCCTCGGCGCTGCTCCCAGTGGGAACGTCGCCGTAGACCTCGTCAGTGGAGACCTGCACGAAGCGATCGTGGCCTGCACGGCGCGCGGCCTCGAGGAGTACGAATGTGCCGTACACATCGGTCTGGATGAACTGTCCGGGTGCCTCGAGTGAGCGATCGACGTGTGTCTCCGCGGCGAAGTTGACGATGACATCGCAATCGGAGGCGAGTGCGTTGACGATTCGCGCATCGCACACGTCGCCCTTGACGAAGTGGCATCGCGGCTCATGGACGACCGGCGCAAGGTTGGCCAGGTTGCCCGAATACGTGAGTTTGTCGAGTACCGTCACGATGTCGTCGGGATGCTCCCGTATCGTGGCGCGCACGAACTCGCTCCCAATGAACCCTGCGCCTCCGGTCACGAGCAGCCGCATCAAGAGTTCTCGATGCGCCAATCGAAGCCAATCCCGGGGTCGTCCCACGCGATCCTGCCCTCGTCCGGATTTGTCGCGTCGTACGGCTCGGTCACGTAGTAAACGAGGTGTACGTCCTGCATGCCCAGACACTGGTAGCCGTGGGCCACCATGGGCGGTATCGCCACCACTCGAGCCGCGTTCTCACCCAGCACCAGCGTCTGGATGATCCCCGCGGTCGGCGACTCCTCACGCAGATCCACGAGCACGACTCGCGCGTTGCCGATCACCACGTCCCAATAGTCCCACTGCCGCTTGTGCCAGTGAAAAGCCTTGATGAGCTCGGGCGGATTCCCTCCGCGCGCGTACACCAGGCTGCGGGACATCTGCGCAAAGGCTTGCGGCTGGATGAAGGGTCTGCCTTCGTCATCGAGGTCACCCCGCTTGAGCTGCTCCATGAAATAGCCGCGGACATCGGCGCGCTTCACCAGCGTCTTGACCTGCACGTCGTGGATGCGGCCGGTTCGCTCCGCCTGGGGTATCGACGCCATACGCTGCAGAACGCGTGACATCGAGTCGGTCGGCTCCATCCAGGACACGTGCACTACTCCCCTATGGTCACTGGGTTGGTCCGCTGACCATCCACACGTCGACGCCGTCGAACTCGCGTGGTGGCGCGCCCAGCAGGTCCGTGAAGAATGCCACCGCGGCCGCCTGTTGTGGATTCGGTCCGACGATGATCGCGCCCACGTTGTTGGAGTGGAGTTCAGCGACGAACTCCGACGTCTGCACCCCGCCCGGGTCACCCGGTGGCGACGGTCCCGAGAATGACTCCGCGATCCCGCGCAGGGCCTTCTGGTTCGGCGACGCCGGTCCGATGAAATAGCCGCCCAGCAGTCGGAAATGCATATTCGAGGCAGCCTGCCAGTTCATCCCGTCCATCGCGCTCACTGACGGCCACGGAACAGCGAGGACGGGGGTGCCGGACGGAAGCTGGTTCATGCTGGCCGAGGTGAAGAACGCCGGAACCGTCACAGTCGCCAGCCCGGTCAGCGGCAACGCCGGGAACAGTGGGGCGAGGACCACTCCGGCCATTCCCGCGGTGAGGACCAGGTTGTGCCTGGCAAGCCAGAGGCGATGCAGCGCGTATGCGAGAACGAGCGCGCACGCGAGATACGTGAAGTACATCAACCGCGCCGGAATAATGCTCCGGAGCAGCGGAACGTGACCCGGAATCCACCAGGGCAACGGCACCGCCAGCTGGTGGCCGCCGATGTGGAGGTTGGGGCCGAATGAAAGCACCGTCACGGCCGCGGCCGCGAACGTGGCGACACGCACCACAGCAACGTGGCGGAAGCGCACGAACATGACGATCATCAGCACCAGCAGCGGAATGCCGAGATAACCGTTCGCCTCCGAGCCGTTGCCGGAGAAGTTGATGCTGATCGCCGTCGCCGCTGCCGGCGCGAGCGCCTGCACCCCGGTGGGCACGAATGGATTGAGCAGGTCGGTGGAGAAACCGTTGGGATCGTGCACCGACCCGTGGACCCGGCCTGGTCCCGCCAGCAGAAGATAGAGCGGGTACGCGAGTACCACAAGAGCAACCAGGACGGCGACGCCCACCGCCCGCATCGTGTACGGCAGTCGTTGGCGGACCTGGCTGCGGAACACAAGAGCAAGGAGACAGCCGACCACGATGGCGACGATGACCTCTGTCGCGAAGAACTCGGTGAAGATGAAGAACTGGAAAACGCCGAGGGCGGCGATCAGGACACCGAGCAGCCACGCTCGCATGCGCTGCCGGATCAACAGCTCGTCGAGAAGGATGAAAGCAAGCGGAATCGTGACTGCGGATGCGACAACGTTCGCGTGTGCCGAATCCTGCGCGATCATGCCCGGCGAGAAGCCGAACACCAGGCCGCCGATGGCGGCGGCGACGTCTCCGTGCACGTAGCGGCGAATGGCGAGAAACGCGAAGAATCCCGACACCGCCATGGCGGCGGTGGTCACCACGTTGTAGGTGAGAACGGCATTCCACACGGTGGTGATTGGCCAGAGGAGTACCCCGAGAGCCGGCATTGCCGTGTTCCAGAGGAGATTCACGCCATTCGGGGAGTTGAGGTAAGTGGTGATCAGGGGGTTGTGATGCTGACCGATGGCGAAGGGCGTCCAGGTAAGGAACCAGATCGTCTGCTCGGCATCCTGCGAACCCTGGATCTGGTGAAGTGGCGAGCTCCACACTTGCAACTTCACCAGCACCGCAAGTGCCAGGAACAAGACCAATGCGAGCGGGACGGTGAGGACGCCGCGCCGCCGCACGTCGGTCAACGCGACGGCGGGCGCTTGGACGCGCCGGCGTCCTCACCATGGTCGCCGGACGCGAGCCGCTCGACGATGTCGACCATGGCCTGCTGCAGGTTGTTAACCTGCTGAACGATCGGTTCCAGTTCCCACGCGGTGAGCCGGCGGACGGCTCGCTTGACGGGCGTCACCCCGGAGCGCGATGACGCCGCAGGAGGCAACGCGAGCCGTGGAATGCGCCGCAGCGGTGCGCTTGGGCGGCCGGTCGCACTCCTCCAGCGGCCCGCGCGCTGATCTGATCGCGAATCGGATGCTGCGACGACGCCACCACCGCGCTCACGCTCGGCTCGAGCGCGGACAGCCGCCATGACCGCGTCACGGTCGACGTCAT
>DATMRA010000084.1:0-9763 GCA_035566535.1 Candidatus Acidiferrales bacterium | reverse complement strand
CAATGGAATGACGCATTCGGATCCGAGGCTGCCCTTCGGCGGCGTCGCCGACTCCGGCTACGGCCGCGAGCTCGATCGGTTCGGCATCCACGAGTTCGTGAACATCAAAACGATCTGGTTGCCCGAGACGACGTAGCCTCGCACGTCGTTGTGCGCCCGCCAAAGCGGAACTCAAACGGCGACGTGGCGTTGTCCGTCACGTGGCGGTTGTTAATCGCACGAGAAGCGTTCGTGCCTGACAATGTGGGCATGGCGGCGAGCACAGAGGACATGCGCGTTCTGACGCGATCACGATCACGATCACGTAGCGCGCTGATAGTGCTCCTAATGTTTGCGCTCTGTGCGGCATCTGCTGCGGCCACGACGTACTTCGCACGCGCGCGCGACGCTGCGGCCGCGACGCCGGTGGCGGTAGCGCTGGACGCATCATCCTTCGCGTCACCGGTCAATCCTGTCGTGGTCGCAGCGCCGCCTGCGGCCGTACCACCTGTGCCAACAGCCTGGCCTGCGCTGACTCTGTCCACGGGCAGCTGCCTGAATGTCCCGATTCTCGTCTATCACTACATCCGCATCGCCAACAATCCCAAGGATCCCCTTGGCTGGAGTCTCTCTGTCACACCAAGGGAATTCCAGGCCCAGATGGACTGGCTCCACGCAGCCGGCGGGCATCCCGTGACGATGGAACAGCTCATCGCTGCGCTGAGCGGTGGTGCAGCACTGCCGTCGCATCCGGTGGTGCTCACATTCGACGACGGCCACGACGACTTCGCCACCGTTGCGGCGCCCATCCTGGCTCGCAATGGCTTCGCCGGCATCAACTACGTTGTGACCGGGTTCATCGGCCGATCCGCGTACATGACCGCATCACAGATACAGACCGTTGCGGCGATGGGCATGGTGATCGGCGCGCATACGGTGAACCATGTGAATCTCGTCGCGATGTCATCGCAGCTGGCGAAGACGGAGATGGAGGCGTCAAAGGCTGCCCTCGAGCACCTCGTCGGTCATGCAGTGCTGGATTTTGCGTATCCGTACGGTGACGTCAACGACAGCGTCGCGTCGCTGGCTGCCCAAGCAGGGTTCCGCGATGCGGTGACAATGAACTACGGGACCGCGCAATGTGGCTCACAGCGCTTCGTCCTTCACCGAATCCGGGTCGTCGGGGCGGACACCGTATGGTCGTTCGCGGGCAAGGCCGGGGTGGACGCGCCGCCCAGCGATTGGAGCGACCCCCAGCTGGCCGATTACTCCTCGCAATCGCCGCGCGGGCATACGTCCTGAGCGGGGGCGCCGTCTGCGCCCGTAGGATCCCGTCTCCAGAGCATGCCAGAGAGGACACACGAGTCCGACAACGTCGCCGCACTGCTGCACGACGCAGCTGACGCCATCGGGGGCTCTCGATTCATCGACCACTGGATGCCATCCATGGCGCGGTATGACGCCGAGGAGCTCATGGCCGCGGCTCTCGGCGCTGAGCTCACCGCTCGTGCCCGCCGCGGTCCAGCGACGCAGGCGCAGCGGCGGCGTTACGCGACGATGGTTGCGCGTCGCATCGGCGGCGAGCCAGTGGCCCAGATCATCGGCAGCATCCAGTTTCGTGGTCTGGAGTTGCGGCTTCGGCGAGGCGTGTTCGGGCCGCGTTCCTCGAGCGAGTTCCTGGCCACGGAGGCAATCGCGGCGCTGCGCAGGCGTCGGGGCCGGCGGCTCGCCGTCGACGTGGCGACGGGGTTGGGCCCCGTAGCCCTGGCGGTGGCGCACGAGGTGCCGGGAGCCGAGGTGTGGGGTGTCGATATCTCTGCCCCGGCGGTCCGGCTCGGACGCGACAACGCGCGCCGCCTGGGCATCAGCAACGTCCACTTCCGCGTCAGCGACATGGTCGATGCGCTGCCCAGCGGCATGCGCGGCGCGGTGGATGTTTTCACCATCCACCCGCCCTATGTGGCGAAGGGAGACCTCGGGATTCTGCCGCGGGAGATTCGCGACTTCGAGCCGCTGCACTCACTCACGGACGGGTCTGATGACGGCCTCGGCCTCGTACGCAGGCTGGCGGCAGAGTCGAGCGAGTGGCTGCGCCCCGGCGGGGTGTTGCTGGTCGAAATCGGCACCTACCTCTCGCGCTCAGCACAGGCTGTGCTGCGCCGAGCGGGCCTCGCCGACGTCGCGTGGAAGAAGGACTCGCTCGGTGTCACCCGAGTCGTGTCAGGTCGCCGCCCCCGCCTGCGCGGCTGACCGGAGACACAGCGGGAGCAAACGATGGAGACGCTGCGCACGCCGGACGAGCGCTTCGAGGGTCTTCCGGATTTTGCCTATCCGCCGAACTATCTCGACGTCGGCGTGCGCGTGCACTACATCGACACGGGACCGGCTTCCGCCGCGCCCGTTCTCCTGATGCACGGCGAGCCATCGTGGTCATTCCTGTATCGATCCATGATTCCTCCGCTGGTGGCAGCTGGACACCGCGTCATCGCCGTCGACCTGGTGGGGTTCGGTCGGTCCGACAAGCCAGCATCAAGATCGGACCACACGTACGCGCGTCACGTCGCCTGGATGCACGATGCCCTTCGGGCGCTCGACCTTCGCGACACCACGCTCGTGTGCCAGGACTGGGGCGGGCTCATCGGCCTGCGCCTCGTCGCCGCGGACACCGCCCGCTTTGTGCGCGTGGTTGCCGCCAACACCGCTCTGCCCACCGGGGACGAACGCGTCCCGGAGGCGTTTCACCGCTGGCGCGACTTCTCCCAGCGGGCGCCGGAATTCGCGGTGGGCAACATTGTCAGAGGCGGGTGCGTCTCAGACCTCGATGCCGCGGTCACCGCGGCGTACGACGCCCCGTTCCCGGACGATACCTACAAAGCCGGACCGCGCCAGATGCCCCTGCTCGTCCCGATCACCTCCGAGGACCCCGAGGCCGCAGCCAACCGGGCTGCGTGGGAACGCCTCCGAGCGTGGGACAAGCCGTTTCTGTGCGCGTTCAGCGACTCCGACCCGATCACACGCGGCGCCGATCGTGTTTTCCGGGAGCGGATCCCAGGGTGCGCAGGCCAGCCGCACACGACCATCACCGGTGCAGGCCATTTCCTTCAGGAGGACCGCGGCGAGACGCTCGCGACGGTGGTGATCGACTTCATCCGCGGATCGGGCGGGTGAGCTAAGCGGCGGCCTCCTGCGCCAGCGCGGCGTTGAGCGCTGTCCACAGGTCGTCGGCGTGGCGCTCGGCCGTGCGCACGTTGCCGAAAGCCACACGTATCGCGAAGCGATCACGCAGGCGCGTGTGCGAGAGGAAGAAGCGTCCGTCCGCGTTGATTCGCTGCATCACGCGCTCATTCAGCCGGTCGACGTCCGCCTCCGAACTGACGCCGCGCGGACGCCCGCGCAGACAGACCACGCTCAGCGGCACGGGTGCAAGCAGCTCGAAGTCAGCGCTCTCGCGAACGCGGTCGGCGAGTGTCCGCGCGAGCGAGCAGTGAAAGCGAACACGCGCGGCCAACCCGTCGCTGCCAAATCGCCGGATCACGAGCCACAGCTTGAGGGCACGAAAACGCCGCCCGAGCGATACGCCGTAGTCCATCAGGTTTGGCACCTGCGGATCAGCATCGGCGCCGCTGCGTAGGTACTCGGGCACGAGCGAGAACGCGCCGCGAAGCATGTCAGGACGCCGAGTCCAGAGCACGCTGCAGTCGATCGGAGTGAACAGCCACTTGTGCGGGTTGACGACGATCGAGTCAGCGCGCTCGGCGCCACGGAGAACCCAGCGCAACTCAGGGGCAACCGCGGCAGCGCCGCCATAGGCGGCGTCGACATGAAGCCACAGCCCGTGACGCTCGCACACGGCAGCGATCTCCGGGATCGGGTCGACGCTGGTGGTCGACGTCGTTCCCGCGGTCGCCACCACTGCCATCGGACGAATGCCCGCGGCCACGTCATCGTGGATGGCGGCTTCGAGCGCGACAGGATCCATGCGGTAGCCATCGTCCACAGGGATACGCCGCAATCCTCGACGTCCGAGCCCGAGCACGATGCCGGCCTTCTCGACGGATGAATGCGCTTCGTCGGACGCGTAGAAACGCAGTGCGGGCACCTCGCCCCGTCCGCTCATGCCCTCCTCGCCGATGCGCAGATCACTCAACGCCTCGCGTGCGGCGGCCAGCGCATAGAGCGTGGACGACGACGCGGTGTCGTTGATAACCCCGAAGAGAGGGTCTGGCAAACCCAGCAGCTGACGAAGCCAGTCGACGGCCACCACCTCCAGCTCGGTGGCAGCGGGTGACGTGCGCCAGAGCATGGCGTTGACGTTGAAAGCCGCGGCGAGCATTTCCCCCAGGATGCCTGCCGCTGAAGCGCTGGACGCGAAGTAGGCCAGGAAGCCCGGGGAGTTCCAATGCGTGCTGGCGGGAACGATCAGCCGGTCCAGGTCGTCGAAGATCGCATCGATGCTCTCAGCGCCTTGCGGAGGAGCAGACGGCAGGGAGCGACGCAGGTCGCCAGGCGCCGTCTGCGCCAGCACCGGGTGCTGCTCGATGTCGCGCAGATATGTCGACATCCACGCGACGGCACGCTCGGCCGCGGCGTGGAACTCGTCGACGCGCATGTCGCCAAGATCGAGATCGGGCATGGGCAAGCGAAATGTAGACTGACCTGCGCAATGTCTGTGGCGCTCACCGTCGCCGAGCTGATGCACAAGCCCGCGGTTGTGGTCGGTGACGACATCACCCTCGCAGCCGCGACGAAGGTACTGGACGAGGCCAACGTCGGCGCCGCCGCGGTGCTGAACGCGCAGGGGCGCCTCGTGGGGATGCTCAGCGAGCGCGACCTGCTCCGGTCGGTAGGACACGGAAGGGATCCGGGCACGACCTCAGTCGCCGAGGTGATGACGCGCGAGCCGTTCACCCTCAACATCACCGATCCGGTCGCCACCGCTCTCGAGATCTTCAGAGAGCGCCGCTTCCGGCACCTTCCGGTTCTCGACGGCGATCGCGTGGCGGGAATTCTTTCGATCCGCCATGTCGTTCGCGTTGCGCACATCGAGGAGGTGCAACCCGCGGGCTCGGCGCCGTCAGGCCTCGCGCCGCGCGGGCTCGAGGGCGTCGCTGTTGCCGAGACTTCCGTGGGCGACGTCCGCGGCGAGGAGGGGTTCTTTCACTACCGCGGCTACAACGCAGCCGAGCTCGCCCGGCGTTGTTCGTTTGAACAGGTGTGGCATCTCCTCATCGAAGCCGAGCTTCCCAACGACCAGCAGCTTGCCGAGTTCACGCAGCGCACGGTGGCTGCGCGCCGGCTTCCTGAGGGACTGGCAGATCTGTTGCGTGGCATCGCGGTGCTCCCCAACTTCACCCCCCTGGCTGCGCTGCGGTCGGCTGTCTCCGTCACCGCCGCGGCGCTCGGGGCGCAGCCGACGCTCGACCTCACGCCTGAGCAGGTGCGCACCGACTGCCTGCGCATCGCCTCGCTGGTCCCGGTCCTGCTGATGCGGGTGTATCGCCACCATCGTGGTCTGCCCCCGGTGGATCCCGACCCGGAACTGGGTTACGCCGCCGCGTACTTGCAAATGCTCACCGGGAAGCGCCCCGAGCCGCGCGCCGCGCGAGCGCTCGAGCAGTACCTGATCCTGACCATGGACCACGGCTTCAACTCTTCGACATTCACGGCTCGCGTCATCACGTCCACGGGATCTGACATCGGATCAGCGCTGACGGGCGCAATCGGCGCACTGGCGGGTCCGCTGCACGGCGGTGCACCCTCGCGCGCGCTCGCGATGCTCGATGCCATCGGCACGCCGGAGCGCGCAGAGGAGTATCTGCGCGGTGAGATCCAGGCGGGGCAGCGGCTGATGGGATTCGGACACCGTGTGTACAAGACCGACGATCCGCGCTCGACGCTGCTGCGCGAGGTGGCGACCGACCTCGGTGGACCGCAGGTCGAGTTCGCGCGTCATGTGGAGAGCACCGCGCTCCACGTGCTCGAAGAGCTCAAGCCCGGCCGCCGCCTGTACACGAATGTCGAGTTCTACGCAGGGGTTGTCATGAACAGCGTGGGCATTCCGCGTGACATGTTCACGCCCACATTCGCCTGCAGCCGCACGACCGGCTGGACCGCCGCGATCGCCGAGCAGGCTGCGAACAACCGGCTGATCCGCCCTTCGGCCTTGTACGTCGGCCCACCGCCACCGCGCGAGATCCCCGAAGGGTACGGGGTGGATATCGCCGTCGCCCACGCCACCACCCACTGATCGCCGGCGCTCGCCGGGTCCCTGCGGACGACTTGTTACCCGGTCGCGACCCTATAAGTGCCAATGGAATCCGGAACGTGCCGCAGACTGCTGTCATGTTCATCGGCACTCATACATACCGCCGGCTCGCATGCCTCGTGGCCGAGATGGTGAGCGGCGCCTGGGCGCAGCGAGCAATGCAGCGTGATCGCGAGCGTGGCCAGGGAATGGTGGAGTACGCGTTGATCCTTATCCTGATCGCCGTCGTGGTCGTGCTCATCGTCGGCGTGGTCGGGAAGCAGGTCAACAACGTCTTCTCCAACGTCAGCAGCGGCCTCGCTTCCTAAAACGGCTGTCAGACAGCCGTCAACGTGACGGCGATGTTGCCGCGCACGGCGTTGGAATACGGGCAACGCTGTTCGGTTTCGGCGATGAGCTCGTCGCGCTGCGCGGGGTCCGTTACTGACGGTGTGTGGATGAGCAGCTCGACTTCAAGTCCGAGGCGCCCGGATGCGATCAGACCGAGCCCGACACGCGCCGTGACCGTGGAGTCGTCGGTGTTCAATCCTTTCCGCCGCGCGATGCTGCGCATCGCGTTCTGCCAGCAGGCGGCGTAACCGGCGGCAAAGAGCTGCTCGGGGTTGGTTCCCGGGCCGCCATCGCCGCCGAGCTCTGTGGGTGACGAGAAGTCGACCTCGAGCCGGCCATCGGACGTCCTGGCGTGACCGCGACGACCGCCGGTGCTGGTCGCTTCAGCCGTGTACAGCACCTTGAGCTTGTTTTCCGTATCACTCACGCGGTTCCCTCCACTGCAGCATCCAGGCCATCTTAGGTCGTGGGCGTCCAGCGACCGGCTCTGGCGCTGGTGACCTGAGCGCCCTAGAATCGGTGCGTGCAAGCGGGGGGTGTTGCGCTGCAATGGCGTCGCGGGGGCATCAGCTCGTCGACGGTGCTCCGCGCCGCGGTGTTCGCCGGCGCGCTCGCTATCGCAGCTGCGACCGTGGCGACAGGGACGATGATGGTGCCGGTGCGAGCCGCCGTGCTCCCTCCCGACGAGCGGTCGCGCTATCTGCTGCTCGGTGTCGCGGCGGCGGTGTTCGTGGCCGCGGCCGACGGAGCATTTCTGTTGGGAGTGCGACGCTGGAGCGGCCGCCTATGGTCCTCGGCGCCGGTACACGCGGCGCTCGAATCCCGACCCAGGCAACGCCTGCTGGCGCCGCTCGCGGTGCTGCGCCCCGAGCTCGTGCCCGCGCGCCTGATCGTGATGACCGCAGTGCTGGCGCTGGCGATGGACGTGGCCGCATGGCTGCTCGGCATGCCGCTATGGGTCGTGGCCAGCGCGGCGGTGGTCCCGTGGCTGCCACTCTTCTTCGCGGAAGGCCTGCGGAAATACAAGCACTACGGGCTGTACGCGGTGTTCGGCGCCATCACGCTCTTGCAGATCGGACACCTCACAGAGCACACGGTGCAGGTGGTGCAGGTCTTCATGTTCAATGGAGAGCTGTCGCGAGCGCACGGGGTCTTCGGCCAGCTGGACTTCGAGACAGTCCACTTCGTTTGGGACAGCATCGTCTGGATCGGGCTGGGTGTGCTGCTGCTTCGCTTCGGCGGCACCAACAAATGGCTGTGGCTGTCGTTTGCCGCTTCAAGTCTGCATGAGGTCGAACACGTTTACCTGTTCGTCATCTATCGCTTCGACCCAGGCTTCTACGGTGCCGGGGGACTGGAGGGAATAATGGGATCCGGCGGGCTGATCGGATCGATGCTTGCGCGCCCGTACCTCCACTTCACCTACAACGTGCTCGTGATCGTGCCGCTCGTCATTGCGTTCTGGGATCAGACGGTGCGGGTGTACCGCCAGACGCCACGGACCACATGATCGCGCGGGGGGCAAGCGCATAAGCCAGCCTCGCCGCTATGGCTGCCGGGATGATGAACAGCACGAAGCCCGCCAGCGTGAGCGAGATCGGGCCGAGAACCAGGAAGGACAGCGCGCCACAGAAAAGCGTCGCGAGCGCCGCGGCGCGACGAACAGCGAGCACATGCCGTGGTGATCCGATGGAGGCCGCAGGCAACAGCAGTGTCACGCCGACCAGTGCGACACCGTTGGCGAAGGCGGCTACGGCACCTGCAATCGCGCCGAGCTCTGCACCCGAGGCGGCGAACTTATACACGAATGAGCTGTTGAAAGGGAGCAGCAACAGTCCCAAGCCTCCCGCGTACACCGCACCGATGAGCGTGCCCGCCGCGAGGCTCCAGACGGCCGCCCGCCAGGAGATGCCAAGTACGAGCCGTGCCGTGGTCACAACGAGATCATGATGTCAGCGGTTCTGCGCCGAAGCGTTCGCCGCCGCTCACGCGGCTACCTCAGGGCGATTCCTCCGGGCTGGATGATCATGAGGAAGATGATCACCAAGAACATCACGGTGGTGACTCCGCCGAACATCTGATTGCGGCGAATCAGCGTCATAACCGCTGCAGGCGGCGGTCCGGGTGCAGCGCCCGCGGCCGACGCTTGCTCCACGAGGCGCACCAGCCGGCCGGTATTCGGCACGAGAACGCTGAGGGCGAGTGCCGTGGTCAGCAGGTAGAGGATGATCGCCACCAGCAGGTACGGTGTCCCGAAGACATTGATGTTCGCCGTCCAGATAAGGCCCACGCCGCTGACGAACATCGACAGCGCCAGGGGTACCACCAAGCGCAATTCGATGCGGTGGTTGAGTTCCACGGCGAAACCCAGGTGCTGGGGCATGCGCGCTACGAGGGTGCCGATGATTGGAAAGACGAATATCGGACCGAACGCGATGACCGCCGCCAGTATGTGCAGAAACAACCAGAACAGGAACCAGTTCATGCCACCCTCCGATTGAGCTGGTTGAGAGCGGGCACATGGTAACGGGCCGCGGCTGCCTGCGTGACACTGGCGGTGGCGCTCCGAACGGCCGGCGAGGCTACATCCCGTCCATTCGGGCGGGAGCCAGCGTCCGTCACCGCGCGGACGGGTGCTCTACGCGGAATTGATACCAGCTATTTCACACGGAGCCGACGGGGAGATTCGAACTCCCGGCCAGCGGTTTACGAAACCGCTGCTCTACCACTGAGCTACGTCGGCACGTGGGCGTACGCGCGTGGAGTGTGTCGAGAGCGCCGAGTCTATCCCACGCCGGTTCAGGGGGCGAACGGCACGGCGCGGCTCATCGCCGCGCCGCGCCTACCCTATCCCCAGGTCGCGAACCGTGCCGCCGGGTGTGAAGCCCGCTGAGAACACCCCGGGGGCCCCGCCGAAGGGGTGGAAACCGCCCCAGCCGTCGACGATGTAGCCCTGAGTGCCCGAGCCGGGCAGTAGCGCAATTCCGCGAGCGATGTCCCAGCCGTTCCAGAACGCGCTCAGCTGCGGCGCCGTCGGGACGTTGTTAGGTGTCCCGAATGGGTGCAGCCCACCCCAACCGTCCAGCACGTATCCGCTGTTGCCAGACGAGGCGAGCACAAAGCGATGCGCGATGTCCCAACCCTGCCAGTACGCGGTGGTCTGCACGTAGGGCGCCATGTCGTTGGTCG
>DATMRA010000083.1:0-2034 GCA_035566535.1 Candidatus Acidiferrales bacterium | reverse complement strand
ATGACCACCGGCCTGAGCCACATGGAATGGTTCAGCCGCGGCGGTTCCGACATCGCCATCTCCGAGGTGGCAGCTCGTCCACCCGGCGCGCAGTTTATGACGCTGATGTCTTATTCACACGACGTCGACATGTACCACGCCTGGGCCGCGCTCGAGGTCTTCGGCACGTTCGATCCTCCGGAGCGGCGATATGCCGTCGGCGCCGCGTACCTTCGCGGTCAGGGCGTCGGGCGGGTCAGCGCCATCGCAGGGCTCGACACGCTGCAAGAGGAGCTGGGCGACCTCGTGGTCGAGGCGCGGCTTCCGCACGTCGGACAGGCAGCGAGCGACACCTATGAGGGCGAGGGCTACGTGATCGTGCGACACCCAGAGACCGCGGTGGTAGAGGCCGCCCTGCGGCGCGTCGTCGATGTTGCCCGCGTGCAGCTGGCGGAGACCTGAGCGGATGCCGACCGTGTTGCTCATCTCGCCCGGTTACCCGGGTGAGATGCCGTTCTTTACGCGAGGCCTCGCTCGCGCCGGAGTGCGCGTGATCGGCGTGGGCGATCAGCCGGTCCATGCGCTCCCAGATATGGCTCGCGAGCACCTGGCGGAGTACTGGCAGATTCCTTCCTTCGCTGACGAGTGGGGCATCGTGCAGGAGGTCATGCGTCTGGCCGAGCACTCGCGCATCGACCAGGTGGAGTCGCTGTGGGAACCGACGATGATCCTCGCGGCGCGTGTGCGCGAGGCCCTCGGCCTGGCCGGAATGACCGTCGCGCAGACACTGCCCTTTCGCGACAAGGAACTGATGAAACGGGTTCTCGACGCCGCCGGGATCCGGACGCCGCACCACGTGAGCACGACCGAGGCTGCCGGCGTGCGCAATGCTGCAGCACGCATCGGCTATCCACTGATCGTCAAGCCAATCGCGGGCGCCGGGTCCGCCAGCACCTACCGCGTCGACTCGTCACACGAACTCGAGGACGTGCTGCCGCTGCTCCGACACGTGAACGAGGTCAGCGTTGAGGAATTCATCGACGCGGAGGAATTCACGTACGACACCATCTGCGTAGGCGGGGAGCCGCTCTTCGAGAACATGTGCTGGTACCGTCCACGTCCACTGGTGGCGCGGTCGCTCGAGTGGGTGAGCCCGGTCACGCTGGCATTACGTGACATCGATGTTGACTATGTGGCCGGTGGTCGCTCCATGGGCAGAGCGGTTCTGAAAGCGCTCGGGTTCACCGCCGGGTTCACCCATATGGAGTGGTACCGGCGGCCCAACGGCGACGTGGTGTTCGGCGAGATCGCCTGCCGGCCTCCCGGAGCGCGGACCGTCGACGTGATGAACTTCTCGACAGATGCCGACCTGTTTCAGCGCTGGGCCGAGGCGGTCACACGCGGCGCGTTCTCCGAGCCGGTGCGACGCACATACAACGCGGCGTCGATAACCAAGCGCGCGGAGGGCCAGGGGCACATCCGCCGAATTGATGGGTTGTCCCATCTGCTCACCGAGTACGGCGACGCGGTGTGCGCCATGGACCTGCTGCCCATCGGCTCACCGCGCCGCGACTGGATGCAGACGCTGCTGTCCGACGGCATCGTGTTCGTGCGCCATGCCGAGTTGCAGTCATGCATCGAGATCGCGGATCGCTTCGCGACCGACCTGCGCCTCTATGCCGGTTGACGGCGGCCGCTCGCGCGGTCCGACGAATCAGGCCTCGGTCGAGTGACCGCAGCGTCGCGTGGCCGGGACGATATCGCTCGGCTCGTCTAGGCTTTGAGCCAATGGTTGATCGACCGGCTAAGCGCTCTTCCTCGAGGCACGAGCCACCTTCGCAGGTTGCTTCACCGGTTACGCAAGTAACCCGACAGCGCATCCTTGAAGAAGCGCTCGGGCTTCCTAGTGATCGTTGGACGCAGCTGGCAGCCAGGGCGACGTGGGCTCGCGTGGTCGCTCCAGACATCATCCATGTCATTCAGTTGGACGCTTGGAAGGGTGCGAGCTACTCCTTTTCTTGGGGGGCGTCACTAGGGTTCGTTCCTCACCTGAGC
>DATMRA010000082.1:0-3219 GCA_035566535.1 Candidatus Acidiferrales bacterium | reverse complement strand
CCCGGACGTGCGCGATCTGTCCATCATGGTGGGCGATCTCGATGACGTGCTCGACCGGGAGTTCGGACCGGAGCTGCCCAACATGCGCCAGTGGGCACGGGAGCACTTCCAGTTCTCCGGTTACACCTACCACTTCGATCCGGGGCAATACAGCGATCGCGCCGCGCTGCGGCAGCGGCTTGGCTTCCGCGATGGCGAGCGCGTGATCCTCGCCTCGGCGGGGGGTACGCGCGTGGGCAAGAATCTGCTGCGCAGGTGCGCGGAGGCCTTCGCAGCCATCGCGCGGGCGGTGCCCGACACGCGGATGATCCTGGTCGCCGGTCCGCGGCTCGATCCGCGCGATCTGCCGCAGCACCCGCACATCGACGTGCGACCCTTTGTTCCGAACCTGTTCGAGTACCACGCCGCCGCCGACCTCGCCATCGTGCAGGGCGGCCTCACCACCACCATGGAGCTGGCCGCGTTCCGGACACCGTTCTTTTACTTCCCGCTCCGCAATCACTTCGAGCAGCAGCACTTCGTCTCCCGCCGCCTCGAGCGGTTGGCGGCGGGGATCCGGATGGACTACGACACGACGACTCCCGAGGCGCTCGGCGCTGCCATCCTGGGCTACCTCGGGAAGCCCGTGCACTACGCGAACGTGCCGGTCGACGGGACCGCGCGCGCCGCGCGAATGATCGCCAACCTGCTGTAATCCAGGGAGGGATGCCATGGGCGCCAACGGTGTGAACCTAGACGGCATTAAGGAAGTCGACACGGCGATCCGTCAGAATCCGGCCCTCGCCAAGTGTAAGTTCCTGGCGAAGTCGACGTGGAAGCGGGGCACCGCGACGGAAGTCTCGGTCACCAGCATCACGGCGGGCGGCAACGAGATGGCGGCGCCGAAGCGGCGGTTCACCATCACCGTCGACGAGCCCCCATTCCTGGGGGGTGTGGACGAGTCGCCCAATCCGGTCGAAGTGCTCCTCTCGGCGCTGGCCGGCTGCGTCACGGCCGGCATTGCCACGAACGCCGACATGTTCGGGGTGCCCATTGACGCCATGAGCATCGAGCTGGAGGCTGACGTCGACGCGCGCGGCATGCTCGGTCACGATAAGAGTGTGCGCAACGGCGCCACTGACATCCGCTACACGGTCACCATTCAGAGCCCGGCCTCGGAGGACGCCGTGCGCCGCTGCAAGGAGACCATCGACCGCAAGTCACCCGTGCGCGACACGCTTGCCAATCCCGTTAACATCACATCGATGCTGGTCTACAAGCCCCGCTAACCGCGATGTCAAGCGAGGTCAACTGCCTCTTCACGAAAGTCCTCATTCCCCTCGTGGAGAAGGACGTCGGCGAGGCGGGTGTGACGGCGATCCTCCGGGCAGCCGGGCACTCGCGCGAGTACCTGACCGCCGATCACAACTGGATCCCGCTCCCCCTCGCCGACAGCCTCGCGCGCCTGGCCATGGAGCTGACGCACGAGACCGACGAGGAGCGCTGGGGCCGGCGATTCGGCAACTATCTGATGGAGTGGAAGCCCTCGCACGATGAACGCTCGTACATCGGCTCCTACACCATGGGCCTCGGCAGCCCACGCGCCATCTTCTCGCGCGCGCCAGCGCTCTACAGTCAGATCGTCCGCTACGCGACGTTCGACCTCGTGGAGATGCACCGCGCGCGCGCCGTGCTCCGGATCACCCCTGCGCCCGGCTGTTACATCCCGAAGTGGGCGTGCACACAGAACAAGGTCGGGTTCGAGCGGTACCCGACGAACTGGGGCCTGCCGCGCGCGGTGATCCACGAATCGCAGTGCGCGGCCCGCGGCGCGGACTCGTGTCTGTGGGATCTGCGCTGGAAGAATCCGCCGATCGGCGCCCGCTTCTGGGGGATGGTCGTCGCGGGTGCCGGCGCCTCCGCGGCCGTATCGGTCGTCACGGGGGGCGAGATGCTCTCCTGGCTGGCGCGCTCCATGGTCGTCGTGTCGCCGATGATCATGGGGGCCGGCTTCGGTGTGGCCTGGCGCGAACGTTATCAGCGCCGGAATGCGGAGCGCCTGCGGGACATCCAAAGCGACGAGATCTTACACTCGAATCACGAGTTGGAGAAGAAGTTTCGCGACCTGGAGACGAAGATCGAGCAACTCTCGCTCCTCATCGACCTCGGTGCCGGCGTGAATGCCACGCTCGACGTCGAGAAGATCTACGAGCAGGCACTCGACCGACTCGTGCACCGCATGGGATTCCAGGGCGCCAACCTCTATCTGATTGACGCAGGCCGCCGCATTGTGCGTAGCCATCGACGGGTGGGGTCCGGAGACCTGCGCGGGGAGGCTGGCGCTGTTGAGCACTCACTCGACGTCGAGGATAGTGTCACCGCGCAAGTGGCGCGCACCGGGCTGCCCATCATCGTGGACGACACCGAGAACACGAGCGAACCGGTCCATCTGCCCACCGTGCGCACGCTGGGCGTGCGGTCGATGGTGTCGGTGCCGTTGCGAGTGAAGGACCGGGTGTTCGGCGTACTCAACGTCGTCTCCCGAGAGGCCAACCGGTTCGCCAATTCTGACGTCGAGCTATTAGCGGCCGTGGCCAACAGCGTGGCGATGGCCGTGGACCGCGCGGAGAGCTTCCAGACCATCGAGGAGCTGAGTCGTGGCCTCGAGGATAAGGTGCGCGTGCGGACCGAACAGCTTCGTTCGGCCAACGAGGCATTGCAGAGCGCATACCGCGAGCTGCAGGCGACGCAGATGCAGCTCGTCCAGCGTGAAAAGATGGCCTCGGTCGGCCAGCTGGTCGCGGGCGTCGCCCACGAGCTGAACAATCCCATTGGATTCGTCTACTCCAACGTGGGCATGCTGGACGACTTCGTCCAGCGCCTGCGCGGAATGCTCGAGCTCTTTCGTGCGATCCCGCTTCCCGTGGAGGAGCGCACACGGGTGCAGCAGCACTGGGAGGCGCTGAAGGTTGACTACGCGCTGAAGTACCTGGATTCCATGATCCAGGGCATCCGCGAGGGCGCCGAGCGCAGCCGCAAAATCGTCCGTGACCTGCGCGTCTTCGCACGCGGCCAGGACGAGATCTGGCAGTCCGTGGATCTCCATGAGGAGATCGAGTCGAGCCTGACGCTGTTGAACCACATGCTGAAAGACCGCGTCACGGTCGAGCGGAAGTTCGGCGCTCTGCCCGTGGTGGAGTGCATTCGTTCGCAGATTGACCAGGTGTTCCTCAACCTGCT
>DATMRA010000081.1:0-3592 GCA_035566535.1 Candidatus Acidiferrales bacterium | reverse complement strand
AGCGGGACGGTGAGGACGCCGCGCCGCCGCACGTCGGTCAACGCGACGGCGGGCGCTTGGACGCGCCGGCGTCCTCACCATGGTCGCGGGACGCGAGCCGCTCGACGATGTCGACCATGGCCTGCTGCAGGTTGTTGACCTGCTGAACGATCGGTTCCAGTTCCCACGCGGTGAGCCGGCGGACGGCTCGCTTGACGGGCGTCACACCGGAGCGCGATGACGCCGCAGGAGGCAACGCGAGCCGTGGAATGCGACGCAACGGTGCGCTCGGGCGGCCGCTCGCACTCCTCCAGCGCACCGCGCGCTGGTCTGATCGCGAATCGGATGCTGCGACGACGCCGCCACCGCGCTCACGCTCCGCTCGAGCGCGCACAGCCTCCATGACTGCGTCGCGGTCGACGTCATCACCGTCCGGCCACGGTTCCGCGTCGAGCTCCCGCGGCGCAAGCCTCCCGCCATGCTCGTTGACCACACTCCGCATCGCATCAGCGAGCTCGGCATCGTCCGCCACCAGCGTGATACCGGGCTGTGCCTGGTCGGGCAACCCACCGACGCGGGTCGCGATGACACGCCGCCCGTAGAGCGCCGCGCGTTCCAGGACTCCGGAGGACCAGATGTGACGGTACGGAAGAACGATCACGTCGGCGGCGACGATCCAGCGATCGAATGCCTCGTCGCTGACGAAGCCCGTGTGGAGGTGCGCGCCTCGCGTGGTCTCGACGAGACGCTCCAGCTCGTCGCCGTAGGCCAGCTGCGCCGGATCCTCGACGCGCACCGACCCGACGATGTCGAGCCGCACGCCTCGGTCGCGAACGTCGCCCAATGACGCGAATGCCGTGACCGCACGGTCGAACCCCTTGTGGCGCTGGATGAATCCCAACGACAGGAACATCAGGTCATGGGGGTGAATCCCAAGGCTGGCGCGTGCCTGGTCGCGGGTCACATATGTGCGCGGCATGAAGTCCTTCCCGTGCTCCGCGACGTGGATTCTGCCGAGTGGAACGCCGAACGCCTCATGAAACCGCGCGCGCTCGCGCTCGGTGTGCACAGTGATCGTGGCGACCGAGCGCCACATGCTCCGGACGCTGCGTGCGGCGATACCCGGACCTCGCCCCCATGTGTAGTCGATCTCGTGGACCCGCACCTCGAGCTGCGGCGCAGCGCGCCATGCGAGTGCGAGCCCTGCGGCGATTCGCGCGCGTTGCGTGGGAGTGCACGGCTCCCGAAAGAACATGTCGGGATGGAATTGCACGATGACGCGGTCGTACCCGCGCATCCTGCGGGCGAGCGCAAGTGCGCCGCGCCACCCGCGCATGTCGAGGTGGTGATGCGCCGCGGACGGCGACGGCGACAGCACCTCGACGTCATTGCCCTCTGCGCGCAGACGAGCGACAGACTGCACGGCGTACGCAGCGAGACCGTCCCGCTCCGGAGGGTACGGCGCGACCATGAGGATTCTCATGTCTCGTCACCAGCAGCGATGTCGGCGGACGGACTCTGAGGTGGACGGATCGCTGCGTGCTCCACGGGAAGCCACGACTCGATGGTCGCCTCAGCACGATCAAGCACACCGTCCGGGTCGTACTGTTCGATCACGTAGGGGCGACCTCGTGCGGCAAGGGTTCGGGCAGCACCGGGTGCGCTTGCCAGAAAACGAAGGCACTGGGCCAGCTCGATGTCATCGTCGTATGTGAGGCCGGCGCCGGATCGTTCGCAGTGCCAGGCCACAACCTCACTCGCAGCATTGCCGATGACCAGCGTCCCCGCCAGCCAGGCTTCCATGATGGTTCGCGAAAAGCTCTCGTATTGCGACGGTTGCAGGTAGGCGTCGGCCGCAGCAAACGCATTGTCGCGCTCTTCCGCGGTCACGAATCCCAGGTCGATGACGCGGTCCGCGATCGCAGCAGGCGGTCGCACCTCACCCACACCCATGGTCACCAGCGAGAACGGCAGGTCGTATCGCTGTACAGCGGATGCAAAGCCTGTCAGGAGTTGCTCCCAGCCCTTGGCCCCTTCCCTGCGTCCCGCGTACAGGACGAACCGGCCGCCGATGCCGCGGCGGCGGCGAAAACCCTCGGCGTCATAGGCAACCGGCGCGTGCACGCCAGAACCCACAACCTCGTGACTCGACGGCAGATCGAAGATGCGATGCGCCACTGCGTGTTCGGGCTCGGAGAGAAACCACAGTCCGCGTGCACCGGCGAACACAGGCTGGAACAGGTCCAGATACGCGTACGGTTCATCGTGGAGACAGGGCATGAGAATTGTTCGCTCCGGTGCCACCTGCGCGCACGCGAACGTCGTCCAGAACATGTATGGCGCGAAGACCAGAGCGCGGTAGTCTCGCGCGTGGTCGAGCAGCCAGTGGAAGAGCTCCGGGACGCGCATGTCGTCGTTGATCCATCGCTGTTGTTCCGCGATGGTGAGCGAGCCTCCGCTGAGGATCATCCGTTCATACTCAGCCCGTTCCCCGCGGGAGCTCGACACGACGGAGGGAAAGCGCCGCAGCGTGAGCTGCTGTTCGCGAAACATTCCGGCGGGATACTCGTTGGCCCAGGTGAAATGATCACGTGCGCATGTGGTGAGAATCTCGACGTCCCAACCACGGCCGGCGAGTCCGTGTGCGAGCTCGCTCAGCACTGCTTCCGCGCCCCCGATCACGTCGGCCCCATATCGCGGCGTCACCAGCCCTATGCGGCCAGTCCTCGACATGCGCTGTGGAACACCGCCCGACGTCTCGTGGGTCGTGCTGACGCTGGGGCGGCGATGTGCGCTTGCTGGTGGTTTGCGCACCGCCCCCGCGCGCTCGGACGCGGCGTTCAGCGTGTGGCCGGTAATCGGCTCTGCGGGTTGGGATTTCGGCACGTGCTAATCCACACCCTATCATGCTCAATGAACAGGTGAGCCCATCGATGAAGATCGCCGTGTGCGGCGCCCACAAGCCCTTCATGCATGGTGGCGCTGAAATGCTGATGAGCAACCTCGTCGTCGCGCTCGAGGACGCGGGGCATCAAGCGGAAGTCATTCGCTTGCCGGTCGCGTGGGACCAAACACGACTCTTCGACGCAGCGCTCGCATGGCGGCTGGTGCCGGTCGACGCTGACGCGGTGATCGCCACGAACTTCCCGTCCTACTTTGTCAGACACCCGAACAAGGTCGTATGGCTTCTCCATCAACATCGCGCCGCCTACGACGCTGCCGACGCCGCATGGTCAGACATTGGTTACGACGCAGCGTCGCGCGAGACGCAGCGAATGCTCGCCGAATGGGACACGCGGGCCCTCGAGGAAGCGCGCGCGCTGTTCGCGGTCTCCGAGGTGGTGGCGCAGCGGCTCAAGCGTTTCAACGGACTCAGCTCCCGCGTCCTGTATCACCCGCCGCCACTGCAGAAGCAACTCCGCCCAGGTGCATTCGGGGATTACGTGTTTGCTCCCATGCGCCTCGAACGGAACAAGCGCCCAGAGCTGGCGGTTGACGGACTCGCACTCTGGGAGCCCCGCGTCGGCCTCGTCCTCACGGGTCCGGGAAGCCTCGAGGCGGAGCTGCGGGCGAGTGCGGAGCGTCACGGTGTCGCCGAGCGTTTGCGGATCAC
>DATMRA010000080.1:0-4525 GCA_035566535.1 Candidatus Acidiferrales bacterium | reverse complement strand
GCGTCGAACATCCTGAAGTCGTCAGTCGCCTGCATGGCCTCCTCGACCTCGACGACGGCACGCCCTCGCGCGGCCGCGAACATGCCAGGCGACTCGGCGAGATACCACTCGTCGTACTCGGCAACGCTTCGGTCGATATCCGGTTGCCACTCCGCAGGATCCCTCAACCGGTTGGCCATCGGGGTCGTATTCGCTCAGGGACACGGTCGTCCTGCAAAGTCCATCCGACTGGGGCCGCTGGCGACTGATCTGGCTGCGCTAATACAGCACCTTGCCTGGTTGGCCCGGTTGGGAGCATAGTCAGTGGGATCTTGGGGAGACACTTGTCTCCTGCTCGGGCGAACGCGCACAAGTAGGCGTATTTCCGGGCAGCCGGTACCGGTTGTCTGCGACCAGCTGGTAGATCTTCGCCGCTATCCACGAGATCCTTGGCAGTAGGATCATGTGGCCGGGGATCTTCCAGATACGTCCAGCGGTGTTCAGCATCGCAGCGATCGCCTCGTGTCCCGAGTGGACCGTGCCGTCGATCTGAACCCACTGCACAGCATCGGTCGCCTGCTCCTCGGTTATTCCTAGCTCAGCCAGATCGGTGGACTGCCACGCGACTATCTCTGCATCCGGCCCGATCCTCTCCAGGACGCGCACACACCTCCTACAGAACGCGCAGTCCCCGTCGTAGACGAGTATCGGACGCGCTCGACGGCTCGCGTGCACATTCTCCTCCTGCGCTACGGCCTGCTTTTCGGTGTGGCGGGTCATGTCAGTCCCACGACTCGCTGAGCAGTCGATCGAACGCGAGTCCCAGCACCTGGGATCGGGTGTTATCACCGTGCTGCGCTGCGATGAAGTAGCTGCCGATGAACAACGAGAAGACCAGCATGCAGCGGGCCTCGACATCGTTCTCATCCACGCAGAACTGCCCGAACAGTGAGCGCATATATCCCATGCGTCGGTTGTCGACCCGGCGCAGTCGCTCGGCGACGTCACTGTCGCGGCGTGACCAGTCCCGAAGTGCCAGCTCTACGGCAAGCAGATCGGCCGCAAGCACATCTGTCGAGGAGGCCAGCTCGAATAGATGCTGCAACTTGGCTCGCGGGTCGGCCGGCTGGCTCTCGACGCGTGCGATGACGTCCTCGACCACGGCCTTCTCCCAGGTGTCGAGCATCTCCTGAAGTAGCGCCTGGCGATCCGTGAAGTGCCAGTAGAAGCCACCCTTGGACACCCCCAGGGACGCGGCCAGCGCCTCGACTCGCACGGCATCTGGGCCTCCTGCCGCCAGGGCCTGCAGTGCCGCGTGGAGCCATGCGCTTCGTGGAGTCCGAACATTGGCCACCGGCATATCTATACGGCACCGTCTTGACAGATGCAAGTGCGCCGGCTAACATCCATACGACAACGTATGGATCGAGGTTCAGCGTGAGACTTCCGAACGCAGCACACGAATCACGTCCCTGGCGTATCCGCGCGATCGTGCCAGACTTCACTCTGGAAGATGTCTGGACCCTTCCCGCCGTGAACGGTGGCACCGAGGACTTCCAAGCGGCTATCGAGATGGTTGTCTCCTTCGATCCGGCCAACGCGGAATCCCTCCCAACTCGCGTCCTGTGGGGTGTCCGCGATCGCCTCGGCAGTTGGTTCGGCCTCGGCAGGATCTCGGCTCCGATCGACAGCGGTCGCGATGATGCCGCAGGCAAACTGGCGATTCCAGATAACGACGAAACCTCACTGACCGACCGGCTGCCGGACGATCTGCTGGGCACGGCGGCGGATCTGCATTTCGACTCCCTGCCTTTCGCGTCTCTCTATCGCACCGACGTCGAGTTTGCCGCGGAGATCTCGAACCAGACTGTGCACGGCGTGATGCACCTAGCTTGGGTCGATCAGGGCGAAGGCTGCTACCAAGGACAGATGGCCGTCTACGTCAAGCCACGCGGTCCGCTCGGGAAGGGATACATGGCGCTCATCAAGCCGTTCCGGTATTGGGTTGTTTACCCAGCACTCATGCGACAGATCGAGCGAGCATGGAATACACGCGTTCCTCAGCCGCGCAGCACAAGCGCGTAGCCCGAGCCGACTCGAGAGGGCTCGCCCCGCACCGCGTGTGAAGGGCGCGGTGCGGGGCGAGGGTGAGACGCCATCACGGTGGGTCGGCTGTGGCGTGAAGGTCGGTCAGCCGCGGTGGTGAGCTCCTTTGCCACCCGTCCCCCGCGAGCTTGCCGTGCGGGCGCTCGCGATCGCCGCGATCTGCGCTTCGGTCCGCACGCCAACCTCGGTGCCGCCGGCTCCGGTCAAGACCAGCGCGAGCCCGACTCGACGGTGACGCCCCAGCGCGGCTAGCACCGCGTGCAGCGTCCTGGTCGAGAGCGTCAGGTGGATCGTGGCGGGAAGACCGGCCGCCACCTGAATGCGGGAGCCCTCCAGGGCGTAGTTGCGCGGCCTCGAACGGGCTGCGTCGCGCGCGTGCCTACGGCTGTGCGAGTGCGAGTGCCCTGTAGCGACCGTCAGGTGGCCGCTCAGCGCGGCTTCGAGGCTGACGCTGCAGTCGACGCTCGCCGTGATCGTGCCCTTGCGCAGCAGCTTTTGGCTGCGTGGCGCGGAGAGCGCGCAGCGGCCGTTGCTTGCGACGCCGGGCGTGGCGATCGTGACCGTCTGCGTCGCCGTGGTCACGTTGCCGAGCACGTCGGTTGCCGTAGCCGACACCTGGTAGCTGCCGGGGGCGCCATAGGCGTGCGTCGCGCTGACTCCGCTTGCAGAGCCGCCGTCCCCGAAGGTGAAGCCCTCCGAGAGGACAGGGTTCCATACGTCGAGCGGCGCGACGAAGAACTGCAGCGACTGGCCGACCACTCCCCGCGAGGGCAAGGTCAGCCCACGTAGCAGCGGCCCGGCGCCGTCATACCCGGCCGCTTCGAGCATATAGTTGGTGGCATTGAAGCGCGACCACACGGCGATCCCGTTGCCCTGAGCGTCGACTCCCACCTCGGGAGTGCCCTCCTCGGCGCCTGTGGAGGAGACCGTCGCCGCTGGCCCGAAGCTGCCGCCGGCCGGGCGCACGGCGGCCTGCGTCGAGGAGGTGATGCCGTTGAAGGTCTTCCAGCTGAGGATCACGGCGCTGAGGCCGTCGCCCGCGATGCGCGGTTCGAGCGCTTCCTGGCCGCCCGGGTCGACGGCGCTCTGCGGCGAGAAGGCGCCGGAGGCGCCGGGTGAGCGCACGCTCGCATACACCCTCGGGTCGATGCCATCTTCCTGTTGCCACGCCACGACTCCATAGCCCTGGCCGTCGAAGGCGACCTGCGGCCGCTGCGCGGGATGCGGGACGGGCGCCGAGATCGTCTGGACGGGGCCGAATTCCCCACCGGCGGGCCGGTAGGCGCCCTGTGCGGTACTTGCGGGGGGACCGTCGAAGCGCCATACCGCCAGCGCGTTGCCGCTGGAGTCGAACGCCACCTGCGGATTGTCGGCGTTGAATCCGGCGGGCGAGAGGAACCGTGGCGCGCCGAAGCTGCCGGCCGCCGGCCGCAGAGCCTCCTCGATGCGGATGTTCGCGCCGTCGCTGCCGTCCCACACCGCGATCGCGTCTCCGTGGAGGTCGAGCGCCACCTGGGGGACGCTCTCAGCGGAGGTGAACCCAGTCAGATCGACCGCTGCGCCGAAGCCGCCGCCGAGTCCTGCTTGCGCGGCCTGGATCTTTGCCGTGACACCCGACCTCAGGCTCCACACGACCACCGCGTCTCCGCCACCGTTCATCGCCACGCGCGGTTCCGCCGCATCATTCCCCGCTGCCGACAACGTCTGCGGTGCGCCGAACGAGCCGCCGGCGGGTCGGTAGGCGCTCTGCACGCGCTCGTTGGAGCCGTCAAAGCGAAGCCATACGGCGACCGCGTCTCCCTGCGCGTCGATGGCGACGTCGGGGATGGTCGAGTCCTGGCTTGGGTCCGACAATGTCTGGGGGGAGCTGAATGCGCCACCGGCGGGTCGGCCTGTGGCGAGGATGGTCTTGTGGACGCCCGTGCCCTGCCAGACGACCACGGCGTCACCACGCGGATCGAAAGCGACCTGCTGCCCGGTCGTGTCCTGACCGGGCTGGGATAGCGTCTGTGGCGAGAGCCATTGCGGCGTCGCCTGGGCTTGAGCCACCGCGGACAGCATGACCGCCGCCGTGGCGAGCGCGAGCCGGCGCGCGTTGGTGGGGTTGAGAGCCTTCATGTCGCGAACCTCCTGTAAGGAGCCCGCATGGCGGGCCTCGGTTTGATTTCCGCGAGGTGAAACGGGGGTTCGCGCGGCGAATTACGCGACCGCACGAAAAGATCGAGCGCACCTACAAGAGGTCTGGTGCCTTACGAGAGGTCGGGTGGCCCTACCCAAAGAAGGACAGGTCGGCCGAGGCGGCTAAGAACGTCTTTCAAAATGAACGGCACGTCTGGATTTCGTCCCTGGACACGGCGCTGGATCGCCACGTGACGTCTCGCACGTGCCACCAGCACGCGCTTCGCCGCCCCGCGGCGCCCAGCTTGGTCCATGAACGCCA
>DATMRA010000079.1:0-13429 GCA_035566535.1 Candidatus Acidiferrales bacterium | reverse complement strand
TCCGGGCCGGCTCCGCCAGCTCGTCCAATGGCAGGCCGCGCGCGGCCTCGTGCACCGACAGCCCGTGAGCCGGTAGCAGCGCGACTGGTCGAGGCACGCTCCAGCCGGTCCGGCGGTGGGCGTACAGCTGCTCCAGCACGTGGTGGTTGCGCGTGGCTCGCGCGGGGTCCGCGTAGAGCTTGACGATGAGGTCCGGGCCGGCGCCGCCGGCGTCGTGCGTATGGCAGACCGCCACCCACCGCTTGCCTGGAGCGTGTGCCACCGGCGTCACGGCCACCACGCGAAAACCCGCCCCCAGCTGGGGCGCCAGCAACGCCGTCAGAGCTTCTGCATCGAGCAGGTCGGCGCCGACCGGCGGACCCGCCGGGTGGGGGTCGTGCTTCGACGTGATCACTGCGTCGAACCGCGAGCGGCGGCGAGCATGTCGAGTGCGCTGTCGATCAGCGCAGGCAGGTGCTGCCATTCGTGATGTGAGAGGCTGCGACAGCGCCGCCCAGCAATCTTCAGGATGGCCGCGGCTTCGAACAGCCGCACGCGCTCCGCGTCGAGCGCGCGCTTTCCTCCTGCACTGTAGCCCTCCATAAATGCGTCGCGCGCGTGGGCGACGGATGCGGGCGAGGCCGACCCGCGGATTGCGCGCCAGTGCAGGTACGCCAGGAAGTTGGCGGCGTCGCGCGCGGGCTCCGCGAGGCAGTACGAATCCAGATCGATCATCACCGATCCGCGTGCCGAGCGATGGACCTGATCAGCGCGATACGCGCCGTGGCTTGCGACCATGGGCTCGCCGCTCGAGTTGCGATCCTCGAGCTGCGCGACGCCATGCGTGTACTTCGTGGCGGCGCCGGGGTTCACGAGCTCCAGCGACGATTCGAGCTGGCGGAGTTCGTCCACGTCGCCGGCGAGGGAGCGCACGGGACCGTGTGGTGCCGGGTGCGCGTGCAGCTGCGCCAGCAGATCGCCGGCGGCAGCGAATGCCGCTGCTGTGGGGCCAGAGAGGTCGAGAGCCACGGCCTTCAGGCTGTCATCGCCCGCATCGTGCTGCACCACCAGCTGCCACTCGGGTGCAACACCGACGCACGGCGGGACCAGGCTGTCGCCCAGTGCTGCGAGGACGGCCGCCAGGTCGGAGCCTCCGTTTCGGGCGACAACCTTCCCGTACAGGGGCGGCGAATCTCTGTCCCGTGTTTGATAGCGAAGCACGCAGCGCGTGCCGGCCCGGTAGCGTACCGGCGCAACGGTGTACCGCTCCGCAGCGCCTCCCAGGCGGGTTGCCAGCCACGCGCCGATTGCGCGAGGGTCCGAGGCGCCGGCCAACCCGGCAAGCGCTGGGTCCGTGTTGTACAACCAGTGGCGCACGCCGCCGCGTGAGATCGCGACGGCGCCCAGCGTCGAGGATTCGCCGTCGCGTTCTAGGAAATCGAGTCTGTAGGTCGCGACGCAGTCCAGCCCCGGTCGCCACAGCGCGTGCTCCAGCGCGCACGAACGGATCACCGGACTCGGTCCATCGTCCAGCCAGCGCAGGCGGAAAAGGTCAGCGACCGCTGCGGGGTCGATCGCTGCGGCGAGCCCCGGGAGCGCGGGATCGAGGTCGGGTGCCAGCGGCCACGGGCCGGCAGCGGCGGCTGCGCTCACGACCGTCACGGTGATTCCGCCGGATGGAGCAAGACATCGGCCAGCGCCAGAACCTCCGCCGTACCCCGCGCCCAGTCGCGCCAGGCAACGGAGACGCGGCGGGCCGCGATCTTGACGAGCCACAGCGCCGCGTACAAGCGGGCCCGCGCCAGCCGGGAACCGTCCGGCCCATAGCCGGCGAGCAGCGCTGCCTCAGCCGGCTCGAATTGCGATCGCCGCGTGGCCCACGCCCACCAGCGCAAGTCTGCGATCAGCTTGCCGATGTCGAGCGCCGGGTCAGCGCGTGCACATCGATCGGTGTCGAGCACGGTCACACCGTCGCGCCCGGCGAGCAGGTGGTCGGCTTTGATGTCGCCGTGCACAAGCGTCATGTCCTCCTGGTCCAGTCGGTCCAACTGCCGAGCCCCGTTCTCGAGGATGTCCTGAGCGACTCCCCACAGTTGCGGAGCGAGGCCGCGCATGGCTTCGCCGGCGCGATACACGGCGCGAAGGTGGCTCTCGAGGTCTCGTTCGCGAAGTTGCGGGGCGGCTGCGGCAGGCACCGAGTGCACAGCGCGGAGCCACTGTCCGACCGATTGCATCCGCTCGATGTCATCGGCGCGGCCGGCCTTCAATCGTTGTGAGAGCGGCGCACCTGCCGTGCCCTGGTACACGAGCACGTCGACGTCCTCAAGAACCGCGACAGGACGAACCACCTGCACGCCGTGAACCGCTGCGGGCGCGATGAGATCGGCGAACGCCGTGACCGCATCGGCGACCGCACGCGACTCACCTGGGCGGTACAGCTTGGCGAACTGGCTCAGGCCACCGTGGCGGTACTCGAGGACATGTCGCTGTCCAGGGCGGTAGCGCACGAAGCGCGGTGCTTGTGCACCGTCCTCGTTGAACAGCGGATACGGAGCTCGTGACGGGTCCACGAGACCGGGAAGATTCGGGAAGACCGGATCCAGCGGCGCTGCGAGGACGACGACTGCGCCACCGGCATGGGAGGACCAGAGCTGCTCAAACGGGGTCTGAATGCTCTCCCGCAACGCCTTCTCGGTAGCCAGCAGGCGTTCGTCGCGCGGTGCTGGGTCGCAGAACCATGTGACTGCGACGGGTACGGCATCAGCAACGTCATCCACGACGACCGTGTAGTAGGTGGCGAGCTTCCGGCCAGGCTTGAAGTGTGCCCGGGTCAGTTGAGACGAATGCAGTCGACGATTGGGTGCCAGCATTCCCTGCAGAGCGCGCTGCAGCGATCGGTGGCCCGAGCCATGCAGAAGCTCGTGAACGCCTGCGAGGCCGGCTTGGCCGCTCGTGACCAGCTCAATGTTCACCGGCAGCGGCTCGCACATACGGCTTGCCGACGAGCGTGACTTCGCGTCGGGGTGCGCGCGACAGCGCTGCAGCTGCATTGGCGCGGAGCCGCTCCACGGCCCGCGCGAGGCCGTCAAGATCCGGCGGTGACGACGCACGCGGCGCCGGCTCAGGTGTGAGAGCGGCCAAGACCGCGTCCGCGAGGCGATCGGGTCGCAGGTCATCGGGGTCGAGTTGCGACGCCCAACCCCGCTGCGCGAACTGACTCGCCCGCATGCGTTGCTCGCTGCTCGGCCCGCGGCGTGGCACAAGGAGTGCCGGCGTCCCTTGACGCAGCACTTCCATTGTGGTGTTGTAGCCGGCCATGGCCACAACCAGATCTGCAGCGGCGACGCGGCTGAGCGGATTGCGCACCAACGTGCGCAGACGCACCGGCAGCGCCTCGGCGCGACGCTTGAGATCGAGCCGTTGGGCGTCGGGCATGAAAGGTCCGGTCACGATCTCGAGCACGCACGGGCGCTCCGCGTGGATTGCCGGCAGGGCATCCAGGAGTGTGCTCATCAGCTCATGGGCGTCGGCCCCGCCACCGGCCATCGCGGCGATCATTGCGCCCCGAGGAACGCCGGCCAGCCGCCGCGCGCGCATGCGCTTGGGATCGTCTGGTGCCTGCGGTGTGCAGACGAAGCCGCAGTAATGGGCCAGAGCCGCAAGGTTGTCGGGCCAGTCGTAGGCGCTGCAGACGTCGAACACGTCCTGCGAGCCATAGATGAGCACTTCGTCGTAGTAGCGGGCCAGCGCGTGGTAGGCGCCCTCGGCCTGCCATCGCTGGCGAACGACGTGAGGCGCATCGATGATGTCGCGCAGACCGAGCACCACGCGCGTGGGTCCTCCGCGCAGCGCATCCAGCACCGGTATGAGCTCGCCCATTGCCCCGTGCGGCATGTGATCGACGAGCAACACGTCGGGCGCGAAGGCCATGGCGGCTTCGTGGATGAGCCGGCTGCGCAGCTGGCGTAGGTGGCCGAAATCCAGTGGCAACGAAAGCGGATGCCAGTCACCCGGCCCCGCTTTCACGATGGACGGCAGCTTCAGGTAGTCGTGGTTCGGAATGTCACGGAGCAGCGTCCCCAGCGGGGAATCGGAGGTCGTGAGCACCCAGCCCGCGGGTTCCTGCTTGAGGAAT
The DNA here is from genome assembly GCA_035566535.1 of Candidatus Acidiferrales bacterium. Classification (GTDB taxonomy): domain Bacteria; phylum Chloroflexota; class Dormibacteria; order Aeolococcales; family Aeolococcaceae; genus JAFARE01. The sequence goes on along the minus strand of DATMRA010000079.1, from coordinate 9,315 downwards.
TCGGTGGCGATGGAGCTGGCGCGGCGCAGATGCCCAAGGCCCAAGCCGTCTTGTGAATAGATCATCAACCGCGGTCCGCGCGGCTCGCTCCGATGCACGCCATTGTGGGCAGCCCGACCGTTGCGACTCCGCCGGGAGCGATGCCAAAGGATCTGCTGGTCGAGCCCGGTTACGAGATCGGTGTCCGGTTGCCAACCGAGCAGCGCGCCGGCCGTCCCGATTGTCGCTTCGCAGCGAGCGACGTCTCCGTCGCGGGCAGGCTCGTTGGTGATACGCAAGCATCCGTCGCCCAGCAGCTCGCCGATCGTACTGATGAGCTGGAGCACGCTGACGCCTTGGCCGGTTGCAACATTGATGACTGCGCCGGGGTCGAGCGGCGCTGACAGCGCCGCGACCGTTGCGGCGACTGCGTCGGTCACGTATGTCATGTCGCGCGTCTGCGCGCCGTCGCCGTATACCGTCACGGCGCTGCCATCGAGGGCGGCCTCGATGAATCTGTGCGCTGCCATGTCGGGGCGCTGACGAGGACCGTAGACCGAGAAGTATCGAAGGATGGCGGCGGGCAAGCCATGCGTCGCGTGCTTGCGCACCAGGTGCTCGCCGGCGAGCTTGCTGGCGCCATATGGATTAACCGGTTGCGGCGTGAGCATTTCGCTCAGTGGCTGATCGGCGTCGCCGTAGACGGAGGCGCTCGAGGCATAGATGAAGCGCTGGACTGGCAGCGCGTGCACGACCTCGAGCAGCTGCTGAGTGACGAGGACATTGCGCTCCACGTAGCGCGCGAAACTTCCTTCCCACGACGTGCTGGCGCCACCTTCGGCGGCGAGATGCACGACCACGGCCGCGCCGTCAAGGAGCCGCACGATGTCAGCGCCCGCGAGGTCGGCCTCCACAAATTCGAACTCGGGATCCGCACCGAGCCCGGCGATGTTGCCTCGCTTCAGCGCGGGTTCGTACGACGGGGTGAAGGAGTCGACGCCGCGCACGTGCCACCCGTCCGCCAGGAGCGCCTGGCACAACCAGCTGCCGATGAAGCCGGCGGCGCCAGTGACGACAACGAGCCGTCCCTCACCAGATTTCTGGAGCGACGCGGTCATGGCTTGCGACCAGCAGGTTTCGTTGGTCTGCGCGGCGGAGCGGCGGCGCCGGTCTTGCGTCGCTTGCTCGTCGTGGCCTTCCTGCCTACAAGATCCGTCTCGCCGTTGAGCGGCTGCAGCGCGGTTGGCGCTGGAACGTGTCCGTTGCTCGCGACCGGCGCCGGGAGTTCCACGGGTTCCGCCGCATAACGGTTCTGCTCCGCGAGCAGGTGAGCAAAGCTGCCGCCCAGCGCCTTGAGTTCCTGATAGGTGCCGCGCTCGACTATGCGCCCAGCTTCGAGCACAGCGATCTCATCGACGCGACCCAGCGTGCTGAGCCTGTGCGAGATGACAATGACCGTTCGGCCCTCGGTGAGACGCTCCACCGCGCGCATGACCTCGGCTTCCGCCTCGACGTCGAGGTTTGCCGTGGGCTCGTCGAGGATCAGGATTGGAGCGTCGCGCAGGATCGCGCGCGCGATGGCGATGCGCTGGCGCTGCCCGCTCGAGAAATTCTTGCCAAGCTCACGCACCCGGGCCTCGTAGCCGCCCGGCATGTTCACGATGGTGTCGTGAATGCACGCCTGCTGAGCTGCCGCGATCAGCTTGGCCTCGGAGACGTTGCTGCGATCCAGCACGATGTTCTCGCGCACCGTGCCCTCGAACAGAATCGAATCCTGGAGGACGATGCCGATGCTTCGGCGCAGGCCGTCGCGACGGTAGTTGCGGATGTCCGAGCCATCGATCGTGATGCTCCCCGCCCACGGTTCGTAGAATCGCGGCAGGAGCCGGACCATCGTCGTCTTGCCGCTGCCGGACAGACCAACCAGGGCAATGCGCTTTCCCGACGGTATTTCGAGGTCGATATCCGTGAGGACGGGCCTGCCCTGCTCGTAGCCGAAGGCGATGCCGTGGTACGCGATATCGCCGCGCATGCCAGTGGCGCTGCGATAGCCGCGCGTTGTCGTCGGCCGCTCCTCGATAGGTTCGTCGAGGACTTCCTGAATGCGCTCCGCAGCGCTCGAGCCCGTCGACGCCAGCAACATCAGCTTGGAGAGCGAGCGCAGCGGCGAGTACAGCTGGCGCGAGTACGAGAGAAATACCGTAAGCGTGCCGACCGTCAGCGTCCCTGCCGGAATCGTGAGGAACAAGACCGAGTAGCGATGCCCGTGCCCGAACGCCACCCAGGCGCCGACGGTGATGATCGCGACGGTCGAGAGCGTCACCAGCGTGAGCACGAGCGGATCGAATTCCGCTTGGCGGCGTCCGGCTCGCCACCCGAACCGTCGCTTACGCTCCACACGATCGAAAAATGAGCGCGCCAGCCAGCGTTCAAGGCTGAATGCCTTGAGCTCGGTGATCGCACCCACGCTCTCGTTGGCCACTTCGGCGACCTCGCCCAGAGCCTTCGCGGTCTGTCGGGATGCGCGCTTGATCCATCGCGTGTAGCCGACGATCACGACGGCGAGTGGCGGCAGCATGACCAGTGACAGCACCGTGAACTGCCAGTTCAACACGAGCATTACGATGAGGAACCCAACCAGCGTCAGGATCCCTGAGAGCAAATCGACGAGCCCGTCGGTCACCAATTTCTCGATGTCGGTGACATTTCCGATGACTCGCTGCACCACGTCGCCGACTCGCTGACGTCCGTGCCAAGCGAGGGGAAGATGCTCGATGTGCACGAATAGCCGGTTGCGTAGGCGGGCGCCCATGTCTTGCGCGACTCGGGCTGCCGCGGCGAGTTGCACGTACGCCACCACGGCGCCAATCACACCCGTGACCAGCAGCATCCCTCCGGAAAAGAGAATGACGCCGAGCTGCGTGTGCACCTCGGTGCCATTGAGACCATTGCGCGTGCCGAATTGGTCGAGAACACCGATGAACCAACCGAAGACTGGGACGTTGGGATCCTGGTGATGCACGATCTTGTCCAGGATGAACTTCAGTGGAAAGGCGCTGAGGATGTCAGCTCCGACGCCGACCACCGTCAGAGCGACCGCGTAGGCGACCATCGTCCGCTGGCCTTCCAAATTTCGGTAGAGGAACTTGGTCATTTCATGCGGCTGCCGTCTGCTGTTCGGGATGGCAATCGGGCGTCTGGCTGCGGGGGGCCCCCTCGGCTGCAAGCACCGCTTCGTGACCGGCGCAACCGAACACGGGATCCGGAAACGACCACAAGGATGCTTCCAGGTGACGGCCGTCGATGGTGTAAAGCAGGTGATGCGTCTCGTCGTACGCAACGCTGAGGCTGTGATGGCTGGTCGGTACGGCGGTGAGGAAGGTGATCGGCGATGCGTTGAATATCGCCATTTCAGGTGGCGCATATCCCTGAGCAGCGAAGTAAAAGTGCCCCGCCTTCGCATCGAAGACGACCTGATCACCGCCGCCGGCGAAGTCGAAGGCCTTCAACATGGTTCCGGTGTGGAAGTCCCAGGCGACGGTGACGAGGTTGTCCTTGTCGCCGCATCCGATGAGGCCCTGGTCTGTCGCCGGGTCGATCGCCAGTCCATGGGGAACACAGACAACCGGTATGGGAGACGGCGTGCCAACCACAACGTCCCTCCTCGGGTCGATCTTGATGATCGTGTTGGCATCAGCGCCGGGTACGTACTCCATACCGTCGGCTGCGTTATAGGCCGGCTGCTCTGTGGTGCCCAGGTTCTGGATCTGCGCGACGACGGTGTTCGTGGTGGCATCGATCGCCGAGACGAATCCGTCGTCCGGATTGGTCGCGTAGATCTTGTGGTCGTGAGTGTCGTAGTCCACGAGGTCGGTGGAGCCGGCGCCACCCGTGCTGATGGTGGCCAGCACCGTATACGCGGTGGGCGACGAGGGGTTCACGTCGATCACCGAGACGCTGCTGTCGGTGTTGCCCGTATACAGACGGTGCAAGTCCGGTGCATAGGCGACGCCGTTGGGAACGGAGTCGAGGTGAACCGTGCGCAGGTAGTGCGCCGGCGTGGAGGAGACGTCGACGATGTCGATGCCCTGGTCCAGCGCGTCGGCGGCGAAGACCTGATGGTGCTCCTGGTCGATCGCCATGATGTCGAACTGCGCGCTCTTGCCGGATATGGGCGGAATGGCAACGCGCGTGAGAGATATCGCCGTTACCGGCTGCAGTGCCGGCTCATCGAAGCCCGCGCACGCACTCGCAGTGAGAACAGCGATTGCCGGCGCCGCCCAACATCTCAGGGACGTGCCCGTATGGAACCGGCCGCGATGCCCCCCTCGCGGCGATGAGCCTGTATACCTTCCAAAGGCCATCGAGCTGCCCCCGCAGTGCGGCGGGCAGGAAAATCCTACCTGCCGTGCCCCCAAGGCCGAAAACGATAACTTAACCGGACGTTAACTGACAAACTTTAGTTCGACGCCTATGTGATGGGTGTTCCTTTGAGCAGTCCGGCAGTTAGCAACTCGCGTGTCCATTCCGCCTGTCTCGAGAGGCCGGAGTTGACGTCTGTCTGCGGTTCAAACGCCAACTCCGCACGCGCCCGAGTGATGTCGGCCTGCGTGTGCTGGACGTCGCCGAGCTGCTGATCCTGCGACTGGATGCGTAAGCGGCAATCGGTCACGCGCTGGATCGCGTCCAGAATTTGATTCAGCGTCCAGACCGCGCCGCCTCCGAGGTTGTAGATGCGCCCCGGCAAACCCCGCGACATCGCGGCAATGGTGCCCGCTACTGCGTCGTCAACGAAGGTGAAATCGCGGCTCTGCGAGCCGTCCCCGTATAGGGGAATGGGCTGAGCGGTGAGTGCGTCCTTGATGAAGCGATGGAACGCCATGTCGGGACGCTGACGAGGCCCGTACACGGTGAAGTAGCGCAGCATCACCACGGGGATGCCGTAGCCCTCGTAATACGCGGTGCACAGCTCTTCCGACGCGTGCTTGGAGATGCCGTACGGCGAGATGGGGTGGGGGACAGCTGACTCGACTGCGGGCAGTGTTGCGACATTTCCGTACACGGAGGACGACGACGCGTAGACAAGTCGCGGCGCGCCCGTAGTGCGACACGATTCGAGGACTCGCTGCGTCGCCAGGATTCCGTCACGTACATACGTCGCAAACTCTGTTCCCCAACTCTGGCGCACCCCCGGCTGTGCAGCGAGGTGGAAGACTCCATCGGTATCACCCATAACTGCATTGAGCTCGGCGTCGGCCAGGTCGATTTCGAGCAGCTCAAAGCTCGCGTGGTCGCGGGCGCGACTGAGATTTGCCTCTTTGAGTGGGCGCGGGTAATAGTCGGTAAAGTTGTCGACACCGGTCACCTCGTGGCCACCGGCAAGGAGTGCGTCGCACAGCGTCGATCCGATGAATCCGGCTGCGCCGGTGACCACGTACCTCATGTCTGCCTTCCGGACCGAGTATGGCTTGGCGCCGGTGGTTTTGCCAGCGGGTATACTCGGCGCCCGGCGCGCGAGCGGGAGTAGCTCAGTGGTAGAGCACTACCTTGCCAAGGTAGGGGTCGCGAGTTCGAGCCTCGTCTCCCGCTCCAGTTCCGCCGGAGTAGAGCTTCGGCCTGTCGAGTGGCTCAGACGCTGCCGTACTGCCGACGCTCAAGGACTACCAGGATGTGAGGACATCCCAGATGGTGATGGACCATTGGATGCCTTCTTTGATGGGATGCACCGTCACGTAATACGTCCCGGGGATAGCCACGACAAATGAACCTTTCTGTGCGACGTATGACCCGAGCGCGTTGCCGTAATAATCAGCCACCGTGAAGCTCCCGCATTGATCACATTCGTAATGCACCGTCGGCTGAGTTGGAGTGAAGTGAATGGTCGCGGTGAACGGCGCGCCCCCCGACGTCAGAATTTGAACGATGCCGACTGGCGTCAGAGCGGGGAGAGTTGGAGAGGGTGTGGGTGTCGGACGAGCCGCCACGGTAGGCGGAGTATTGGGACTCGAAACAGCGGCCGCGGGGGTATCAGAGGCAGTGGGCGCATCGGTCGCAATGGCACTAGCGCTCGTCTGTTCCCCCGATTCGGACCAAGTGGACGCAGGGAGCGAGCGCCCAGACGGGGAAGCTTGGGCTGAGGCAGCGGTCGCGGCTGATGGTCGGCTGATATGGGTCCCCAGCGCGATTCCGACGACGATCAGTCCAGCCACGGTGACGCCGAGGCACACCTCGCCGATCACACGTCTCGAATCGCGTAGTGCTGCCTGAATCACGCGGGAGCGCTTCCTGAGATGCCTCACCGTTCGATTATGAATCGTGACAACGGGCCGTTCAATGGAGCCAGCACCGTCTTTACAATTCTTTGGTGTCCTTCCAAGAGGGTTGGTTGCCACTAGTTAAACGACAACTCGCGTTCAACATGACTCCAGCTGGAGGCGCAGTTGTCGCCAAAGCACTGCTCCTTGTCATCGTCGCATCAACGATGTTGGTCCACCAACACTACATAGCCGACGTCGCGCTCGGGCTGGCAGTGGCCGCTCTGTCGTCGTGGTTGTTCCTGCGCCTCACGCGTGCGTGACGGGATGCGACAGAGTCGCCGCCGGTTCAGGTTCCGACGGCGACTCTTCCTTATCAGGAACTAGTAGCTAGAGCTGGACGATCACCGCCTTGGTCTCGAGGTAACTGGAGAGGACTTCCTCGCCCATCTCGCGACCCCAGCCGCTTTGCTTGTAGCCGCCGAACGGCAGCTCAGCGCTGTAGATGTTGTAGGTGTTGACCCATACGGTGCCCGCCTTGATGCGCTTGGCAAGCTTGTGAGCCTTTGAGATGTCCTTGGTCCACACGCCCGCGGCCAGCCCGTAGTCGGAGTCGTTGGCTTGACGCGCGAGGTCATCGACGTCACTAAACGGCAGCGCGACGACCACAGGTCCAAAGATCTCCTCACGCACGACGATATCGTCGGGCTTGGTGTCCACCAGCACCGTGGGCTCCACGAAGTAGCCCGGGCCGCCGATTGCATGGCCGCCGGTCAGTGCGCGGTTGCCCGCCTGCTCGCCCTTGGCCAAATACCCGGTGACCCGTTCGAGTTGCTCGAGGGAGACCAGCGGGCCCATCTCGGTGGCCGGATCCATACCCGGCCCGACCTTGATCTTCTTCGCCGCGGAAACGACACCCTCGACAACCTCGTCGAAGCGTTCCTGCTGCACATACAGGCGGGTGCCAGCACAGCACACCTCGCCCTGGTTGAAGAAGATGCCCTGCGCCGCGCCCGCGATAGCCGCGTCGATGTTCGCGTCCGAGAAGATGATGTTCGGCGACTTGCCGCCGAGCTCGAGCGAGACCTTCTTCAGGTTGCCGGCAGCCGCCTTTAGGATCAGTCTGCCGACCTCCGTGGAGCCCGTGAACGCGATCTTGTCGACGCCGGAGTGCGCGGCGAGTGCTGCGCCAGCCGTCTCACCGAACCCTGTCACGATGTTGACGACACCGGCTGGGAGGCCCGCCTCGAGCATGAGCTCGCCCAATCGCAGGGCCGACAGCGGCGTCTGCTCGGCTGGCTTCAGGACCACGGTGCAGCCGGTGGCCAATGCCGGACCGAGCTTCCACGCGGCCATCAGCAGCGGGAAGTTCCAGGGGATGATCTGGCCGACCACGCCGACCGGCTCGCGCAGTGAGTACGCATGAAACTCGGCGCCGGGAAGGTATGGCACGGATGGGTTGATGGTTCCACCATTGAGCTTTGTCGCCCATCCCGCCATGTACCAGAAAAGGTCGGCTGCGAGTGGGACGTCGGCGGCACGGGCTACGCTCAGCGGTTTTCCGTTGTCCAAGCAGTCGAGCTCGGCAAGCTCGTCTGCGTGCTCCATGATTAGGTCACCGATCCGGTGCATGATCCGGCCGCGCTCTGAGGGTGTCATTCGGCTCCACGCGCCGTCCTCGAAGGCGCGGCGAGCAGCCTGCACAGCGCGATCGATGTCCTGCGCGTCGCCCTCGGCGACGCTTGCGAGCACCTCGCCGGTGGCGGGATTGACGGTGTCAAACGTCTTACCGCTAGCCGCCTGCTCGAATTTGCCATTGATGAGCAGCGCACGGGTCGACGAACTGAAGTGACGGGTCGTCTCGGCGACGGGGGTGGCAACGGCCATGTTGTGCTCCTCCAAGGGATGACTGCGGGTTTGGAGGGCCAAGAAGGGTGCTTGGAGGAACTGGCTGGCCAACCCCGAGGAGGGTGCCCCGACCGGCGCCTTAAGGGCTCTCGCCTGGTCCTGGGATCGTCACATCGTAGCAGGACATTGCCACAAATTGTTGCGCCAGCGTGCTAATATAATGAGGCGATATATGGCCGATATGGGCGCCTGAGGTAGGCGCCCGAGGTAGCGTTCTCGCTAGCGGGCGCCGGCCGGCTTGAATCAAGGCGGCCAAGCGCAGTCTGGCCGGCGGCACAAAGGACAACTAATGACAGAAGACGCGTCTGATCGCACTCACGCCTCCGATGCTCCATGGCGGGATGTACCCGCCGATAGCGACGTGATTCCGGGAACCGAGGAGCCGGATCCAGCTGAGGTGGTCGGCGACGATGGCAATGAGCGCGACCTTGCCTCACGACAGCTCGACGAACCCATAGACAGCTATCACCGCGACACCCTTGACGAACGGCTCGCTGAAGAAGAGCCCGAGGCGATCTTGCGGGGTCGGACGGACCCCGAGGCAGGCCAGATGCAGGCACCTGAGCGTGGCGGGGACGACGTGGTCCTCGGGGAAGCGGACACCGACCCAGATGACGACCCCGATGAGTTGAGCGCTGAGGATTCAGCGGTTCATCTCCGAGAGGAATAAGCGGCGCCGCTGGATGTCCCGTCCGGGCTTAGGGACCCCCCCGCGGCGCTACGCGATTTCGAGCCGAAGCAGCGACTGAGCCTCTCGGAGCGCGGACTCGACAGCAGTGGGCGTTTCGCCTCGAGCGAAGATGAAGCCGAGATAGCGGTCGCCCTCGGGAAGCGGGGCGACCGATTCTCCAGTAGGGATGGATATGGTCACACCGGTGACGCCGACGACACCCGCGGCCTGATCGACGCCGTCGACGGCGCGCAACACGCCGGCGGTCGGGATGGGCAGCATGAGCACGCCTGCGGCACTATCGACCAGCCGCGCCGCGCCCAACGGTAGTCCGCATGCGAGCCGCAGGATGACCTCCTCGAGGGATCGCTCGACGCCGGGAGCGTCCGCGCAAACCAGACGGATCACCTGCGAGCAGAGCCCGCCGATCGATCGCGCCGCCACCTCGATGACCACGGGGAGTTCCGCGGCGACGCGGACTTCCGCGTGGATCGGACCGTAGCG
>DATMRA010000078.1:0-3635 GCA_035566535.1 Candidatus Acidiferrales bacterium | reverse complement strand
CTGACAGGCTATGTCGGCGTCGAGGTTCCACTGGCGCCGTTCATCGGTGATCAGCGCACAGACGAATTGACGCTCGGCGTCATCACGATTTTCGTTCTGCTGCTGATCGCGATCGGTGTGATCCTGTTCGTCGAAGCACTGGTTCGCCGGCCCATACGACGGCTCGAGCGGGGAGTCGCCCGTATCGCGGGCGGTGATTACACGTCGAGTGTCGAGGTGAGATCCACTGATGAGCTGGGCAGGCTGGCCATCAGCGTCAACCGTATGCGCGACAGCATCCGTTCCTACACAACCCAGATCGAAGAGGCGCACGCACGGTTGGACACCAACATCGAGCGTGTCGGCGACGTGTCTCGTGCACTGACCACGACGACCGGTGGAATCACCGCGCTGGAACATGAGGTTGTGCGCGCCGCGGCGGCGATAGCAGGGGAGGGCACCGCCGCGCTGCTTGCGTCGCGCGACGCCGACCTGCTGATCATCCAGTCGGTGTTTCCGGAAGGCTCACCGACCGGCGACCTCAACAGCTGGACGAACGTGTCATCACTGCTCGCGGGCAGCGTGGTGCGCGAGAGCGACGCCGAACTCGGCTCGATGCTTGCCGTGCCGATGTTCTATCAGGACAACGTGGTCGGCGCGCTGGTGGTGGCGGCACCCACCGAGGCACTCGCGGTCGGCGGCGATGCCGAGGACGTGCTGAAAGTACTGGCGAACAACGCGGCCATCGCGATGGAAAATGCGCGGCTGTACGAGCAGGAGAAGGAGACGGTGCGCCGGTTGCGCGAGCTCGACGCGATGAAGACCGATTTCCTTTCCACCATCCAGCACGAGTTGCGCACGCCGCTCACCGCGATCCTCGGTCTCAGCGACCTGATCGAGATGTGCTGGGACATGTGGGCCGACGAACCCAAGCTGGAAGCGGTGCGCGACATCCAGGTGGCCGCACGCAATCTCTACGACATCGTGGAGACGATCATCGACTTCTCGGTTATGGACAGCGAGACGCTCGGCCTGCACATGAACTACGTTTCGCTCGCGGAGGCGGTGACCGCGGCCGTCGAGCTGGTCGGAGAACGCTATAAGGGCGGCCTGCCGATCCCCGTCGATACGAGCGTCGACCCGTCCGTGTCTGTTTTCGCGGATGCGGACCGCCTGGGGCAGGTGTTGCGCGCACTCATCGACAATGCCGTGAAGTTCAGCGACGGCAAGGGCCATGTGGTGGTCCGTGCCGCGCAGCACGGGCGGCGGCCGCTCGTGCGCATCGAGGTCATTGACGAGGGTATCGGCATCGCAGCGGAAGACCTTCCGCGCGTCTTTGATCGCTTCTACCAAGCCGACAACAGCGCGACACGCCGCTACGGCGGGACGGGTATGGGCCTCGCCCTGGTCAAGCGGCTCGTGCAGGCGCATGGGGCCAAGGTGACGATGGAGACGAAGCCGGGCGTGGGAACGCGCGTCATCCTGGACTGGCCGGCGTCGGAAGCGTCAGCGATGGCGGCCTCGGCGGAGATGCCGTCGCCCGACGGCACGCAACGAACCGCCGAGGCGCCCGTCCCTGTGCAGTGACAGCGGATAGAATGATCGCGGTCGCGCTAGACGGGGAGATAGCGGTGCCCTGTACCCGCAATCCGCTACAGCGGGGTCGAATTCCCCACCGAGGGGGCACGTCATCGGGTCCGCTCCGAACGCATCGGCGTTGACGACTGGGTCCCGCGCAGCTCGGGCCCGTGAACCCCGTCAGGTCCGGAAGGAAGCAGCGGTAAACGGTCTCCCGGGGGTGCCGCGGAACAACCTGGTCCGAGCCGGTCGGTCGGGTGAGCGCCGGTGGCGTGTCAACAACGTGGGGTGCGCGACTTCTTTCGCTTGACGGTCCCGCTGGGCCGCCCATAAGCTCGCGGGCACTTCCGTTCGGGCGCACAGCCTGCGCCGGCCGGCAGCGGACCAGAGGACGATGATCGGCAAGCTGGCGGAATACTGGTGGGGCCGAGTGCCGCGTTGGATGTCACGCGCGTCGGCCGGTCTCGGCGTGGTCTTCGGTGACGGCGGCTATCTCGAAGCGATCCCGCCCGTGGCGGCTCTCGCTCCGTTGCTTGCGCTCTTCTTCGGATTCATCATCGGATGGCGGCATCCCCTGGCCACCGACCTGTTCACCAGCTCGGTCGCGTTCATGGTCCTCGCGCTGGTTGTCGGAACTCTGAGCGCCGCGGTGGGGGCATGGCTCGTCATCGGCTACGCCGTCGGTGACATCCTGATCGGAGTCCGCGACCCCGTATTCCTCGGTGCGTTCACGAATGCGGGTAAGACGTGGGCCGCACTGATCCTGTGCGCCTTCGTCCTCGCGATGCTGGTCGTGCTGATTCCCCTCACGGCCCGGGCGCTCGCCAATGAGGCGGCCGCGCGCTGGCTCGCAGGCCGCGGCTTTGCGGCTGAGGCCGGGGTCGCAGCTCTTGCCGAAGCGCTCCTTGTCTTCGCATGGGCGCAGGCTGCGCTCGTACTGACGCGCCCGTATTTCACCTGGCATGGGCTGGCGCCCAGCGCGAGCACCATCGAAGGGCTGCACACTGCCGCGTGGGCCCTGCCGCTCGTGGCGATCGGCGCGGCAGCCCTGCGCGCGTGGCTCGACCTTCGCTATGCCGCTGCGACCCCGCAGCGACTCCCTGTGCCGGCACAAGAGCGGCGCAGAGCACCCCAACCGGTTGCGATAGGTGTTCGCGTGCTCATTGCTGTGTTCCTGCTCGCCGGACTGATGGATTCCTGGGTCGATCCCATCATCGTCGGCGCCGTGATGATCGCCTTCCTCGCGCTTCGCGAGCCACTGCTGCGCCGGCTCGGGCCTCGTACGGCCATCGTGATGCGCGTTCCCATCCTGGTGCGACTGATCGTGGGATCAGTGATCAGCGCGATCATCGCGATCATCGTGGTGGCCGCATTCGGCACCCAGAGCGTCGTGCGGCCGGTGGTGATATCGACTCTGGTGTCGCTCATCGTGTTCACGGTCCTATTGCCGGATCACATCCTCGAGCACGCTCGAGAACCGGCGGGCGAGGAACCACTGCCGGCGGTTCCACCACCACCGCCGTCGACGGGCGCGGTCCCGGCGGCGCCGTGAAACCGCTCACACGCGCTGCCGTCGCGGCATTCGTCGCTGCTCCGCTGCTGGTCCCGATCGCCGTTCTGGCCGATACCGGCAGCAACTCGCTCGCCGCATCCGCGGGAACGTTCTACGTCACGCAGATCGGCGAGGGAGCGCTTGCGCGGGTGGTGGTGGGCTCGGACGGATCCGTGAAGGTGGATTCGAATTACATCTCGGGCCTGTCCACCGAGGGCCCGGACAGCGCCGTGTTCGCCGGCGACGGCAGCATGCTGACCAGCAACTTTGGCGCCGGAAGCATCTCGCGGGTTGATGTCGGCTCGCAGAAGGTGCTCACCCAACAGGTCAACAAGGTGTTGATTCCCACCATCGCCGACCTCGCATTCGACCCGAGCTCGAACTCGGTGTGGGGCATCGTCTTTGGCGGAAGCGGGCCGACGGCCATCTCGCGCGTGGACCTGGGCAACGGAAACACATCGTCCATGAATGCGGCCAACCTCACCGACCTGGGCGGCATTGCGATCACGGAAACCGGGTCACGCAT
>DATMRA010000077.1:0-3755 GCA_035566535.1 Candidatus Acidiferrales bacterium | reverse complement strand
CGGTCCACGTCCGAGACGGGGACCACGATGAGTTCCAACTTCCAGTCCACGGTCAACCTCCTTGTCGTAATTCGGCTCGCTGACGCAGTGCCGGCAATAAAACTCCGGCAGGCGCGAAAACTGATCGGTCATCCCGTGAGGACGCCCGGACGTGCACCCGTCAAACGGGGCTGGTACCGCGCTCCACGACGCCGGACTCGTATGCGACGACGACCAGCTGGACGCGATCGCGCAAGCCGAGTTTCGACAGGATGCGCCCGACGTGCGTCTTGACCGTTGCGGGGCTCAGGTGCAGCACTTCCCCGATCTCGGCGTTGCTCAGCCCGCGCGCGACCTGGCGCACCACCTCCATCTCCCGGGAAGTGACGTCATCCAACCCGAGTGGCACCGGTCGTGACGACTCCCGCGCGAACCGACTGATGAGCCGCCGAGTAATTGCGGGAGCCAGCAGCGCTTCACCGGCAGCCACGAGGCGAACTGACGCCACCAGTTGCTCGGGGGTGACGTCCTTGAGCAGAAACCCCGTGGCTCCGTACTCGATGGCACGAAAGACGTACTCGTCGACGTCGAACGTCGTCAACATCACCAGGCGCACCGGAACGCCCCCCGCGACGATGCGGCGCGCCGCCTCGAGACCGTCGACACGAGGCATGCGGACATCCAGCAGCGCGATGTCCGGGTGCACGCGCGTGACCGCTGCCACCGCTTCATCGCCGTCAGCCGCCTCCGCGACCACTTCGATGTCGGGCTCGTCTTCGAGAATCATTCGGAACCCGCTGCGGACCAGGGTCTGGTCGTCGGCGATCAGAACGCGAATGGGAGCGTGCGCCTCAGGTTGCGCGCTCACGGCAGCGGTAGCGTCGACGGCAACCACGCGCGCAGCGCGAAACCGCCACTCGGCCTTCGACCGGCCTCGACACTGCCTCCATAGAGCGCGACGCGCTCGCGCAGCCCAGCGAGCCCGCGGCCCACGGGTTCCTCGACGTCGCCGTCGGCGCCGGCAGCTCGACCTGGACCCTCGTCCAGCACCTCGACCTCGATACCGTCCGAGCGATAGTCGAGTACCACTTCTGTCCGGGCGCGGTCGGCGTACTTGAGCGCGTTCGTCAACCCCTCTTGCACCACGCGATACGCGGCAAGATCCAGTCCGGGTGGCAGAACCTTGCGCTCTCCGCGCACCTGGAGCTCGACGGGAAGGCCGGCGTGCGCAACTCGGTGGAGCAGAGACTCAACGTCCGCCGTACCGGGCTGCGGCGCCAGCTCTGCGACGGCGTCATCGTGAGGATCTAAGACGCCCAGGAAGCCGCGTAACTCCTGCAGCGCCTCGCGGCCGGTCGCCTCCACGGCGAGGAGCGCGCCGGTCGCCGCCGCGGGGTTGCGCTTCAATTTGCGCCGAGCCGCGCCCGCCTGGACGAGCATCACGCTGACGTTGTGGGTGACGACGTCGTGGAGCTCACGCGCAATCCGCGCGCGTTCTTCGGCAAGCGCGATCTCTCGCGCGCGCTCCTGCTCCAATTCCAGACGCGCGGCTCGATCCTCCGATGCCTCCGCTCGCTGCTGACGAACGCGGATGGCAGTGCCGGACAACCAGATGGTTCCGAATATCAGGAACGGAGTGAAACCATCGGGGATGAAATTCAGATTGCTGCCGATGAAGAAGTCGATATAGGTTGCGGCCGCGAGCAGGACGGCGAACGCGACCAGTCGCCACTGAGCGTTGACCACGAGCGTGTACCCGGCGATGAGCAGCGCAAAGAACGTGCCCAACGAATCGTCGCGGCCCGTCAGGGCTGCGGCGACAAAAACAACCAAGAACACAACGACCGGGAATCGGCGCCGGAATACGAGGGCGACGCCGAAAACCACCGCCCCCCACATCGCAGCCCCGCCAACCGAGTCGGCCAACCCCACGGTGCCGACCGCGGCGGCGATCGCGATGTCCCAGACCAGCGTGTACTCGGCCATCAGCCGCCGATACAGGCGGCCGGCACCCTGCCATTGCGCCCGCAGCGCATCCACAGCCACGAATGTAGCCGACTCCCCAGGCGCACGCATCGGCCGCAGGGGGCCAACGCCTACTCCAGAAGGATGAGGCGTCTCGATTTTCACCCTTGCGGCTGCCTCAAATTCCATCGCCGAGGCGACGACGCGCAATGCAACCGAACCTAGCCTGCCGCCATGACACACATCGCACAGCTCACCGCTGTCACTCGCACGTTTTCAGGCAACCCGCGCCCGGCGTTGAATGACGTCACCCTCTCGATACCCGCGGGCAGCGTCACGGCCGTCATGGGTCCGTCGGGAAGCGGCAAATCGACCCTGCTCAACGTCATTGCGGGGATCGACCGGCCCACGACAGGCTCGGTCGTGGTCGACGGTGTCGACCTCACCACGTTATCTGAAGCGGCGCTCGCCCGATACCGCCGGAGTCGCGTCGGCATCATCTTCCAGTTCTTCAATCTGCTCAACAGCCTGACCGCGCTGGACAACGTGACGATCCCGGCACAGCTGGGAGGGGCGACAGGAACCGTGGCGAAGAGCAGGGCGATGGACCTGCTCGACCGCCTTGGCGTCGCGGACCTGGCGAACCGATATCCCGCGCACTTGAGTGGTGGAGAACGCCAGCGCGTGGCGATCGCCCGCGCGCTGGTCAACGATCCCGCGCTCCTGCTGGCCGACGAACCCACCGGTGCTCTCGACAGCCATGCGGGCGACGACGTCATGCGAATCCTCGACGACCTGCACCGCGCGGGCCAGACGATCGTCCTGGTCACGCACGATCTGCGCATCGCGGAAGGCTGCGCCGACCGGGTTGACATTCTCGTCGACGGCGCCATCCAGCGTCCGCGCGCTCAGCAACGCGAAGCGGCGGACTCGCCCGCACAGGTGCTGGCGCGATGAAGCCGCTCCTCCGCATGGTGAAGGGGGATCTTCGCCGCCGAAAGCTGCAGGGCGTGGTTGTGGGATTCGTGGTCCTCCTGTCCACGCTTGCCGGAACGGTCGCACTCGACCTTCTCGTCGAATCCGATGCGCCCTTCGATCAGGCCTTCGCCCAGTCCAACGGGGCGCACCTGACATTGCACTTCGACACTTCTCGCGTCAGCGGCGCGCAGCTCCGCGCCGCAGCGTCCGCCTCGGCCGTTGACGCCGCTGCGGGTCCCTGGCGCGAGACGCCGCTTCAGATCGGCGTGACCGGCCGGCCGAACACGAACCTCGACCTCGTGGGCCGGAGCGATCCAGGCGGTCCGGTCGACCAACTTCAGCTGGAGAGCGGGCGCTGGGCTTCGCAGCTCGGCGAGGTCGTTGTTGCGCGTCGCACCGCTGAGGAGCTGAGCTTTGGGGTCGGCGGCCACATCGACGCCGCACCCGATCAGGGAGTCGCCTCGCTCCTGGTCGTGGGTATCGCCGCAGCAGTGAGCGACGGAGCCGACGGCTGGACCACCCCGGCGCAAGCACTGGCGATCCATGCAGTCGTCGTCGGGGCCAAGGGAGTTGGATCGCCCCCGGCGGCCGCGCTGATGATGTATCGCCTGCACGCGGCGTCCACGCCCGCGGACATCCAGGCGGCTTCAACGCAGATCACGCGCGGCTTGCCTGCCGACGCGGTTATCGGCGCGAGCAACTGGCTCGAGCAGAAGATCAGCGCCGACGTCACGACGTCGGTGATGATCCCGTTCCTCATCGCCTTCAGCGCGTTCGCCCTGCTGGCGGCGGCCGTGATCATCGGGAACGTGGTGAGCGGGGCAGTCATTGCC
>DATMRA010000076.1:0-3318 GCA_035566535.1 Candidatus Acidiferrales bacterium | reverse complement strand
TGGACCGGCTCAAAGCCCGCTACACGCTTGGGGAAGCCGGCGAAGGCGCGCACATTTCACTCCTGACCGGCCGCGCGGCCGCCGCGAAGCACACGGTGACCGCTACGAAGACCTATAGCTGGGAGGCTGACTATCTCTTTCCGCCGCGGGTGTTCACCGAGCTCCAGCATGCCCAAGCGGTGGTCCTGCCGTATGACGGCCTGAACCCGTTGCCGCCGCAATACTGCTACCTGAAACCGTCTTACCTCGATGTACAGACCAGCTACTTCGATCAGGTTACGGAAAAGGCGCTATGAGCAGCCTGGACCGCATCCTGCCGTTCCTGAGGCCCATCGAGGATCTGCTCGTCGATCCAGCCGTCACAGAAGTGATGGTGAATGAAGGAGGGCGGTGCATCTTCGTGGAGCGCGAGGGTGGCGTCGAAGCGGTCTCTGGCCGGACGCTCGAATCCCGCAATCTCACGGTGGCCATCAAGAACATTGCGCGTGCGTGCGGGGATGAGATTTCCGAGACGCAGCCCTTGCTCGACGCGCGCCTCGAAGACGGCTCACGCGTCGCGGCGATGTTTCCCCCGTGCGCGGTCACCGGGCCTATCTTGACGATTCGGAAGTTTACCCGCCGCTACAGCCTCGACGAACTCATCGAGGTCGGGACACTGACCCCGGCCGTTGCGGCTCACCTCACCGACGCCATCAGGACGCACCAGAACGTGCTCCTGTCCGGTGGGACGGGCACCGGAAAAACGACACTGCTGAACGCCCTCGCGGCCTTGATTCCAGCCCGAGATCGCATCGCGGTGATCGAAGAAACGGCGGAGATTCATCTCGACAAGCCGAATCTCCTGCGCCTCGAGGCCCGGCGCGCCCAGGCGCCGTTGGGGCAGGAAGCGCCGCTGCCGCCGGTGACCATCGCCGATCTGCTGCGCGCGACGCTGCGCCATCGACCCGATCGCATTCTGGTCGGGGAAGTCCGGGGCGCCGAAGCGTTTGACCTGCTGCAAGCGCTGAACACCGGTCACCTCGGGAGTCTGAGCACGATTCACGCGAACTCCGCCGAGCAGGCGCTGATGCGCCTCGCGCACTGTGTGCTGACGGCGAACGTCGGGTTGCCGCACCACAGCATCCGGGAAGCGATCGCGCTCGCCATTCATCTGGTCGTGCATCTCGCGCGGATCGACGGCCGTCGTCGGGTCACCGGACTGGTGACCGTGGGAGGGTATGACGCGCGCACGGATCGCTTCAGTCTGGAGTCGCATCTCTCTGACACACACGTCACGGATGGAGTCCCGCTATGAGGCGTTGGGTCTGGCAATCGCTGTTCGTACTGGCGGCTCTGTGGTTCACAGCCTGTGACAGTGCGCCCGGTCCCGCCGCGCCGGCGGGGCCCCAAAGTTTTCTGGCGGGCACCTGGCAGGGCACCGTCACCGTCCAAGTGAACGCGGATATCCCCCCAGCTCCACCGGCGAGCAGCGCGCCGACGACCTGGACGTTCGAAGCAGTTCCGCAGACAAACTTGCAGACGTTTCGGGCCACGATTCATTCCGAACATCCGTGGTTGTCGATCGACACCATTGGCACGACCGCCCTGAGCCCAAGCAACACCCCACCGACGCAGATCAGTACGCAGGGTGATTACAGCTCACCGCGGGGATGCCGAGGGACATTCGGGAGCTTTGGTACGGCGGACGCCACGCGCATCGATGCCGATTTCAGGGGCGCCGATTGCAACCTCGTGACGTTCACAGGACACGTCGCGTTGACCAAGCAGTAAGAGGCGTTGTGGTGACTGATGACGACGCACCGCTCCAGTTCCTTCGACGGGCCTATCACCCCGATGACTGGGTCGCCGTGTTTTTGAAATCGTATGAGAGCGGCCGGGTCGCGCAGCGCGTGGCTCCAGTCTCGGTCGTGATGTCGTCGCGATGCCAAGCCTGGCTCGCTCGGGAGAACGAAGCGGCGGTCAATGTCTATGTCAGCGTCAATGCGATCCGCCCGCGGAAGGTCTCCCGACGGCGAACGGCCATTGGCGCCATTCGTCACGTCTTCATCGACGCCGACCATGGCGGGCCCGCCATCGTGGCCGCTATCGCGGCCCGTCGTGATCTGCCGCCTCCGTCCTACGTCCTCCACTCCTCGCCGAACCGTGTCCATGTGCTCTGGCGGGTGACCGGTTTCACGATCGAGCGTGTCGAAGCGTTGCAGAAGCAGTTGGCTCGTGAGCTCGCCACCGATCCGGCGGCGACGTCGTGTTCGCAGACGACGCGCCTCCCCGGATTCCTCAACCAGAAGCGGACACCCGCCTATCGCGTCACGATCGAGTACCAGGGCGTCGACGCCGTCTACACGCCCGACGATTTTCCGACACCACCGGCGGTGACGCCGCGAGCCGACTTCACGGTCGGACCCTTCCAGTCCGGAAGCGGCGACGCGCAGGTGATCGAACGCGCGCGCCGGTATCTTGCGACGATGCCGCCCGCGATCACCGGCCAGCACGGCGATGCGCACACGTTTCGTGTGTGCTGTCGTCTCGTGCGGGGATTCGCGCTCTCTGATGACGAGGCGCTCAGGCTGCTGACCCACTGGAATACTCGGTGCGAGCCCCCGTGGTCCGAACGCGAACTGATCGACAAGCTGGTTCATGCCCGTCGATATGGGCGCGAGCCCATGGGCGGTTTGTTGGAGACCCGGCGATGAAACGGACGGCCACGACGGAGCAGGCTGAGGATTCCAACGCCGCAGGAACACACGCACTCACGCGTGAGCAGCGTTGCGACGCGCGGCAAGCCTGGCAGAGCGGAGACCTTCAGCGGTGGCTGCAGGCGCTTGCAGCAGGAGAACGACGAACAGGTGAGCACCGTGTCCCTATGCGATAGCACGCATATGATAATTAATATTTGTAGCTTAATCTATTGACATCACATGCGAAAGGTTGTATGAATTAGATATCCCGTCAGTTCGCACGCGCCCCGGGGCCGTGCGTCCCACCCCTGTTCGCCGGCGTCATGTCGACCCCGCGCGAACCTAGCCAACACCGTCGGTCTGGCACCCACGGTGTTCTTTGGAGGTCACCATGTCCAAGGTCACAGGCGAATCGGTGTCCGTGAAGATCATTCCGAACGAGCAAGCGACTCCCGCAGGGAAGCTTGCCGATGCGGAGGTGATCTTCGAAAGCGAAGCAGGCCCGCTCAGTGGGCTGAAGTTGATTGGCTTCGCTGTATGGGAACGTCGCGATGGAGGGCGAAACGTGACGTTCCCCGCCCGGCAGTACTCCGTGAACGGGGAACGCCGGAGCTTGGCGCTGTTGCGGCCCACGAATGGG
>DATMRA010000075.1:0-2969 GCA_035566535.1 Candidatus Acidiferrales bacterium | reverse complement strand
GGCATCTGGATCGAACTCGAGGATGCCGAACTCGGCGACCGCGTGCTCGATCGGTATCAGGGACGCATCGCGGCGTCGGACGTCACCATCGGTGACGACGTCATCACCCGTGCCGGCGACGAGATCGAGGACGAATCGGCGCGGCGAATCTATCGCGAACGAGCCCAGCTCAACCGGGTGAAGGTTCGTAGCATCATGACGTGCAAGGCCCGTGAGGGCGTCTGCCGCATGTGCTACGGGCGCAACCTGGCCACCGGACGCCTCGTCGAGATCGGTGAGGCGGTCGGCGTCATCGCCGCACAGTCCATCGGCGAACCGGGCACTCAGCTCACCATGCGGACGTTCCACACCGGCGGTGTCGCCACCGGCGGTTCGGACATCACGCAGGGTCTCCCCCGCGTCGAGGAGCTCTTCGAGGCGCGAGTGCCCAAGGGCAAGGCGCTGATCAGCGAGATCGACGGTGACATCGAGGTCATCCGGGGCGAGAACCGTTCGCTCCGGATCAAGGTGCTGTCGCGCGACGTGTTCGATACGACGTACCCCATTCCCTCGAAGTTCGCGGTCATGGCCGAGGACGCCCAGGCGGTCGCCGAAAATGCCGAGCTCATGCGCGGAGTCGACGAGAAGGGCGACGAGATGTCCATCCGCAGCAAGTACGCGGGTGTGGTGAAGATCGGCTCCAAGGAGATCACGGTCCGTACCAGCGATGAAGAGGTGCGCGAGTATCCGATTCCCGTGTCCGCCCAGCTCGTGGTTCGCGACGGCGACCACGTTCACGCCGGCGACAAGGTGACCGAAGGCTCGATCAGCCCGCAGGAGCTGCTCCTCGTGCGCGGTCGCGACGACGTGCAGAACTATCTGGTGCGCGAGGTGCAGCGCGTGTACCGCAGCCAGGGTGTCGACATCAACGACAAGCACATCGAGGTCATCGTTCGCCAGATGATGCGCAAGGTTCGCATCGACAACGCGGGCGACACCGACCTGCTTCCCGGCGAGATCGTGTCCCAGTTCGAGTGGGAGGAAGCCAATGCCAAGGCGCTCAGCGAGGGCGGCGAACCCGCGATCGCGCAAACGGTGCTGCTCGGCCTGATCAAGGCCGCACTCAACACTGCGTCATGGCTGTCCGCGGCATCCTTCCAGGAGACGACGCGCGTGCTCACCGAGGCCGCGATCTCCGGCAAGGTCGACAAGCTGCGCGGCCTCAAGGAGAACGTGATCATCGGCAAGCTCATCCCGGCGGGCACGGGGCTCGACTACTACCAGAAGCTCCGCGAAGAGGCGATCCGCCTGTACGAGGAGGACGAGGCAGCGGCGGCGCTCGCCGGCGGCGGCGACGCCGAATTCGCGTCAACACTGCTGCCCGACGACATCCTCGAGCCCGAACTCGAGCCGGAGCCCGAGCCGACGGCCTGAGTGCTTATTGCTGAGCCACCGGGTATCCGGTCGTGTTAGCGCGGCCGGGTATCGGGAGGACAGCACGCCGTTGCTAAAGGACCATGCGCAGCCGGCTGGCCCGCCGGCGAGTACATAGCGGCTTGCGACGCCAAAGGCGTCGCCCGCGGGGTCCAAGAGCAAGGGCGTGCTGTCCTCCCAAGACCACTGCTGCTGCTAACAATCCCGTGACGGTGGCTTTGGAATAACACGAACGTCACTGGGTCGCGACTGCTCGCGGTATACGCTCGCGGCGATGTTGGTCGCAACGACAACGCCGCCGGTGCATCATGCCGCGGCAGCCGCGCAGGCGCCGGGGACGATTGGCCCGTTCACGACGCAGACGCTGATCATCATCGCCGTCGCGTTGGTCATGTGGATCGTCGTCTACATGCTCTACAAGTTCGTGATGACCAAGCGGAAGGACTTTGGCCTTCCCGTGCGGCGCAGGATCCTCTGCCGCAGGTTGCGCGTCGATCGGGATCAGAGCGCCGACGTGCCCTTCTGGTGGACGGACCTGCAGATCCAGATCGCCGTGGGCTCGCACTGGAAGCACACGTTGCGAGCCCCGATGGCCGTGGGGAGCGAACCGTACCCCCAGTTGTAGCCAGGGCGATACGAATCGGTGACGCGCGTTCGTGGCCCCGCGCCACGAGCGCACGATCGCGTTGCCGCGATTGGCCTTTCCCCAACGCCCGCGAGGGTCGTGAGGAAGGGTTGGAGGACTGTCTGTTGGCCAAGGTGCTCGTCGTTGAAGACGACACGCTGACGCGGCATTTCCTCAAGCAGGCGCTGGAGTACGGCGGCCACGACGTGACCACCGCGGGCGACGGCGTCGAGGCCATCGCACTGCTGGACGCACCAGGAATCTTCGACGCCGTCATCACCGACTATGCGATGCCCCGCGCAAATGGCGTCGACGTCATCTCACACGCTCAGAAGGTCGACCCGCTCGTCGCTTCGATCATCATCACCGCCTTCCGCGACCTCGACCTGGCCATGCAGGCGATGGCCTCCGGCGCCGTCGCCTTCATTCCCAAGCCGTGCAAGACGGACCACCTGAACACCGTTCTTGAAAAGGCACTGGAGCGCCGCGCCCTGATGATTGAGGCGCTGCGTTTGCGCACCCTGGCGCCCATGCTCGAAAGGTTCACGATGGTCCTGGCCAACACCGTCGAGACGAAGGATGCGGCCACGCAGCACCACGCGAACCGGCTCGTACACCTGTCTCAGCTCATGGCCACCCACATAGGCCTGTCCGAAGAGGCGGCGATGGCGGTCCGGTACGGCGCCTGCCTTCACGATATCGGCAAGATCGCCGTCCCTGAGGCGGTGCTGCGCAAGGTGGGTCCGCTGGAGGACGACGAGCAGGCGATGATCCGCCTCCACCCGGAGGTCGGGGCCGCGATGCTCGCCGGCATCGACACCTGGGACGACGTGCGCAGCATCATCCGTCATCATCACGAGCGGTTCGACGGGTGCGGCTATCCCGACGGTCTGGCGGGCGCCGATATCCCTATGGGCGCGCGGATCGTTGC
>DATMRA010000074.1:0-2919 GCA_035566535.1 Candidatus Acidiferrales bacterium | reverse complement strand
TCACGCCTTCGTGCGCGTCGACGACGGGCGCCTCGAAGCTCGCGATCCGCTGCTTCAGGATCTCGCCGATCTCGTCACTGCGTATGGCCATCTTTGTGGTTGCTTCCTTCTCGTTGATCAGGCGAGCGCCGCCTGGAGTTGTTGCAGGTGCGTGCGCACGCTGTCGTCGATCACGCGGTCACCGATGCGGATCACGAGACCGCCGACGATCGATGGGTCACTGAGCACCGTCGTCTCCACCGACTTGCCGATCTTCTTCGCCAGGGCGTCGGATATCTCTTTCTCGAGGCGCGCGTCGACCGCGATAGCCGCGGTGACCTCGGCGCGGACGACGCCGGCTTCGCGATCGGCGAGGACGTCGTAGTGGCTGAGGATGCCGGGCAGCATGCCCATCCTGCGACGCTCGATGAGCAGGCGAGCCAGATTGCGCGCGGTGTCACTTGCCCCGTCGAGCAATTGCAGTCCCAATCGTGTGCGCTCCGCCAGCGACAGCTGAGGATTCGTCAACGCAGATGCCACGCGCTCGGACGACAACGCATCCGCCACTGCGGCAAGCTCGGCGCGCCAGCCCGCGACGTCTTTGGCCTCGCGGGCCAGGTCGAAGTAGGCCTCGGCGTAGCGACGAGCGAGGCTGCTGGCGTGAGGCACGTCAGTTCTTGCTCCCCGGGAGCGACGCACCTTCGCCGACCTTGCTCAGTGCCTCGTCGATCAGCCGCTGGTGCGACTTCGCGTCGAGCGTCTCGCGTATCACGATGGTTGTGGCTTCGACCACGAGCGCGCTCACCTGGGCGCGCAGTTCCTGGATGGCGCGGTCGCGCTCGGCGCCGATCTCCGCCGTAGCCCGCTCCAGCAGCGCTTCGGCGTCGGCGCGTGCCTTGATCCGCACCTCTTCGGCCTCGACGACGGCTTCCCGGTGCGCGCGAGCGATGATCTCGCGCCCCTGGTCGCGCGCTTCATCAAGGATGTGCGCCACCTGCTCCTGGACTTCAGCGAGACGTTTTTCGGCCTCCTCTGCGGCGCGCACGCCAGCCTCGATCTTCTTCTCGCGCTCCTCGGCCACCCGCATGATGCGCGGGTATGCGAAGCGCGCCAGGATCACGACCATGAGGATGAAGGCGACAACCTCAGCGATCAGGGTCCCGTTGACATCGAGCAGGCCGGCGTCGGCCACCATGTGCGGCATGCGCCCTACTTCACACCCGACGCGATGACGAAGATGAAGAAGACGCCCAGCGCGAGGTTGATGAAATACATGCCCTCGACGAGTCCGATGATGAGGAACATGATCGGAGTCAACCGGCCTTGCGCCTCCGGCTGACGCGTGATGCCGTTGATGGTCGCGTTGCCCACGAGGCCGTCACCGATCGCGGCTCCGATCGCTCCGCCACCGAGCGCGATTCCTGCAGCGATCAGTGCTCCCATGATGGCGAGCGCATGATTCATCGATTGTCTCCTCGACTAATGAGCGGTAGCGGCAGCAGCACCCTGGTGCTCCTCTTCCAGTCCCTCGCGGGCCATTCCAAAGTAGATCACAGTGAGCAGCATGAAGATGAACGCCTGGATCGTGCCAATCAGGAACACGTCGAATAACTTCCAGGCAACGAGCAGCAAAACGGGAAGCGGAGAGATTGCGGCGAAGAAGCCTCCGGATAGAGCGAACGCCTGAAACCAGAGGCTCAAGAGGTACACCATCACCAGTCCGCCGAAGATGTTGCCGAAGAGCCGCAGCGCGAGGCTGACCGGTTTGGCGATCTCGGTGATGATGTTGATGGGCACGAACGCGATTCGCACCGGGAGTGCCGCGTCGAACGGGTGGGTGTAACGGCGGAAATATCCCTTCCAGCCGAGCACGTGAAAGCTGTACCACTGCACGATGACGATGACCACGAGCGCCATCGCCAGCGGCAGATTCACGTCGGCGTTGGCCGGCTCCAGGGGCGCGTGCAGCGGAAAGACGTCGAGCCAGTTGGCCACCAGGATGAAGATGAAGATGGTTGCCGCGAGAGGCAGGACGAACCCCGCCCCCTCTTCGGACACCGTATCGAACGTGAGGTTGCGAACGTAGCTGAGCAGCAACTCGAACACCATCTGCAGCTTGCGCGGCGCCCGCTGCCGCAGCGTGTAAGCAACGCCGAGCACCAGCGCGAAGGTGACCACCAGGGCGATGCCGCTCGATATCAGCGTGTCCACGTTGAACGTGCAGAGCAGGCTGCTGCCATTGCAGACGGTGATGGTCGGGTGAGTTCCCGGCGGAGCCTCGGCTGCAATCAGCATCAGCGGCGTCATCGGCGCACCGCCTCACGAATGGCAGCTCCGGCCAGAGCCAGCTGCGCGAAGCCCAGCCCGAGGATGACCAGCCAGATCCGGGAAAGACCGAACGCGAGTCCAATGAGGATGCCGAGCATGCTCAGCGTGACGATGCGCAGCAGGCTGCTGGCGAAGAACGGGATCGGAAACGAGATGAGCCGCGCTGCAGCGGCGCCGTTGAGCGTGCCGAGCAGCAGCCCGGCTGCGAGCGCGCCACCCGCCAGCGGCTGGCCGATGAGTAGGAACGCGATCACCACAGCCACAGCGGCCGCGCCGCACGCTGCCGCCGCAAGGCGAACCATCCGGCCGGCATGCAGCGCCGGCGTCCCCGCCTGCATCACAGATACCGCCTGAACTGCATGAACGCTGTCGCGCACGCCGCGACGATTCCAACGGCGAGCCCAATCAAGAAGCCGACTGGACTGCTGTGCGACAGAGCGTCGATGCCCACTCCAATCGCGGCGGGCAGCACCAATGCCGCGGCAATGGCGACGCCGAGCCCGATCAGATCAGTGCCCGTCAGGCTTCCCGGACGCGGTCTCCCGCCCTGTCCATCACCCTGCTCGGGCACCACACCGACCCTCGCGTGAACGGTCGCTCGTGGCGACCAAA
>DATMRA010000073.1:0-7748 GCA_035566535.1 Candidatus Acidiferrales bacterium | reverse complement strand
CGCCGGCCCCGGCGGAGCCTCCGCAGCATGGCCGTAGCCGATCGAAAGCCAGATGCGGTTCTCGGTGTATTGAAATGCCTGGACGTTGCTATTGCCCTTGGCCAGAAAGTAGGAAACAAAGACCGAGAGATTTCTGCCCGCGCGCCAGGTCAGCTGCAGGCCGGTGTCGCTCTCCGTCGCACTCTCGTTCGTGCTGTCGAACTGCCAGCGCACCAGATACTCCGTCAGCGCCAATTGCACCATAGGAGTGACTTGCCGTGATGCAAGTGCGCCGAGCACCGTCCGCTCGTTGTCGAGAGTTGCATCCGTCTGGTAACGATCCCGGTAATGCTCGAGGGTGAGATTCAGCGTGCTGCGGAGGTACTTGAAGTTCCATGCGAGCGTCGCGTAGTTGTCCACGAACGGGGCGGCGGCGGCGACGATCGGCTGCGTGTTGAGTGTGGCGCCTCCGACGACCTGCAGCCTGCGGAACGCATCGGCGGCATCGGAGTAGTCATGCCCGAGTGCCACACCGATGGTCGAGTCGGGCGACACCCGGCGGCTAAGATCCAGGCGCACCAGGGGGGTGCCATAGTTGCTCCCCGGCATGAGCAGGCGGCTGTATCCCAGATCGACCCCAAGCTCGGTGCGACTGCCCTTGGCATCGAAGCGCCCAAAGGCGTCCTGTCTCCGGTAATCAGGATTCTCCAGGTTATTGGAGAAGCGAATGCTGTCCTCGCTGGCGTTGATGGAGACGCTGTCTGCGGAAGACAGCTCGTGCAGGAGGCCGACCTTGCCCAACAGTCGAGTACTGTCGAGAGGGCTCAGCTGAAAGTTCACTCTGCCGTACGCTCCGCTGACATTCAGGTAGGTCGTCCCCCCGAGAGGCACAATCAGCGCCGGACCGGTACTCAGGTAGTTGACGTTCTGGCGATTGGCGGGAGTGATCGGGGCCAGTGGCTCGAGCGGGGCCTGCCCGAAATCATCGTTGATGTTCCAGGACAGCATCTCCGGAATGAGGTTGACCTTTGCCTGGCCGAGAAAATTGCCGAGGAACTCGTCGCTGTAGGCGTGCTGAAAATAATTGAGATGGCTTACGTCTGCATCGACAGCCGCATCCAGCCACGGACGGGCCTCATGCCAGTTTAGTGCCAGCTCCTCGACGCCGATGGTCTGATTGGTGCCGCCGGTCGGCAGGCGCTCGATGTTGTCCGACTCGATTACTCCGAGCTGGATCTGGTAACCCGGCGCCGCCGCCTGCGCCGGGCACGAGCCCATCGAGGCAGCTGCGGCCAATAGTGCAATTGCCCCAGCCCGGAGCAGCGTATTGAGTGGCATGCGGATCCCTGCGATTTCTTATGCGAGAGAGTGTAGCGCGCAGGGGCCTGCGCTTTCTGTGACCGAGGCCACTGGACCGCGTTCCGTTTACGGACTACACGCGTCTCCGCTCGCCGGTACTGTGTTCGGCGTGCCGCCACTGTACCTGGCCTGCGCTGGGAGCGGGTGCGCGGTTCCCGTCGTCGGATCGATCCATGGCCAGGTGTTCGAGCCCATGAACGCGGGCTTGCACGACAGGTACATCGAGTTTGGCAGCGGCGCGGAGGAGCTGTTGAGCCAGGTCTGCTGCGACAGGAACCAGTCCCAGTTCCCGTCACGGATCGCGGTAGCCGCGACGTTCGTATCCACCGTATAGGGAGATATGTCATTCCATCCGAGGAGCCAGATGGCAGGCGTCCAGGTCGTCGTCGTGTTGTCGTCCACATAGCCGTTGGCGGCCGTGGTGACTGCCTGCTGCCCGAGCACGTTGCCCACGTAGCTCATCCAGTAGCTGTAGCGCATCGCACCGGCGGCGCGCTTCGGAGCATTGCCGCCCGGGACGTTGCCGGCATCATCGACCGTGTTACCGGTGTAATCGCTCTGGAACCTGCTGCGCAGGCTCGTCGTCATGTTGCGGAAGAAGACGAGGTAGGTCGAGTTCCCGTGCGTGTCGTCGCTATCGAGGTTGAAGCCCTGATTGCCCTCGAAGAGCACCATGTGCGAGCCAACCATGTGCGAGGCGTTCAAGCCGATCTCGATCCACCCTTCGTTGGTGGCGATGTAGCCGTCGTCCATGTAGTTGTAGCCGACCACCGATCCGGCGCCCGAGGAGCGCACGACCATCATCTTGTTCGCCTTGACGACGACGTTGTTCTCGAGCAGGACCTCCGCGGAGGCGAAGGCAAGGCTGATGGCGTAGCCGGCGCCGCCCGGCTCGGCCCAGGCTGCATCGTGAATGTAGGAGTCGCGCAGCTCGACCCGGAAGCTGTTTTCCGCGGCGACTCCCTCGCCGTACCATTCCGTCACCTCGACGTTCCTGGCCCAGGAGTAGCGCGCGTTCTGAAAGCGCACCGCCCCATCCCCGCCGCCAACCACGGTCAGTGCTTCGAGGCCCGCGTTCGCGACGGGAGCGTTGGCGCCGGTGTAAGTAGTCAACTCGG
Organism: Candidatus Acidiferrales bacterium; assembly: GCA_035566535.1. GTDB lineage: Bacteria > Chloroflexota > Dormibacteria > Aeolococcales > Aeolococcaceae > JAFARE01. The sequence continues at coordinate 5,292 of DATMRA010000073.1, read as the reverse complement.
CGTGTTGGCTGGTGCGGTAAGCCTTGGTCAGCGGCGAGGTGAAGGTGATCGTATTGCCGCTGACGCTGGCGATCTCCTTGATCTCATTTTGCGGGCGATCGTGACGCGAGAACCAGCAGCCCGCATCGCTCCCGCTGCCGGAGCCGGCGTAGTTGTTCGATGCCGCCGGCGTCACTCCGGACTGGATCGGGTCATCGCCCGAAAAGGCAGGATTGTGCAGTGGCCATTGCACCGCGTAGTCGGGAGAAGCCCACACCGAGGTCGAGATGTGGGATACGTCCGGCTGCCAGCCTGCCCCCGAAGTCTCATCCAGCAGAACCATCTGGCCCGCTGAGAAGATCGAGCCATTGGCCACCGTCACCGTGTTCGACCCCTGGGCGCCATCGGCGGACAGCAGCTGCATATACGCGCTCTGGTAAGCCGTCACGCCCGCACAGCGTGCGTCGCCGTCCGGATTCACCCAGCGGCCAGGCCCGAGGATGACGATCGGAGTGGCATCGGCGGGCGCCTGGCTGCCCGTGGTGGCGAATACGTTGCGCGGATTCTTCAGGATCGTCGTACCGGCACCGGCTCCGCGCAATACCACGCCCTTGTTGATGGCGACGTAGTTGCCCTGTCCCATGAGAAAGGTACCTGCGCCGAGCTGCACGACCGTTCCGGCAGCGCACTGGCTGATCTGGCTGTTGATCTGAGCGCTGTCGTCGCTGGTGCCGCTCGGCGTCAGCGGCGTCGAATTGCAAACCGGCCAGCTCGCCGACGGGATGCCGCCCTTGCTCAGCATGCCAGCGTTGCTCCACACCGTAGTCCGGTTCGCAGGCAGTGCGTACACACCGGAGGCGCTGATCGTGTAGGCGGCTGCAGCCACCGCACTGTCGGTATAGCCCGAGGCCACGCAGATCGCCTCGATGGTTTCCGTCGCGGAGACCGAGATGGCCGCCGAGTAGACGCTGGAGGAATGAGTCGGTGTCGTGCCGCTGGTCGTGTAGTAGATGGTGCTGGAAGCGGTACTGCACGCGAGCGTCACGGACTGCGCCGCTGTGTACACCCCGGCCGGCACCGAGAACGTCGGGGTTGCCGCCACCGGTGCGGACGTGGTTACGCTCAAAATGGCGGCATTGCTGCTGACGCCGCCCGCAGAGTTGCTGACCATCACGGTAAAGGACGCGCCGCTGTCGCTCGCAGAAGTCGCCGGCGTCGTATAGCTGGCTGAGGTCGCGCCGCCGATGGCGGTGGAGCTCTTCATCCATTGGTAGCTCAGCGGCGCTGTGCCGGTCGCAGTGACGGAGAAGGTAGCCGTCTGCCCGGCGTTGACAGTGGCGTTCTGCGGCTGCGCTGAAATCTGCGGAGCTGTGGCCATGGTCTGCTGGGAGCTGCTTCCGCCGCCGCCGCAACCCGCGAGCGCAGCGACTGCGAGCATGCACAGAGTGAACGCCTTGCGGGCACCGGGAGGCGCTGCGTGCTTAACTGTCGACATTTCTTTCTTTGGCTATCTCTGGCTTCGGGAGTTGAGTTCGCACTCATCAAACGTGGTTCCTGCAGTTGGCGCAACGCGTCGGGGCTCGGCGACAGGCGCCGAGTTGCTCTTCGTGCAACGCAACACGGCGCGCGGGTCACCGCCGCGGCACGGTCACCGACCGGCGCAGGAAGCCCTCGTGGCGTCGCAGCCGCATAATTGCTTGCAGTTCTTTACCGTTCACAGACTGCAAACGGGCACCTTCTGTGGTCTGCTTCGCCCCATCCTCCTGAACGGGGTGGGCGGGTAGTCCTGCACCACCCCTTTTTTTTGGACTTGACCGCCTGGCGACTAGAATCGGGCCTGACGGCTGACAGAGCCCACGGAAAACGATCTTTCGAGGCCCATGAACGACACCAATCTCGACCACCCCGACGCGGTCACGCCGGCCCCGCTCCCTACCCTCCTCTGGGAGAAGGTCCGCAGCGCGCCGCGCTGGGCGCTGATCGTCGCGGCGCTCGTCCTGCTGGCTCTGCTCGCCTGGCTCCTCACCCCCTCCAAGGCCGCGCGCGCACCCCCCGGAGGGCGCTTCGCCATGGGTGGACCCATGCCGGTCGTGGTGGCGAGCGCCCACACCGGCGACATGCCCATCACGCTCATCGGGCTCGGGACGGTGACGCCGCTCGCCACCGTAACGGTGCAGAGCCAGATCAGCGGGCAGATCATGCGCATCGCGTTCAAGGAGGGACAGGCCGTCAAGGCGGGCGACCCGCTGATCCAGATCGATCCGCGGCCTTATCAGGTGACGCTCGAGCAGGCCGAGGGGGCCCTGTCACGTGACCAGGCGCTGCTCGCCAACGCCCGGGTCGACCTCGATCGCTATCAGACGCTGTTCTCGCAGGACTCGATCGCCGAGCAGCAGCTCGCCACGCAGAAGTCGCTGGTGGCGCAGTACCAGGGCAACGTGCGCACCGACCAGGGCCAGATCGATGCGGCGAAGCTCAACCTCACCTACTGCCACATCGTCTCGCCGATCACCGGCCGGGCGGGGCTCCAGCAGGTGACGGTCGGCAACTATGTGACGCCGGCCGAGCCCAGCGGGCTCGTGGTCGTCACGCAGCTGCAACCGATCACGGTGGTCTTTCCGCTGCCGGAGGATGACATCCCGCCGCTGCTGAAGCAGATGCGCGCTGGCGCGATTCTGCCGGTGACCGCCTGGGACAGGACCAACACGCAGCAGCTCGCGACCGGGACTCTGCAGTCGATCGACAGTCAGATCGACACCACGACGGGAACGATCCGCCTCAAGGCGATCTTCCCCAACGACGACCAGTCCCTGTTCCCGCAACAGTTCGTCAACGTCGTGCTGCTGCTCGACACGCTGCACGGCGCCACGCTCATTCCTCAGTCCGGGGTCGAGCGCGGAGCACCGGGTACCTACGTGTACGTCGTCAACGCTGACCAGACCGTCGGCGTGCGCAAGGTCACGTTGGGACCCGGCGATGCCACCAACATCACCGTCACGCAAGGGCTCGCACCCGGCGAGACGATCGTGGTGGACGGTGCCGACAAGCTGAAGGACGGCGCCAAGGTGCTGGTGCGTCAGAGAGGCGGCGCGGGCGGCGCGGGCCAGCCACCGGGCGCCGGGCAGCGGCAGCCTTCCGCTGAGGGTGACTCGGGCCAGGGGCCGTCGGCTCGGGGCCAGGTCACGCGCCGGCGCCAGCAGCAGAGCAATCAGGGCGGCCCGGGCGGCGGCTGACACGGCGCCCGACCCGTCGCCCGCAACGGCTCACCGATGAATCCGTCCCGCATCTTCATACTGCGGCCGGTCGGGACGTCGCTCCTGATGGTCGCCATCATGCTCGCCGGCATGGTGGCCTTCGGATTCCTGCCGCTGTCGGCGTTGCCCCAGGTCGACTATCCGACCATTCAGGTCCAGACCTTCCATCCCGGCGCGAGCCCCGAGGTGATGACTTCCTCGGTAACCGCACCGCTCGAGGTGCAGTTCGGGCAGATGCCGGGGCTCATCCAGATGTCCTCGACCAGCTCCGGAGGCGCCTCGGTCATCACGCTGCAGTTCAGCCTGAACCTCAGCCTCGATATCGCCGAGCAGGAGGTGCAGGCCGCGATCAACGCCGCCGGCAATCTGCTGCCCTCGGACCTGCCGGCGCCGCCGATCTACGCCAAAGTAAATCCCGCCGATGCGCCGATCCTGACGCTCGGCATCACTTCGAAGACGCTGCCGCTCACGCAACTCGAGGACCTGGCCGACACACGCCTGGCGCAGAAGATCTCGCAGATTGAGGGTGTCGGACTCGTCAGCGTGAGCGGCGGACAGCGGCCCGCGGTGCGCATCATCGCCAACGTGCGCGCGCTCGCCGGCTACGGGCTCAACATCGATGACCTGCGTACCACGATAGCCAACGCCAACGTCAACTCGCCCAAAGGCACGCTCGACGGTCCCGCGCGCTCCTGGACGCTGAACGCGAACGACCAGATCCAGAGCCCGGAGGCGTACCAGGGCATCATCATCTCCTACAAGAACGGCAACCCGGTGCGGCTTTCCGACGTCGCGCAGGTGGTCAACGGCGCGGAGAATGCCTATCTCGCCGGCTGGGTGAACAACACCCCCGGGATCATCCTTAACATCCAGCGGCAGCCCGGCGCCAACGTCATCCAGGTCGTCGACCGGATCAAGAAGCTGCTGCCGTCGCTGTCGGCATCGCTGCCGGCCGCGGCCGAGGTCACCGTCCTCACCGACCGCACCACGACGATCCGCGCCTCGGTGCACGACGTCGAGCTCGAGCTGAGCCTGGCCGTCATCCTGGTGGTGCTGGTGATCTTTCTCTTCCTGCGCAGCATCCCGGCGACCGTGATCCCGAGCCTTTCGGTGCCGCTGTCGCTGGTCGGAACGCTCGCCGTCATGTATCTGGTCGGCTACAGCCTCAACAACCTCTCGCTGATGGCGCTCACCATCGCCACCGGCTTCGTCGTCGACGATGCGATCGTCATGATCGAGAACATCTCGCGCTATATCGAGGAAGGCATGGCGCCACTCGATGCGGCGCTCAAGGGCGCAGGCGAGATCGGCTTCACCATCGTGTCGCTCACCGTGTCGCTGATCGCGGTGCTGATCCCGCTGCTCTTCATGGGAGACGTGGTGGGGCGGCTGTTCCACGAGTTCGCGATCACGCTCGCGGTCACCATCGTGATCTCAGCGGTCGTATCGCTGACGCTGGTACCGATGATGTGCGCGAAGCTCCTGCGCCACCAGCAGCCGGGGGAGGAATCGGCAATTGCCCGCTGGGCCAATCAGAAGTTTCAGGCGCTGATCGATCGCTACGCGCTCGCGCTCCGCTGGGTGCTCGAGCATCGCCCGCTCACGCTGCAGGTGGCGATCGGGACGCTGCTCCTGACGATCCTGCTGTACATATTCATCCCGAAGGGCTTCTTCCCGGTGCAGGACACGGGCGTGATCCAGGCGATCACCGAAGCCCCGCAGTCGGTCTCCTATGGCGAAATGGCGGGCCGCCAGGCGGCCATGGCGGCCGCGATTCTCAAGGACTCGGACGTCGTGAGTCTCTCCTCTTTTATCGGCGTCGACGGCAGCAACATCACGCTCAACGGCGGCCGCATGCTCATCAACCTCAAGGCGGTCAACGACCGCTCCTCATCCGCCAGCCAGATCATCCGCCGCCTGCAGCGCGAGACCGCCGACGTCGCCGGCATCTCGATCTACATGCAGCCGGTACAGGACCTGACGATCGACACCGCGGTGAGCCGCACGCAGTACCAGTTCGTGCTCGAGGACTCGAACCCCGCGGAATTCAACACCTGGG
>DATMRA010000072.1:0-5427 GCA_035566535.1 Candidatus Acidiferrales bacterium | reverse complement strand
GTCAGCGCACCGGGGAGAAGGTGCGCCTCACACAGGATCTGGAATCCTTTGCAGATTCCCCAGACCAGGCCGCCATCGGCTGCGAAGTCGACGACCGACTCCATGAGCGGAGCGAACCGCGCCACCGCGCCGGCGCGCAGGTGGTCGCCATACGAGAACCCTCCAGGAAGAATCACGCAGTCCGATCCTTTGAGGTTCGTGTCCTTGTGCCAGAGCATCACCGCTTCGTGACCGGCAAGCTCGACGGCATGCGAACAGTCGCGATCCGACCACGTCCCGGGAAAGACCGCAACGCCGAATCTCATTGCGGGGCTGCCGGCTCGACGACCCAGTCGATGCTGACGATCCGGTAGTCCTCGATGACCGGGTTGCGCAGCAACCGTTCGCACATGTCACTGACCGACTGCCGAGCCGCTTCCGCGTCAGCGGCGTCGAGCTCGACCTGGATGTACTTGCCCACGCGCACATCGCCGACGCCCGAGAAACCGAGCCGGCGTAATCCATCGCGCACGACAAGACCCTGTGGATCGTTCACCACAGCCTTCAGCTGGACCACGATCTCCGCGGTCCACGTCACGAAAGCCGCACCCCGCAGATGCGTTCCGCGGCCTGCCGGTAACGCTCGGCCGTGCCCTGCACCACATCGTCCGGCAGCTCAGGTCCCGGCGGCGTCTTGTCCCACTCCAGCGTCTCGAGGTAGTCGCGGACGAACTGCTTGTCGAACGACGGAACAGCCTCGCCTTCGCGCCAGGTGGATATCTCCCAGAAGCGCGACGAATCGGGAGTGAGCACCTCGTCGATGAGCGAGACGGTGCCATCGATGATGCCGAATTCGAACTTGGTGTCCGCAAGGTAGATGCCGGCTGCTTCACACATCGCCGTCGCGAACTCGTAGATGCGCAGCGAGGTTGTCTCGAGTCGTTCGGCGAGCTCAGCGCCGACAAGGTCACGAAGGCGGGCGCGCGAAATGTTCTCGTCGTGTCCGTCGTCGTTTTTCATGGCGGGTGTGAAACGCGGCTCCGGCAGGCGCGCGGACTCGCGCAGGCCGTCGGGCAGCGGCTCCTCCGCCAGAGTCCCGTTGCCGCGGTACTCCTTCCAGCCTGAACCGGAGATGAAGCCACGCACAACGCACTCGATGTCGATGCGGTCCGCACGGGCAACGTGCATGCAGCGCTCTCGCCACTCCACGGGCACAGCTGCAGGCAGGGCGCTGTCCTGCTCCGCCAGAAGGTGATTGGGAACGATGCCGTTGGTGAGCTCGAACCAGCGAAGCGACATCTGGGTGAGCACTCGCCCCTTGTCCGGAATGGGAGTCGGCAGCACGACGTCGAACGCACTGATGCGATCGGTGGCCACCATCAGCAGCGAGCCGTCGTCCAGCTCGTATGTGTCGCGCACCTTGCCGCGGCGAAAGAGCTTCAGGTCCGCGATGTCCGCCGTGCTGACCACTGTCATGTTCAGACCCTCCCGCCGGCGATGCCGGCCTCGACTGCCAGCGCACGTGCCGGCTCTTGTGCAGCCGCGGGCGCGGCGGTAGTTGTGGGGATGCCAAGGCGGCGGAACGTATCGTCGATGCGGGCCAGGTACACCTCCACGTCAAAGCAGCGTGCAAGCACCGCCGGGCTCAGCGCCACGCCGATTTCGGCGTCAGCATTGACGAGATCCTGGAAGCCGCCCTCACGGTCACGCGCGCGTCGAGCCAGGTGCTGCACAGTGCGGTACGCGCGCTCGCGCGACCAACCGGCCTCCTCGATCAACGCGGTGAGCACGCGCTGCGAGAAGACGACGCCGCCGTCGCGGTCGACGTGCTCAGCCATCGTCTCCGGCTTGACGCGCAGACCCTTCATCACGCGCAGGCTCAACCGCAGCATGTAGCTCGAGATCGCGCACGCGTCAGGGAGAGTCAACCGCTCCGCGGACGAGTGGGCGATATCTCGTTCGTGCCAGAGCGCCACGTTCTCCATCGCGACGGTCGAATACCCGCGCAACACCCGGGCCAAACCGCAGATGCGCTCACAGAGAATAGGGTTGCGCTTGTGCGGCATCGCCGAGGAACCCTTCTGGTTTTCGCTAAACGGCTCTTCGACCTCGTCGACCTCGGTGATCTGGAGCAGGCGGATCGTCGTCGCCAAGCGCTCGAGCACAGCGCCGAGCAGCGCCATCGCGTTCACGAACGCCGCATGACGGTCGCGCGCAACCACCTGCGTGGACACCGGGGCGGCCGTGAGGCCCAGACCGCGACAGACGTACTCCTCGACCTCGAGCGGTATCAGCGCGTGCGTGCCCACCGCGCCGCTCAGCTTGCCGACGGAAATCTCTTCCACGGCCGCCGCGAATCTGCGCCGGCCACGGCGTAGCTCGTCCACGAAGTTGGCCAGCTTGAACCCCAGCGTGAGGGGCTCCGCATGCACGCCGTGGGTGCGGCCCATCATCACCGTCAGACGATGCCGCTGTGCGAGCTCGGTCAACTCCGCTTCCAACGCGGCGGCGTCAGCGTCGATGATCGCCGCGGCGTCACGGAGCTGGGTGGCGAGCGCGGTGTCGACGATGTCGGAGGACGTCAGCCCCAGGTGGATGTAGCGACCAGCTTCGCCGACCGTCTCCTGCACCGCGGCGACGAACGCCGCGACATCGTGGCCCTGTTCGGCCTCCAACTGCGCAATGCGGCGCGGATCCACCGTAGCGCGGCGCACAGCGGGGATCGCTTCCTTGGGGATGCGGCCAATTTCGGCCCACGCCTCGCAGGCCAATAGCTCAACCTGCAACCACCTGGCCAACCGCGACTCGTCACTGAAAATCGCCGCGATCTCAGGCGGGGTATAGCGAGGGATCACCTGCCCACCATTCTACCGGCTGCCTGCAATTGACCCGAATTCGACCGTCCTGCGGGTGGCGCACACCAATTGCGTGCGACCACGCGGTCGGAACCCCGCTGGGGTCCCGCCGCTGGCTCTCGGCTCGCCCTGCGCTCCCAGCCGAACCGGCTCGCCTGCGAGACGATCGCACTACATCGGTGCGCGCCACCCGCAGGCCAGCCGTGTTCAGGGCGTGCGAAGCTGCCGTCGTGGTGGTGGGCAGGTGTCCCTAGCGCTATTCGGCGTGACGCACGATGGTCCGCTCGTTATCGCCCATCGTGGTGCTTCGCGGGTCGCGCCGGGGAATTCGTTGGCTGCCTTCGAGGCGGCGATCGAAGCTGGTTGCGATGCCGTCGAGCTCGATGTGCGGCAGACGCTGGATGGAATGCTCGTGGTGCACCACGCGGCGGCGCGCAGCGGAAAGCCGGTTGCGCGTCTCACTTACGACGAGCTGGCTCGTCGCTCGCGCCACGTGCCGCCACGGTTGGAAGAGGCGCTGGCGCTGTGCGCAGGCAGGATCGGGCTGGATCTCGAGATCAAGGACGAGGGAATCGAGGCGGCCGTGCTCTCGCTGCTCGCGCAACGTTTCCCGTTGACCAGCCTTCTGATCTCATCGTTCCACGAATCCGTCATCACCGCCGTCAAGCGCCTCGACGCCGGCGTGCGCTGCGGGCTGCTCGTTGCCCCGACGCGGCTTCAGCGGCGCGGCGGACGCCGCGAGGCCATCGCGGTCGACTGGGCGGTCAGGTGTGGCGCCGACGCGCTCCTGCCTCATCAACTCTTGACCCGCCCGGTGAGAGCGACCAAGCGCCCCGAAGCGGGCCTGCTGGACGCGGCCGGAAGAGCCGGGCTGCCAGTGATCGTCTGGACCGTGAATGGCCCACGGCGCTTGGGGCGTTATCTCAGCGATCAGCGCGTGGCGGGGATAATCACGGACTTGCCGGACGTCGCCCTGGACGTCAAGCGGCGTTTGCAGAGCTCCGGCGCCATCCTTTCCAGCTGATACCCCCAGTGAAACGCGTAACCGCCCAAGCACGCCCAGCGTTCCCCGGTCGAGTGCGCTCGGAGCTCTTCAAATGACTCTGCCCCGCGCGTACGAGGATCAGCTTGTCGAAAGGGCGAAGCAGGACGCCGATGCCTTTGGGGAGCTATACGACCACTACTTCGGGCAGATCTATCGGTTCGTCTACAGCCGATTGCACAACCAGGAGGCTGCCGAGGACGTCACCTCGGAGGTCTTCTTCAAAGCCCTGCGAGCCATCGGCCGCTACAGGCCGTCAGGTCACCCCTTCAGTGCCTGGCTCTATCAGATCTCTGTCAATGCCATCAATGACCATTACCGCAGCCGCAAACCGACGTCGAGCCTCGACGGCGCAATCGCCGTCGCGGATCCTCAGCGCTCTGTCGCTGACCGCGTTGTCGACAGCGTCGAGGCTGCACGCGTCTGGGCGGCCATCGACGACCTGCCGCCGCAGCAGCGGATTGCAATGAGCCTCAAGCTCGGCGAGGACCTGAAGCTGGCCCAGATCGGCGAGATCATGGGCAAGAGCGAAGGCGCGATCAAGCTGCTCATCCATCGCGGGATGATCGGCGTGCGTCAGCGGCTGGATATCGCTGTCTCCGTCGAGGGAAAGGCCTGATGGCTGGTCGGGGACGGTCCAACAGACGCTCGCAGAACGGTGGCGGCCACCTGCCGCCGCCGTGGCTCTCCGGCTGGTTCGATCCAGAGCTGAAGGATCTTTTCGAGGACGAGCCGGACCTGTACGGAACGGCGCATCGCCTCCGCAGCTCGCGCCCGGAGGCGCAGGCTGATCCGCAATACCGGCAGCGGCTGCGCGCGTCTCTGATGGCGGAGGCGGAGGGCTCACTCGGACGCCACAGGCTTCGTCGCTGGTTCGTCCCTGGACCCGGGCACCTCGCTTGGGGCGGCGCCGCGGCCGGGGTTGCGCTCATCGCGGCCACCGCGCTGGCCGTGTTCTCCGGCCACGTGCAGGACCACCAGACGATCATGGCCTACTCGCGTCTCACGGCTCAGCACGCGGTCAGCCCCAACGATGTGATCACGGTCGCCTTCAACCAGCCCATGGATCACCAGGCTGTGGTGGCCGGCTTGAACATCAAGCCCGCGACGCAGGTCACGACCGCGTGGCAGGGCAACTCGCTGGTCATCACCCCAGTTCACCATCTGGCCGGAAATACGCCCTACACGGTGACGATCGCCCAGCCGGATCTGCGGACAGTGCTCGGCAGCGTCGCTGCCGCACCGGTTGAGATCACGTTCGGGACCGCACCAACACCCCCGAGCACGCCGAACACGACAAGCACCCCGAGCCTGAATCCGACGACCCTCGGTCAGGCGGCTGCGGGCGCCGGGTTGCTCGTCGCCCCCGACGGTTCCGTCGTGACCACAGCAGGGGTGACGGGAACGACCTCGCCGGCCAGCCCGGCGGCTACTCCCGGCGTCTCGCCGGCTGCGACCCCAGGCAGCCCGCCGGCTTCGACATCTGCACCTTCCCCGGCGGCCTCTCTGCTCGAGTTTCCGGCGGCCAGCGGGAGTCCGATTGTTTTGGGG
>DATMRA010000071.1:0-7909 GCA_035566535.1 Candidatus Acidiferrales bacterium | reverse complement strand
ACCGTTCCAGAACGGCCGCATGTTCTCGCCGGAGATGTCGGCAAACGCGCCCCAGCGACCGATCGTGTATGCGTGGCCGCCGAAAGTCGTGTGCACGTGCTGATACAAGTTGCGAAATGGCCAGTACTGCGGTCCGCCGAGAGGAGCCGCGGCGCCAAACGCGTGCAAACCGCCCCACGCGTCGAGAACCCAGCCGCCATCGGGTGTACCGCCGCGTGAGTAGTGGATTGCGATTCCTCTGGCGACGTCCAGATTTGGCCACCACGGCGCCCCACCCAACGTGGGCGCGCCTCCAAACGGGTGCAGACCGCCCCATCCATCGAGCACGTAACCCGAGCGCCCATCCGGGTTGACCACCAGGCCGCGCGCTATGTCCCATCCCCTCCAGAACGGTGTGCCCGCGAGAAACGCCGCCGCGCCGAACGGGTGCACTCCTCCCCAGCCGTCCAGCACCCAGCCGCCGGATGCGTCAGGGATTATGGTCACGGCCCGGGCCACGTCCCAATTCGACCAGTAGGGCGCGCCGGTCGTATTGAGGGGCAGTCCGCCGAAGGGATGGAGGCCACCAAAGCCGTCGAGGGTGACACCGCCCCGGGGCCCGAGTTCGGCGCGCCATGCGTACTGAGCCATGGTCGACAGTGGTGGTGGGCCCGAGCCGCCGCCCGCTCCGACGAGCACCACGTCCCGCACCGCGTCGTCCTGCCCGAAGTCGGTATAGCCGGACCAGGACGGCGACATGGCAATGCCGGACGTCTCCTCGACAACGACTCCGAATCTGCCCACCGCGTACACATGACCGCCGACGTCGTGCAGCGCTTGGAACGCCGACCGGCCGGGATACACGGCAGAGCTGTTGAGCGGGTATGGGTAGGTGCCGAAGGAAAAGATGCGCCCTGTTGCATCCAGCGTCGCGCCGCCATCGGGGACACCGTTGCTGTCCACGTGGACGTCGAGGCCGCGGGCTACGTCTTGCCCCGCCCAATACGGCGTTCCCGATAGTGAAGGTGCGCCCCCGAACGGGTGCACTCCGCCCCAACCGTCGAGCACATAGCCAGAGTGGCCGTCGGGCAGCACGACCAGCGCGCGCGCGATGTCCCAGCCCAACCAATACGGCATGCCCGTGAGATTCGGAGCTCCACCGAAGGAGTGGACCCCGCCCCAGCCGTCGAGCGTCCACCCGCCCCCGCCGCCTGGTGACAACACGACTGAACGGGCGATGTCCCACGACGGCCAGGTTGCGTTGCCCGCTGTGCTGAGCTGCAGACCACCGAAGGTGTGCAGTCCGCCGTAGCGGTCGAGCGTGACCCCGCCCTGCGTTTGCGCGGCCGCGGCGGCCGGGTACGCCATGCCCGTGCCCAAAACAACGGACATCGCAACGCAAGCTGCGAGCGCACCCCTCCGTCGGAGGCGAGAGCCCGCAACGATCACCGAATCCTGACCATCTACCCGCGTGCGCGTGGTTGTGTGCGGGAAACCCGCACTGAAAATGCCCAGTGCGTTCGCCGCACAGTGGACGATGAAGCGCACATTGGTCTTGCGCTCGGGCCGTCGTCATATCTTTACAACTGGTGAGTCACGCGTTCTCCTTCCGTGTGCGCTGCGCTATGGCTGCGTCCGCCGGTATCGCGGCGCTGCTCGCCGCGTGTGGAACCGCGGCGGCGCCGACCCCGCCTGCCACCAGCAGGGGATCCGCAACCCCCCTCGTGCGCAGTCCCTTGCCGTCGCCCTCCGGGCCCGTGCCGACCGGCGTGACGACCGGGACGCCACCGGTGACCTACTCGGTCCCGGCGGGGTTCGGGCTCGACCTGGCCACCGATCAGGAGGTGCAGCTCGCGAGTACGGCGGGAACAGAGCAGATCCTGTTCACCGTCGACCCGGCCGTTGAGGACGTGGCCCACCCGGTCGCCACGGTCAGCGTGGGTGGTGAAACCGGCTACATCCTCACGCGCGGTCCGAGCGGGAGCGGGCTGTACGCCGAAGCGGTGGTCGTCCGCCACCACGGCGCCCAGTACGAGGTCGCCTGCACAGGGTTTCAAGGCTACGATCGGACGCGTCTCGAGCAAAGCTGTGCGGCGTTCATCGACTCGATCCGCTTCGTCCACTGAGGCGTCGCTTCGGGCGTAACCCGCCCGGCGCCCCGACGTTAGGTAGCCAGCACCAATCAGTCAGCGGAGGGTCGGGCAGTGTCGCGCATCGTCAAGGTTCTGGCCGCGAGTATCGGCACCGTCGCCGCGGTGTCCGCGGCGTTCTTTCTGCATCCGAGGAGCGGCGCTCGCCGGCGTGCGGCGGTCCGTCGCGAGTCGGCCAACGTCGCGGCACTGGTTGGATCCGTCATCGAGGCACCGCGCCGGTCAGCCGAGAGGGGATCCGACGCACAACTCGCGGCCGAAGCGCGCCTGTCGCTCAAAGAAGCATTCGGCGAGCCGGCAGATGAGCTGACCGTGAAGGCGCGTCGCGGCATCGTCACCCTTCGCGGCGAGGTCGCCGACATCGACGACATCGCACGCTACGACAGCGCGGTGCGGTCCATACCAGGCGTGGTCGACGTCGACAACCTGCTCCGCCTCCGCCTCGCAGGCGGTGCGGTGCGGCCGCACGTCCTCACGGCATAGGCGGAGCGCCCCGGAGGATCAGCGCTCCGCGCTGAGGACGTCGGCGAGGTCGAACTTCACCGGCTCTTCGAGCTGCTCGTAGGTGCAGGACTCCGGCGTACGGTCGGGGCGCCACCGGACGAACTGAGCCGTGTGACGGAAGCGCACGCCCTCCATGTGACCGTAGCGGACCTCGACGACGCGCTCCGGACGCAGGGGAGTGAAGGACAGATCCTTGCCCGCGGCCCACCGGCTTCCTTCGTAACTTCGAGGCGTTCGTGTGCCCTCCTCCTGCTTCGCCCACGCCCAGGGATGGTCATCAAACGTGGTGACCAGAGGCTGCATCTCCTCGAACAGTTCCTTGCGACGCTCCATCGGGAATGCCCCGATCACACCCACGCTGGCCAGGGTGCCGTCCTCGTTGTAGAGGCCGAGGAGCAGCGACCCGATGCTGTGCGCGTCGCCCTTGTGCACGCGGTAGCCGGCCACGACGCAGTCGGCGGTGCGCTCGTGCTTCACCTTGAACATCGTCCGTTTGTCCGGTGTGTACAGGCCGTCGAGCGGCTTGGCGATGAGGCCATCGAGCCCGGCGCCCTCGAACTGATGAAACCATTGCTCCGCCAGCGTTCGGTCTGTCGTTGCGGCCGTGACGTGGATCGGAGGGGTGGCAGATGACAGTGCGTCCACGAGCGCGGCGCGACGCTCGCCAAAGGGTCGCCGGGTGTAGTCGGTGTCGCCGAGTGCCAGCAGATCGAACGCCACAAAACGCGCGGGCGTCTGCTCCGCAAGCATCTTGACCCGGCTGGCAGCGGGATGGATGCGCTGCTGGAGCAACTCGAAGTCAAGCCGGTCCCCAGAGGACCCGACGACGATGATCTCGCCGTCCAGCACACAGCGCTCCGGGAGAGACCCGCGCATCGCGTCGACCAGCTCCGGGAAGTAGCGGGTCATCGGCTTCTCGTTGCGACTACCGATCTCAACCTCGGCCGAATCCCGGAAGACGATGGAGCGAAAGCCGTCCCACTTGGGTTCGAAGCTCATCGCACCATGCGGTATCTGCTCCACGGATTTGGCGAGCATCGGCGCCACCGGTGGCATGACGGGGAGGCGCATGCCGGCCATTGTCGCTGACCGCCCGCCGCCACGGCCGCGCGAGCGGCGTCGTAGAGTGGCGGCGATCGATGAGCGCGACGGACTACAGCACCTACCTGCGGATCGACGACCTGCTCGACCTGCAACACCCACTGACCGACGGGGCGCACGACGAGATGCTGTTCATCGTGATTCATCAGGTATATGAGCTCTGGTTCAAGCTGATTCTTCACGAGCTCGATCACACCGTGGCGGAGCTGTCCGCCAATCGGCCCCATTCTGCCGTCGCGTCGATGCGGCGTACCGTGTCCATCGACGAGCTGCTCATCGCGCAGCTTCACGTTCTGGAGACGATGAGCCCTGACGGTTTTCTCGAGTTTCGAGATCCGCTGGCGCCGGCATCCGGGTTCCAGTCGGGCCAGTTTCGCGCCATCGAATACCTCGGCGGGTTGCGCGACGCTTCGCGATTCGACGAGTCCATCATGTCGCAGCGCGATCGCGACGACCTGCACCGGCGAATGGGCACGCCCACGCTCTACGAAGCGCTGTGCAGCTGTCTCCGCGAACGGGGCGTCGACGCAGTCGACGGCGCCGCGGTGGCGGAGAAGGAGCGCCGCGTGCAGGCGATCGCGACGCTGTACAGGGATCATGCCACCCCCGAACGTGCGCTGCTGCACGAACTCTGCGAGCTCTATATCGACCATGACGAAGCCCTGGCGCGCTGGCGGTTTCACCACACATTGATGGCCGCACGGGAAATCGGCGCGCGGCCCGGTACAGGCGGCAGCCGCGGAGTCGAGTACCTTCGCCGCACAATCGACCAGCGCTTCTTCCCCGAGTTGTGGGAGCTGCGCACCCGTCTGTGACCCTCACCTTTCCTGACGTCATCGATCGCGCGTGCTGCGAGGAGTTCGACCGTGCGGACCCGCTCGCGAACCTTCGCCGGCGGTTCGACGTCGACGACGGCATCATCTATCTCGACGGCAATTCCCTCGGTCGCCTGCCGAGGGATACGGCGGCGCGCGTGGCCCGGCTCATCGGGACCGAGTGGGGCAAGGGGTTGGTGCGCAGCTGGACCGACGCCGAATGGATGCATTCGCCACGGCGAGTAGGCGCGAAGATCGCGCGCCTTATCGGCGCAGCCGACGACGAGGTGCTCGTCACTGACAGCACCTCGATCGACCTGTTCAAGCTGGGCGCGGGGGTGCTGCAGGCGCGCCCTCACCGTCCGGTGATTCTCACCGAACACACGAACTTTCCGACGGATCTGTACATCGCCGGCAGCATCGCCCGGCTCTTCGACGGACGAGTGCGCGTGCAGCGAGTGGCACGTCACGAGCTGACAGCTGCGCTCGACGACCAGGTGGCGGTGCTGCTCCTGACGCACGTCGATTTCCGCACCGGTGAGAGGCACGACATGCGCGCGCTTAGCGATGCCGCGCGGAGCGCGGGTGCGCTGAGCCTCTGGGATCTTTCGCACTCCGCCGGCGCGATACCTGTCGACCTGACCGCAGCCGGTGCCGACCTCGCGACGGGATGCGGCTATAAGTACCTCAACGGCGGACCGGGCGCGCCGGCGTATCTGTTCGTGGCCCGCGGGCTGCAAGCCGAGCTGACCAACCCGATCGCCGGATGGCTGGGCCATGCCAGCCCGTTCACCTTCGAAGAGGAGTACCGCGCCGCCCCCGGAATCCGATCGTGGATGACCGGCTCACCACCCGTGATCGCCATCGCGGCACTGGAGGTGGCGATCGACATTCTGCTCGAGGCCGACGCGCGCGCGTTGGGCGACAAGGCGGGCGCGCTCACCGAGCTGTTCATACGGCTGGCGGACGCCAAGCTGCAACGTTTCGGCTTCGAGCTCGCCACCCCGCGCGAGCCCGCGCGACGAGGCGCGCAGGTGTCGCTGCGCCATGCCGACGGATATGGAGTGGTGCGCGCGCTCATCGACGATGGCGTCATCGGCGACTTCCGTGACCCCGATGTGTGCAGGTTCGGTTTTCCCCCGCTCTACCTGCGATATGTCGACGTATGGGACGCGGCGGAGCGAATCGTTGCGGTCATGGAAAGCGGTGCGTATCAGCGTGCCGCGTACGCGCAGCGCGCGGAGATCACATAGCCATCACGCGCGTGGGAGCGGCGGCCGCGGATGCTGCGTGTTGCGCGAACTCGACCACACGGACCAGGCCACCGTCAGGATCACGAAGCCGATGATCACCCACAGCGCGTAGTTGCTGATGGCTTGCGCGGCAGTCACCGCGGGCTGGCCGACGAGAAATCCGGCGGCGACGATGGCGCCGATGTACAGCAGCGTGCCGGCGAGATCCGCGAGCAGGAACACGAACAAGGGCATCCCGGCCTCGCCTGCTGCCATGTAGAACAGCAGTGACGGCACCGGCAACACGGGCGCCATCACGACCGCCCATACGCCGAAGCGCTTGAAGAAGCGCTCCCCGCGGGCGACGCGCCTGTGCCAGCGAGGATCGTTGTGCTCCAGGTAATGGAGCAACCCCTTGCCGTAGCGCCGCCCGGCCCAGAAGTAGAAGGGATCCGTGATCATCAGGATGGGCACGGGCGCAATGAGCGCGAGTATCAACGCCAGGCGCCCGACGCGGGCGAATGCGCCCGTGGTCACCAACGCCGGGATGCTCCCGCGCAACGCGCTGAGCAGCAACGGATGGCTCCCGATGAGGATCGCCTGCAGCGGCACGCCGACCCAGTAGTAGATGGAGTTGGCGATGATCGGGCCGACGCAGAGCACGTCCTTCCAGCCGATACCCACACGCGGCGGGACCGACTCCGCCCGTGGACGTACGCTCACCTCGTCCTTCACCGATGCATTGTCCCGCCTCGTCGAGGCAGGAGTTCAGGCCACGTCGCGAATGGTGCTCGCAGCCGGTCTGTCCGGGCGTCGCCGCGCCAGCATTCTCCCGCTCAGGATCAGGGCGACGGCAAACACGATCATCGCCCCGGCCCCGAGCGTGACCGGTGAGATCGACTCACCCAGGACGATCGCCCCCAGCGCCACCGCGACCAGCGGGTTCACGTACGCGTACGTCGAGACAGCTGTCCCGGACACCTTCCCGAGCAGCCAGATGTACGAGGTGTAGCCGACCAGCGAGCCGAAGAGGATCAGGTAGACGAAGGCGATCCACGACGAACCGGTGATGCTGCCCGGGTGGACCCGCCCGAGCTCGCCTGCCGCCAGGCCGACGATGCCCAGTAGCGCCCCGCCGGCGACCATCTCCATCCCCGTCGCAGTGAGCGCGTTGCGCGGCATGGCGGCGCGTTGGGCGTACAGGGAGCCGATCGACCACAGCAGGGGAGAACCGAGAACGGCCACGCTCTGCCAGCTCATCGCAGCCGCACCCGGGTGGACCAGTAGCCCGACCCCGGCCAGGCCTACCCCGACGCCGACGGCCGAGATTATCCCGACCCGCCGGCCTCCGAAGAGTGGCGCGAGCAGCGCCATCCACAGAGGGACCGTCGCCACGATGAGCGCCATGTACCCGCTGCCGACGTACTGCTCGCCCCAGGACACGATTCCGTTGCCACCAAGCAGCAGGCAGCCACCGATGACGACCGCGTCGCGCCACTGCCGGGCGGTGAGCCGCTCCTTGTGCGTCCCGCGAAAGCGCGTCACCGCCAGGAGAATCAACCCGGCGATGGTGAACCGCACCGCCGACATGAGCATGGGCGGCATCGATTCAATCGCGATGCGGATGCCGAGGTACGTCGATCCCCAGATGAGATAGACCGCCGCGAACGCCAGCGCGATGCTGCGTGGCGAGGGGCGATTGCTGGACACGGATTCCGTCACTTTTGTTATGCTACAAAGACGTGAACGTAACAACACGATACCACATTGCGGGGCGGCGAGCCACGGAGATCGCGTCCAGCGTCGAGCGCGGTATACGCGACGGAGCGATAGCGTCAGGGAGCCAGCTGCCTCCTGTCCGGTCGCTGGCCATCAGGCTTGGGGTCAGTGCCGCAACCGTCGCCTCCGCGTACCGCGAGCTACGGCTGCGGGGGCTGATCACGGCGGCGGGCCGGTTGGGTACCACAGTCGTCCCGCGGGGTCCTCTGCAGCCACGGGGACGGCCGCAGTTCGCGCCCGGCATCCGTGACCTTGCCGGCGGCAATCCCGACCCCGCACTGCTGCCCGACCTTCGGCCGCATCTCGATGCCATCGACGCGAGATCTGTCATGTACGGAGCGCCGCCATC
>DATMRA010000070.1:0-12947 GCA_035566535.1 Candidatus Acidiferrales bacterium | reverse complement strand
GGTCATGCCGGTGTCCAGCATCGCCCAGAGGATGCGTCGCTGCGCGGGTTTCAAGCCGTCGCGCACGTCAGGCAGCGCGCGGCTGATGATCACGCTCATCGCGTAGTCCATGTAGGACGCGCGCATTTCCTGCTCGAGCTCGATGGGATGGATGCGGCCGGGTTCGAACACTGCCATCAGATACTCACCACGTCATTGACTTCGGCGCCATGCGGCGTGATCGATGTCGCGATCGCGCCGCTCACCTCGTTGCGCGCGGCCCGGTCGGCGACTGCTATTGCGTTCACGATGGCCTCGGCGTCGGAACGGCCGTGCGCGATCACCACCTCACCAGCGACGCCGAGCAGCAGTGCGCCTCCCGTCTTGCGATAGTCGGCGCGGTCTCGGAGCGGGCGCAGCTTGGGCTTCAGCAAAGCGCCGCCGATCTTGCCGGTGAAGCTGGACCGCGCCTGGGCGCTGATCGACGCAAAGAGAAACTCGCCCACCCCCTCGGCAGTCTTGAGCGCGATATTGCCGGTGAAGCCGTCGGTCACGACGACATCGGCCGCACCGGTGAAGATGTCCTTGCCTTCGATGTTGCCGACGAACCGGATCGGGAGTTGGGCGATGAGTCGATGCGCTGCTTGCACCAGCTCGGAGCCCTTTTCGGCCTCTTCGCCATTGCTGAGCAGGGCGATGCGTGGCTCGGTCACGTCCTGCATCGTCCTCGCGTACACGTCGCCCATCAGCGCGAACTGCGCCAGCCATTCGGGTTTGCAGTCCGTGTTGGCGCCGACATCGAGCACGAAGGTCTGGCCGTGGGCGCTTGGGAAGGTGGTGCCGATGGCCGGGCGAGCCACGCCCGGAATCCGCTTCACGGTGAAGAGGGCCGCCGCGAGCATCGCGCCGCTGTTCCCTGCGCTCACCGCAGCCGCGGCCTTCCCCTCCGCCACCAATGCGCACGTCCGCACTATCGACGCGTCACGCTTTGCGCGAACCGCATTCGCCGGGTGCTCATCCATCGCGATAACGTCGCGCGCGTCGACGATACGCAGCCGGTCGTCGCCCGATGCGCCGACCGCGCCCTGCAGCGCCGGCTCGATGACCTCGCGCCGGCCGACGAGGAGAATCGCGACGCCGGTTTCACGTACGGCGCGCACCGCGCCTCGGACGATCTCGCCCGGTGCGTTGTCGCCGCCCATCGCGTCCAGCGCGATCGGGAGCTGGGCCGCAGTCATCAGATGTCGAGGTTGCGCACGCTCTTCGCGTGCGTCTGGATGAAACGCTTGCGCGGCTCCACGTCCGAGCCCATCAAGCGGTCGAAGATGTCATCGGCTTTGAGCGCGTCTTCGACGCCCACCTGGAGGAGCACCCTCCGCTCCGGGTCCATGGTGGTGTTCCACAGCTCCTCGGCCTGCATCTCGCCGAGGCCTTTGTAGCGCGACACCTCGACGTCTCTGCCCAGCCCTTTGACCTTGCTGTCGCGCTCGTCATCGCTGAACGCGTACTCGGTCTGCTTGGCCTTCCCTTTGCCCTTCTCGAGCTTGTAGAGGGGAGGCTGGGCAAGGTACAGGTATCCGCTGTCGACCAGTGGCCGCAGGTGGCGCCAGAAGAACGTGAGGAGCAGCGTCCGGATGTGCGAGCCGTCGACGTCGGCGTCGGCCATGAGCACGATGCGGTGATACCGAAGCTTGTCGACGCTGAAGGTGTCGCCGAAGCCACCTCCGAGCGCCATGATCAGGTCCTTGATCTGCTCGTTGCCGAGGATCTTGTCGGCACGGGCCTTTTCGACGTTGAGGATCTTGCCGCGCAACGGCAGGATCGCTTGGTTCTTCCGCTCACGAGCTTCCTTAGCGGTGCCTCCTGCCGACAGACCCTCAACGATGAAGATCTCGCACTGGGCTGGGTCGCGCTCGCTGCAGTCAACCAATTTGCCGGGAAGCGTCGCCGACTCGAGCAACGACTTGCGCTGCACCATGTCGCGTGCCTTGGCGGCCGCCTGGCGAGCGCGAGCTGCGGTCAGCGACTGGTCGATGATGCGCTTGCCGTCGCCGGGGTTCTCCTCCAGGTACTGCATCAGAGCGTCGCTAAGCACTGCGGACACCTGCCCTGCGACCTCGCTGTTGCCCAACTTGGTCTTGGTCTGGCCCTCGAACTGCGGCTCACGCAACTTCACGCTGATGACGGCGGTGAGCCCGTCTCGAACGTCATCACCGGTGAGGTTGGCATCCTGCTCTTTGAGCAGACCCGCTTTGCGCGCGTACTTGTTCAGTGTCGCCGTCAGGGCGCTGCGGAAGCCCGTGACGTGTGAGCCGCCTTCCTCGGTGTGAACGTTGTTGGCGAAGGCCAGCACGTGCTCTGTGAACGCTGTGTTCTGATACTGCAGCGCGATTTCCACGACGTTCCCCTCGATCTCGCGCTCCACGTACATCGGCCGAGCGTTCACCGCATTGCGATTGGCATTGAGGTATCGGACGAAGGCCTGGATGCCGCCCTCGAAATGGAACGTGTACGTGAGGTCGCGACGCTCGTCGCTGAGCTGGATCGTCACCGCCTTGTTGAGGAACGCGTAGCTGCGCAGCGTCGTGGCCACGGTCTCCCAGGCGAAGAGGATCTCGGGAAAGATCTGCGGGTCCGGCCAGAAGCGGATGTAGGTGCCGCGTTTGTCGCTCTTCCCGACCACCGCCACGGGTCCCGTGGGGGCGCCCCGGACGTACTCCTGGCGGTACGTCTCGCCGTCTCGGTACACCTCGACGAGGAGGCGCTCGCTGAGCGCGTTCACCACCGATAGCCCGACCCCGTGCAGACCGCCCGAGACTTTGTATCCACCGCCCCCGAATTTGCCGCCGGCGTGCAGCGTGGTCAGGACCACCTCGAGCGCTGACTTCTTGGCGGTCGGATGCATTTCCACCGGGATGCCACGGCCGTTGTCGAGCACGGACACGGAGTCGTCAGCGTGCAGCGTGACGTGAATGGTGTCGCAATAGCCGGCGAGAGCTTCGTCGATGCTGTTGTCGACGATCTCGATGACCAGGTGGTGGAGACCGCGCACATCGGTTGATCCGATGTACATTCCCGGACGCCTGCGCACGGGGTCCAGCCCCTCGAGGATCTGGATCTGCTCAGCTGAATACGCTTCCTTGGCGCCGCGGCCTGGTCCCCGACGGCTGGCTGTTGCAGTCTGCGACGCCGGCGCGGGTGTGTCGCCGAGCGCGCTGGGGTCAGGGCGTGTTGTGTCTTCTATCGTGAGGCTCCGAGTGGTGCGTTGATGGGGGATGGACAGCGGACCAAGAGGCCGTTCTCGTGAGCGAAATGTGGCTCAAAATCGGCCGGTCCAAGCACAGTTCATTCTACCAGTCCAGAGCCTTTTTCAACCGCCCAGTCGACGCCCGATCTGGCTGCCCCAGCAATGCCGTTAGGATCACTGCTGTGGCGCTCGAGGAATACCGGCGCAAGCGCGACTTTTCGCAGACCCCGGAGCCCAGCGGGGATACGCGTCCGGAGGATGGGGGGCCCAGAACGGACTGGGATTCGCTGCCACACGGACGCCGCTACTGCGTCCAGATGCACCGGGCGACGCGCATGCACTTCGACTTCCGACTCGAGCACAACGGAGTGCTGCTCTCCTGGGCAATACCACGGGGACCAAGCCTTGATCCGAAGGCCAGGCGACTGGCTGTCCACGTAGAGGACCACCCGGTCGACTACGGTGATTTCGAAGGCGCGATCCCGTCTGGCTACGGCGCGGGGGTAGTCCTGCTGTGGGACATCGGCACATACGAGTGGACTCGCGAGAGCGCGGAGGACTTCGACGCGTCATTCCGCAAGGGCGACATCAAGCTCCGTCTGTCCGGGCAGAAGCTTTCGGGTGAATTCGCCCTGGTGAAGATCGGTGAACGCGGGCGGCGCTATGGCGGCAGCAGCGACGGAGACAAGAACTGGCTGCTCATCAAAAAACGCGACGAAGCGGCGGTGGAAGGATACGAGGCACTCGAGCACGACGTTTCCGTCAAGACCGGCCGCAGCCTGGCGCAGATCGCCGCCGAGGCGGGTGGTGATCCACGTGAGCGACGGCGCGCAGAGGCGGCGCAACGCGGGCGCCCGGCCCCGCGCGAGGCTCCCGCGCTCCCGACCGCCCCGAAACCCATGCTGGCGACGCCCGTCGACCGTCCGTTCTCCGCCGCGGGATGGTTTTATGAGTTGAAGTACGACGGAGTGCGCGCGATGGTGTCGATCGCCGGCAGCGCGGCGCGGATCGTCGGACGCAGCGGGCGCGACGAGACCGCGCGGTATCCGGAGTTGCAGTCGATCGCCGCGGCGGTGCGCGCTCGCGACGCTGTCATCGATGGCGAGATCGTCGTGTTCGACGACCGCGGGCGCACGTCGTTCGAACGGCTGCAGTCTCGCATCAACCTGTCGCGCAGCGCGGACATCGAGCGCGGAGCGCGGGAAACCCCGGTTGCATTCGCAGCCTTCGACATCGTGGAGCTCGACGGCCGCGACATCATGCAGACCGCGTTGCGCATTCGCAAGAAGACGCTGCGGGACGTGCTGACAACGTCGCGCGGAGTGCTCTTCGCCGACCACATCGAGACCGAGGGCGAGGAGTTCTTCCGCCAGGTTCAGCGCAACGGCGCGGAGGGGATGGTCGCGAAGCGAGCGGACTCGGTGTACCAGCCGGGACGGCGCAGCCACGACTGGCTGAAGATCAAAGCGTGGCACTCGCAGTCGTGCGTCATCGTGGGCTACACAGCGGGACAGGGACGTCGAAAGGAACATCTGGGCGCGCTCATCCTCGCCGTGCAGGAGGCCGATGGTCTCGTGCATTGCGGCCAGGTCGGAACCGGCTTCGACGACAAGACGCTGCGCATGCTGCTCGCAGAGCTGTCCAAGCGCCGCGTCGATACCAGCCCGCTGCGTGTTCCGCCGCGGACCACCGAGCCCGCGACCTGGGTGCGTCCCGAGCTCGTGTGCGAGGTGCGCTACGCAGGTTGGACGTCTGCAGGCATCTTGCGACACCCGGCGTTTATCCGCTTGCGACCTGATCTGACGCCGGCCGACTGCGTGCGCGAGCAGGAAGAGTCGACGGAAGCTGTTATCGGCAACGTTCCCGACGTCCATGGTGCGGGTGACGCCGCGGGGGGCAGCGCCGGCGGCGGCCCGGGCGCCTCGCAGGCCCGCTCGCGTTCGCGATCACGGGTAGGCAGGACCCGGGCGGCCGACGGGGAGGGGTCCCCGCGGCGGCAGGACCCGCGCCCCGGACGCGATGACGGCGTCGACGAGGCGCTGCAGGCGCTCAAGCGCCTACGCGCGAACGACAAGTGGGACATCGCGGGTCGCAGGCTGGCGCTGACGAATCTTGACAAAGTCCTGTGGCCTGCAGACGGCATCACCAAGCGCGACATGATCGAGTACTACGTGCGCATGGCCCCGTACCTGTTGCCGTATTTGCGCGGCAGGCCGCTGTCGATGCAGGTGTTTCCCGATGGCATCGCCGGCAAATCGTTCTGGCGCAAGGATAAGCCGGCCTACGCGCCGGATTGGATGGACTCCTGGACGTACCACGGTGAGAAGACGAAGACGTACATCGTGGTCAATGAGGTGGCAACGCTCGCGTGGGTCGCCAACGCCGGCGTCATCGATCTGCATCCATGGCACTCGCCTATCGATGCACCGGATCTCCCCGATTGGGCGGTGTTCGACCTGGATCCGTTCGAGCCGGCCACGTTCAAGGACGTCATCGACATCGCCAAGCTCGTCAAGGCCGCGCTGGATCACTTCACGCTGCATGGGGTCGTCAAGACCAGCGGTCAGACCGGGCTGCAGATCTATGTTCCCATCCGCCGCGGCCCCAGCTACGACGTCGTGCGTCGTTGGGTCGAGGACGTCGGCAGGTCCATCGGCCAGGTGATGCCCGACCTGATCACATGGCAGTGGTCGGTGGCGCACCGCGCGGGCAAGATCCGCATCGACTACACGCAGAACATCATCAACAAGACGCTGGCGGCTCCGTACTCGCTCCGGCCGGCGCCCACGGCCCCGGTGTCGACGCCGATCACGTGGGACGAGCTGGACGACCCGGATTTGCGCCCCGACCGCTGGAACATTCAGACGATCGGCGCGCGCGTCGCCGAGGTTGGCGACCTGTTCCTGCCGGTGCTCGCCGGAGATCAGGACCTGCCGGCCGGCTGAACACACCGGATTGCAAATATCATTTCGACCATGGCAGTCCTGCTCCTGAATGCCTCACTGCAGCCCCTGAACGTGATCAGCCATCGCCGGCTGATCGTGCTGCTCACCAAGGAGCGGGTCGCGTTTCTCGACGCTGCCGCCGAACATGCTGCCGCAGAGGCGCTCGCGGGTCGCCGGTTGCCCGACGGCGTGGTCATCGTCCGGTTGCTGCGCACCATCCACGTCCCGCGCCGGTTGCTGCGCCCGAACCGTCGGAACCTGCTGCTGCGCGACGACCACACGTGCCAGTACTGCGGCTACGTCGGCTCCGCGGCCGAGCTCACCGTCGACCACGTGATGCCCGTCTCCCGCGGAGGCGCCGCCGACCGCTGGGAGAACGTCGTGATCGCCTGCAAGCGATGCAACTGGCGCAAGGCCAACCACGCTCCTCAGGAGGTGGGGCTCCACCTGCGTCGGAAGCCCAAGCCGCTGACGCAGGAATATGCCCACATCATCTTCCTGCGCTACCCGGAGTTGAAGGCCGCGTACGACCGGCTGCTCGCCGCCGCCTGACGCGTTCGAGCGGCGACGAACGCCGCGCATCGGTCACTCTCCGATCCCGCCTCTATACTCGAGAGACCATGCCTCGTTCCATGTGGCGCGGGGCCATCAGCTTCGGCATGGTGGCCATTCCCGTGCGTCTGTATCTTGCGACCGAATCGAAGAGCGTCTCGTTTCGCCTGCTCTGCCCCAACGATCTGACCCCCATCAAGAACAAGCGGTGGTGCACGGTCGAGGACAAGGAGGTCGGCTGGAACGACGTGGTGCGCGGCTACGAGGTCGGCAAGGACGAGTACGTCGTCATCGAAGACAAGGACCTGGACAACCTGCCGCTGAACACGACGCACTCGATCGACATCGTCGAGTTCTGCGCGGACCAGGAGATCGAGGCGGGCGTGTACCTCAAGTCGGCGTATTACCTCGAGCCTGAGCCGGTTGGGACCAAGCCATATGCGCTGTTGCGCGCAGCGCTCGAGAAGACCGGCAAGGTGGCGATCGGCAAGATCGCGCTGCGCGACCGCGAGCATCTGTGCCGCCTGGCGCTGCACGAAAACGGCCTCCTGATGAATACGTTGCACTGGCCGGATGAAATCCGCAGTGCTGCCGAGCTCTCGATCCCGCAGGACGGCGCAGAGATCCGCACGCAGGAGCTCGACATGGCGGTGATGCTGGTCGAGAACCTGAGCGCCCACTTCGAGCCGGAGCGCTATAGCGACCAGTACCGCGAAGCGCTGCTCAAGGTCGTCGAGGCCAAGCTGGCCAACACCCCGCTGGAGCGGCCGGCGACGCCCGAGCCCGCGAAGGTCACGGACCTGATGGCCGCGCTGAAAGCGTCGGTCGAGGCCGCGCAGTCGAGCAAGCGCGAGGGAACCGCAAGCGCCGCACGCTCCGAACCGTCCGGACGGAAGCGCGAGAGCTCGGACACGGCTGAGCCGGCCAGGCGACGCAAGGCGTCGTAGAGGGTGTCGGGCCGCGTGGCCTCAGGGGCGAGCGCGCGGCGACCGGGATCGCCGCTCCCCGGAGAACCGCTTCTCTTCCAGCTGCCGGCCCCGTCTCCGTTCCCCGGACGCATCAGACCCGAGGAGGCCATCCCGTGCTATGAGGCGTTCGATTCGCCCGACTGGCGCTTCAGCGTCGAGTGGGAGGGCTGCCGGGCATTGCTCTTCCTCGCGACCGGCGGCTCCGTGCGCATCCAGGCGGCCACGCTGGCTGATCTGACCGAGAGATTCTCTGACGTCGCCCGGGCGGGTGGGGAGTTGCTGCGCCGTCCTGCTGTTCTGGATGGTGTCGTCGCGGTGCTCGACCCGACGGGAAAGCCGGACCTGCCTTCCCTCTGCCTGAGGGCGGCTGCGGAGGACACGCCCGGAGCCACCCTGCCAGCGGTTTTTCTGGCAACCGACCTGCTTCACCTGGACGGCGCCACCACGATGGGCTGGCCGCTCGACCGCCGCCTTGAAACGCTTGGCGGCCTCGTTGAGAGTGGAAGCACCATCCAGGTCCCTGACCATGTGGCCGGCCGCGGCAGGGCGCTTGCCGAAGCGGCGCAGGCTCGGGGCTTGGCGGGTCTCCTGGCGCGGCGGGCCGGAGCGCCATATCGACCGGGCGTGGCTTCACCGGACCGGCTGCGGATCGAGCTGGTGCCTCGCGTGACCTGCGTCATCGCCGGGGTTGAGCAGACCCGTCACTCTCCGGCCGGCCGCCTGGTGCTGGCGGAACAGGTCGCGGGCCGCCTCGTCTATGCAGGACGGGTTGACGGTCCTCGCGACGCCATGGCAGACGGGTGGCTTCGCCGGCGGCTCAGAGAGCTTCGCAGTGACTCACCTGTGGTGGATGTTGCCGCTGAGAGCATCAACACGGTGTGGCTCCGACCGTTGCTCTGCGCGACCGTGGCCCACTCCGGCCGGGACGCGCGCGGCGTCCTCCGCGAGCCGGTCTTGATCGCGGTCCGGGACGACGTCGACCCGGCTTGGTGCCTGCGGCGCGAACCGTTGCCTCCCCCACGCGACGAGCGAGGCAGCGCTTTCCTGCCCACGGTGCTCATGCCACTCCCGATGGATGACACGGTCCTCCTGCCGCGCCTGCGCGGTTGAGCGCGACCAAAAGATCTGCCTCGCGCGTTTGAAGCCGTCGGGCGTGTGCGATCATGCGCAGCACCGCGAGCAGGAGTTCCCCGCATAGGCGCGATCGGCCTGCAGCGGCGGAGGGGTGACCGTCATGGCCATCCTCATGTGTCGTCCCGACTACTTCGGGATCGAGTACGAGATCAACCCCTGGATGCACGTGCAGGTCAGTGTCGACCATCCCCGTGCTGCGGAGCAGTGGGAGGCGCTGAAGCGAACGTACGAGTCGTTGGGTGTCGAGCTGGCCTTCACCGAGCCGCACAAGGGCTTGCCCGACATGGTGTTCAGCGCGAACGCGGCGGTTCTCTGGGACGGCAAAGCGGTGCTGAGCAACTTCCACCATCCCCAGCGGCAGGGGGAGGAAGGCTACTGGCGCGCAGCCCTCGAGGCACTCGACTTCGATGTTCACGAACTACCACGTTCAGTGTCGTTCGAAGGCGCCGGGGACGCGCTGTTCGTCGGCGACCGGTTGTTTATCGCGTCGGGCTTCCGGACCGATAAGGCGGCTCACGCCCCAGTCGCCGAGATCCTGGGGGTGGAGGCCGTCTCCCTCGAGTTGGTCGACCCGCGCTTCTACCACCTCGACACGTGCTTCTGCCCGATCGACGAAAGGACGGCTCTGTTTGCTCCCGACGCGTTCTCGCCGGACTCGGCAGCGGTGATCCAGCAGCTGGTGCCCCGTGTGATTCAGGTATCGCTCGACGTCGCGGCAGGTTTCGCGTGCAACGCGATGCCGGTGGGCGACCGCGTGATCTCATCGCTGGCTGCGTGCAAACTCGAGGAACCGCTGGCCGAGGCCGGTTTCACCATCATCGCCCTGCCCATGAGCGAGTTCATGAAGGCCGGCGGAGGTGTCCGCTGCCTCTCGCTACCCCTGGACGCCGGACGAAGCTGAGCGCTCTCCTGTAAACACCTGTGTAGGGCTGTTATTCATGTGGACAACCTGTGGAAATCCGGCCGCTCAAGCCTCCACGGCCATCAGGGAGCTGACCCGCTCCTGATAGCGGTGGGTGTCGTCGTACAAACCGTGCGTCGCGACGCTCGCGTCGCCCTGGTAGTAGCCGGCGAGCGTGGCGGACAGGTCCCCGCCATGGCTCGAGGCGAGGTGCTGCAACAGCAGGCTGCCCGCCAAGACATTGTCCTGAGCGACCCAGATGTCCAGACGCCGCTGAGCCAGGTGGCGCGACACCCAGTCGCCGGTGAACGGCTCGAGCTGCATGACACCGACCGCGCCGGTCGCTGACACCGCGTCCTGGCGCCAGCCCGACTCCACCCACGCAACTGCCCGGACCAAGCGGGGTTCGACGGTTACCTCGCCGGCCACGAATGTGAGCAGTGCGTTCATCCGCGCAAGGCGTCCGGGAATCTGCAGCTCGGTGCCGTCGGCCAGCAGGGCGTTCACCCCGATTCCATTGGTCCTCGCGAGGGCGGTCGCATCGACCCCAAAGCGCCTGGCAACCTCGAACACGCCTTCGCCCGAATGCACGCGATAGGCCTCGACGTCGACGCTGCCGTGCGTGTACGCAGGAAGACCAACCCGCGCGTCCGGTATCTGCAGCATCTGCCCGGCACGCAGGGTCTCGGCGGATATCTCGTTCGCCTCGGCCAGCGCGCTGACGGTTGTTCCGTGGCGGATGGCTATGTCGCCGAGCGTGTCCCCGGGGCGAACCACGTACGTGGACGCGACGACAGTGGCGGGAAGAGCAGCGACCGCGGTGGCCCCGAGCGCGGCGGCAAGGCGGGTGCGAGTTGGCATCAAGGGTTCCTTTGTGGCGTGACGTGGAGGGAACGGTGGAACCGTGCCGCCGGAGGCGACGTCCGCAGCGTAGGCATCCTCAATTGGGACGTCAAGGACTCAGGGCGTCCGTTGTCGTTTCGTCACATTCTTTCCCATCCCACCCTGGCGGCGGTGGTACGCTCAACCGCGATCATGCGAGCCCCAGGATTCCGGCGCGTGTCGGGGCCGGCGCCCTTCGTCGCAACTCTGTGCGGCGTCTTCCTTGGACTGCTCACATTTGTTGTCGCAGCGTGGCTCTATCGCACCGGCGGCATGCACGCCGCGACGACTGTCGCGTCCGCTGCACTGCTCGTCGCCTTGGCATCGATCGCTGGCGCTGCGGCACTCGATGGTCCGGCCCGCATGCGGCGCGCCCGCGTGCCGATTGGCCGCGTACTGCCACCCGCATGGTGGCCGCGCGAGAGCGACAGCGTGCCGCTCATCGCAGCATGCGTCGGCACGCCGCTCGTGATCGGCGCCGGCGCGGCGATGCTGCTCTTCCGCTGAGTCCGGTCGATCCCCTGACACGCTAGGTCAGAGGAGGGAGGCACAGGTCGCGTAAGGACCATGCGCAGCCGGCTGGCCCGCCGGCGAGTACATAGCGGCTTGCGACGCCAACGGCGTCGCCCGCGGGGTCCTCAGCGACCTGTGTCTTCCTCCTCAAGACCTCGATGTCTGCAGGCGTGCGATAGCCCACGCAGCGGATTCGCGCACCACCGCGTCGGGGTCGCTCTCGCGTGCTCGCCGCAGCGCTGCGAGCGCCACACTGTCTCCTGCGTTCCCGAGTGCGATGGCGCAGTTGCGCGCCAGTCCCGCGCGGCCGGTGCGCCACACGGCGGTGCCGCGGAAGCGCGTGGCGAACTCGGCTTCGGACAGCTCGAGGCACTCGACCAGGTCGGGGAACGGCACAGGGCCGTGCGCAGTCGACGCTGCGCCGGCGTCGCGAGCGGTGGGAGCAAGACGCTCGTTGATCGGACACGCCTCCTGGCACAGGTCGCAGCCGAACGCCCAGGTGCCCATCAGCGGGCGCAACGGGAGGGGTATCGGGCCGCGGTGTTCGATCGTCAGGTACGAGATGCAGCGCCGCGAATCGATGACGCCGGGCGCGGTGATGGCGCCCGTGGGGCATGCGGGGAGACACGCGCGGCAGGTTCCACAGCCGCGGCTTGAGGGCACGTCCGCAGCCAGCGGAATGGAGAGCAGCACCTCGGCGAGGAGCACGTAGGACCCGGCCTCGCGCGTGATGAGCGATGCGTGCTTGCCGGCGAAGCCGACCCCGGCGCGTTCAGCCACCGGGCGGTCCATCGCCCAGCCGTGGTCGACAAATCTCTTGGCCTGCAGCCCCGGATCGCGTCCGCGCAGCCACGCGATGAGGTCGTCGCAGCGGGACGCCAGCATGGAGTGATAGTCGACCGCCCGGCCCTCCACCTCGATGCATGCGTATGCGGAGATGCGTCCGCGCGGGCGTCCGGGTGGGGCCGCAGCCTCCGGCGCCGGCCCGCGTGGTGTGAGAGCCGGGCTGTATGCCCATGCCAGCGCGAGGACGGAGCGGGCCCAGGGGTGTTTCTTTCGGAGATCGGACGCTGCCTCGACACGATCGCGCGAGTACCACGGCATTCCATCCATCCGGCCGTCAGTAATCGCCCGCAAAGCGCGTATCCGTGCCTGCCCGAACGGCCGCACGGATGTGACCCCGGCAGCAGCGAAACCCAGCCGCGAAGCCTCTGCGATGAGCTCGCTCTTGAGAAGTGCCGTATCCACGCGATGAGGATGGCACGGCCGCGCGCCGTACGATCGACCGCATGAGCCCGTCCCGGCGCCGCGTCGCAGTCGGTAGTGACATGCGCCATGAGACCGCAGACGCCGTGGCGGCCCACCTGAACGCCCGCGGCGTCGAGGTGGTGCACTGCGGTGCAGTCGACGGCCCGGACACCCCCTGGCCGGATGTGGCTGAGGCGGTCGGACGTCTCGTGGCGCAGGGCGCTGTGGAGACGGCCGTGTTGCTCTGCTGGACGGGAACCGGGGTGAGCATCGCCGCCAACAAGATCCCCGGCGTGCGTGCTGCCCTCTGCGGCGATCCTGAAACGGCGCGAGGTGCGCGCCGGTGGAATGACGCCAATGTCCTCGCTCTCGGGCTCTCCACCACGGATGCGTCCGCTGCGCGGGCCATCGTCGACGTTTGGCTCGACACCGGCGACGTCGACCCTGAGGAGGCAGCCAACATCGCTCGGGTCGCGGAGTTGGAAGAGCGCTACCGGATCGGCCCGCTGACCTGAGGTTTTCCGGTGATCTCTAGCATGGTCGCGTGAGCGGAGCGATGACCCCAATGCCCCGAATTC
>DATMRA010000069.1:0-5571 GCA_035566535.1 Candidatus Acidiferrales bacterium | reverse complement strand
CTGAGGAACTCGTCGCTGAGGATGCGGTCGTATCCGGCGCAGACCACCAGATCCACCTGAGCGTCGCGCAGGAGCGCGATGACCGCGCGATCGCGCATCACAGGGTCGTTGCCGAAGGCGCTCTGCGGCGCCGCCTCGGCGCGGATGCCGGCGGCGCGGGCGACGTCCAGGGCCCGCGCGGTGCGACGGTTGCTCACCACGACCACCACCTGCGCTGGGAAGTCGTCTGCATTGCATGCTCGCAGCAGCGCCTCGAGATTGGTTCCCGCCCCCGAGGCCAGCACGCCCAGGCGCGTGCCCCGACCGGTCACTGAAGCTGAACCAGCTCCGCAGTCGCAGCGGTCACGACTCTGCCGATGCGGTGCACGGGAAGTCCCGCCGCGCGCGTGGCGCGCGCCGCGTCCTCTGGCGGGACGATCGCCACCATTCCGATTCCCATGTTGAACGTCCGCCACATCTCCTCCGGGTGGATACCGCCCGCCTGCTCCAGCGCCCGGAAGATCGGAGGCACCGTCCACGTTGCGCGGTCTATCTCCGCGGCGAGACCGGCCGGCAGTACACGAGGGATGTTGTCGATGAGCCCACCGCCCGTGATGTGCGCCAGGGCGCGCACGTCGACCTGGTTGCGCAGCTCGGTGACGGCTGCCAGGTAGGAACGATGCGGCTGCAGCAGCAGGTCCGCGAGCGGCGCGTCGGTGCCAGGCAGCACGTCGTGCCAGCCCAGCTCGCGGTCGGCCGCGATGTGGCGCACCAGGGAATAGCCGTTGGTGTGCAGGCCGCTGCTGGGAAAACCGAGCAGGACGTCGCCGGCGGCGACGCGGCTGCCGTCGATGATGTCCGCGCGCTCCACCGCGCCGACGATGAACCCGGCAATGTCGTAGTCGGCGAGCGCATACACGCCGGGCATCTCGGCCGTTTCACCACCGATCAAGGCGCACCCGGCGTCGCGACACGCCGCTGACATGCCGTCGACCAGCTCGGCAAGCAGCTCCGGGACGAGCTTTCCGGTGGCGAAGTAGTCGAGGAAGAAGAGTGGCGACGCGCCGCAGCAGAGGATGTCGTTGACGCAGTGGTTCACCAGGTCGACACCGATGTTCCGGTGGCGACCGGTCGCGATCGCGATCTTCACCTTCGTGCCCACCGAGTCCGTGCTCGACGCCAGGACCGCGTCGTGAAAGCGCGCGCTGTCAAAGGAGAAGAGCCCGCTGAAGCCGCCCACGCTACCCAGCACATGCTGCGTGTGCGTGGTCGCCAGCGCTCGCCGGATCAACGAGACGGCGCGGTTGCCCTCATCGATGTCGACGCCGGCGTCGGCATAGCGGAGGTCGCCCATCAGCGTGAAGCGCCGACCGGGATCTCCAGGGCGAGCTTGTCGGCTTCGAGATGCTCAGGCACCGCCACCGGATAGGTGCCCGTGAAACACGCGAAACAGAAGCCTTCCCCGTCCGGCTGGCCCATTGCCCGCCGCAGGCCGCCGATGCTCAGGTAACGGAGCGAATCGGCGCCAAGCATCGCACCGATCTCAGCCTCAGTCTTGTCCGCAGCGATCAGCTCCCGGCGCGATGCGATGTCGATGCCCATGAAGCAGGGCCACGCGATCGGCGGCGACGCGATGCGCATGTGCACCTCGCGCGCCCCGGCCCGGCGCAACTCGTCGATGATGCGCCGCGACGTGGTGCCGCGGACGATGGAGTCGTCCACCAGCACAACGCGTTTGCCCTCCAGCACGTGGCGCATCGGGTTGAACTTGAGCCGGATCCCCGATTCGCGGAGACGCTGCGTGGGCTGGATGAACGTACGCGTGATATAGCGCGACTTGATCATGCCTTCTGCGAAGGGCACACCCGATTCCTCGGCGAAGCCGATGGCGGCCGGCGTGCCGCTGTCCGGCAGGGTGATCACGATGTCACCGTCGGCGGGCGATTCACGGGCCAGTTCTCGTCCCATCGAGCGCCGTGACTCGTACAGCGACTTGCCCATCATGACGCTGTCCGGCCTGGCGAAATAGATGAATTCGAAGGAGCACATGGCCCGGCGCGTCGCAGTGTGCGGGATCTTGGTGCTGCGCATCCCGTGCCGGTCGACCGTCACGATCTCGCCAGGCTCGATCTCACAGACGAATGTCGCGCCGATGACATCCAGCGCGCACGTTTCGCTTGCGATCACGTAGCCGCTGCCGCCGGGAGCGTCGACGTCACCGAAGCGGCCCAGGCAGAGTGGACGGATTCCGAGTGGGTCGCGTGCGGCCACCAGTGAGTCGCGCGTGAGGAAGAGCAGGCAGTACGCGCCCTCTGCGCGTGGCAGCGCGGCGCTCAGCACCTCAGCCAGTGACTCGCCGCTGGTTCTCGCCAGCAGGGCGCCAAGGACCTCCGTGTCGCTGGTCGTCTCGAAGGCAACGCCGGCCTGCGCCAGTTCGTTGCGCAACCGATGTGCATTGACGAGGTTGCCGTTGTGCGCCACCGCGACAGTGCCAAGCTCCGGATGCACGAACTGCATCGGTTGTGCATTCGGCAGGCGCGGGCTTCCGGTGGTGCTGTAGCGGGTATGCCCCACGGCGATGTGCCCGCTCAGCGCGTCGATGTCCTCCTGGTCGAACACCTGTGAAACCAGCCCCATCTCCTTGCGCATGCGAATGCTGGTCCCGTTGCTCACCGCGATGCCCGCCGACTCCTGGCCGCGATGCTGCAGCGAGTACAGACCGAAGTACGTGAGGTTGGCCACGTCTTCGCCCGGATGGAAGACACCGAAGATGCCGCACTCCTCGTGGAAGTGATCGTCCGCGTGGATCGGATCGTCGGGTGCGTCAGCCACCGGCGGAGAGAGCTCCCTCGTACGCACGCGTGGCTGCATCCAGCGCGATATCGATGGCGCCGCCGATGATGATGCGGCGACCCCCCACAGACCCAAGCGCTTGAAATGGAACGGAATGACGACCTGCCAGCTCTTCCAGCTGCACAAGTGCCTCCCTGGGATGGCTGATGAGAAACCGCGATTGGCTCTCTCCGAACAGTATACCGGCCACTCGTGATCTCGCCGGTCGTTCATGTGCCAATTCGTCGAGTTCTGCGCTGGCGCCGCGATCGCCCCAGAGGCAGCACTCAGTCAGGGCGACAGCAAGGCCGCCATCTGCCACGTCATGGGCGGACCGAAGCAAACCCGCGGCATTTGCTTCCAGGACAAAACGCTGGACGCGCCGTTCGAGGTCCAGGTCGAGGTCGGGTGCACTGTCTGTTCGGTCCATTCCGAACGCAAGGTGCTCCAACTCGCTGGAATCGATGCCGTCGCCCACAGGTCCGACCAGCGCGATGAGGTCGCCATCCGCGGCAAAACCCGCAGTGCAGCGACGCTCGACGTCATCGAGCAGACCGACCATCCCGATCACGACTGTCGGGTCGATGCGGCCCGCTTCGCTCTCGTTGTACAGGCTGACGTTTCCGCTCACGACCGGAATCCCCAGCGCGTCGCATGCCTCCGCAATGCCGGCGATGGCGTCATGCAGGTCCCAGTACACCGCCGGATGTTCCGGATTGCCGAAATTGAGGCAATTGGTGACGGCAAGCGGTGCAGCACCGGTGGCGACGACGTTGCGGGCCGCCTCGCACACGGCGATCGCCGCGCCGCGCCGCGCATCCGCAGCTGTGTACCTGGCGTTGCCGTCGGTCGACATGGCGAGCCCGCGCCGGCTTCCCGGCACGCGCACCACAGCCGCGTCGCCGCCGGGGAGCACGACGGTTCCATCACCGACCTGATGGTCATAGCGACGGAATATCGGCTTCCGGCTGCCGATATTGGGGCTGCCGAGGAGACGGATGAGCGTCTCGCCCGGCGACCACCCGGGCAAGGCTGCAGGGTCATTGGGTTGGGGCGATCGCGACGGTCGCGGACCGGGCGCTCCGCGCTCAGGGGCTCCATCAACCAGCACCGCGAGCGGGAGTTCGCACACGACCTCGTCACCGTCGCGAACGACAAACGCCGGTTGCGTGACGATCGTGCCGACCACGTCGGAGTGCAGGTCCCAGCGCTCGAACACCGCTTGCACGCCGACGACATTCTCGGGTGCGACCACCACCAGCATCCGCTCCTGTGACTCGCTGAGCATCACCTCGTACGGCGTCATGCCACGTTCGCGGCGCGAGACCCTTGAGACATCAACGTCGATACCCACGCCGCCGCGATGCGCAAGCTCGGCCGCGCTGCCGCATAGGCCGGCAGCTCCGAGGTCCTGCATCGCGATGACGCGCGGATCACCGGCGAGCTCGAGGCACGCTTCCATCAGACACTTCTCGAGGAACGGGTTGCCCACCTGCACCGCGGGACGGCGCGACTGGCTGGAGGAGTCGAATTGCACG
Organism: Candidatus Acidiferrales bacterium; assembly: GCA_035566535.1. Taxonomy (GTDB): domain Bacteria; phylum Chloroflexota; class Dormibacteria; order Aeolococcales; family Aeolococcaceae; genus JAFARE01. The sequence continues at coordinate 1,222 of DATMRA010000069.1, read as the reverse complement.
CTCGCGAAGCTCGCTCCGTGTATGCCGTCGCGCCCGGTATCGGCGCCCACCAGGAGCACGGCATTCCCAGGGCCGCGCGCCCGCGCACGCGTGAGCTTGGCGTGCGGCACCACGCCCACGCACATCGCATTGACGATGCAGTTGTCGCGATAGACGGCGTCGAAGTAGACCTCGCCACCCACTGTCGGGATGCCGATGCAGTTGCCGTAGCCGCCGATTCCCGCGACCACCCCGTCGAACAGATGCTGCTGATGCGGTTCTTCGAGCGGCCCGAAGCGCAGCGAGTCGAGGAGCGCGATTGGCCGTGCCCCCATGGTGAAGATGTCGCGCAGAATCCCGCCGACGCCCGTGGCGGCGCCCTGGTATGGCTCGATGGCGCTGGGATGGTTGTGCGACTCGATCTTGAAGACGCAGGCCATTCCTTCGCCGATGTCCACCGCGCCGGCGTTCTCACCCGGGCCCTGGAGCACGCGCGATCCGCGGGTGGGCAGGGAGCGCAGCAGCGGCTTGCTCGTCTTGTAGCTGCAGTGCTCGCTCCAAAGAGCGCCCAGGATGCCCAGCTCCACGTGGTTAGGCCGGCGCCCGAGCTGTGCGATGGCGGCGTCGTATTCGCTTCGCGTGAGCGCGACCTCGGCGAGCTGGGCGGTGGTCGGCTCTGTCAGCTCGGCAGACGTCACCGTCATCGTGCTGCGGCAGCCACCGCGCCGTCGCGCGCAAGCGAACGCGCCACGGATTGGAAGAGGCGCATGCCGTCGCTGGACCCCAGGAGCTCTTCGGAGGCGCGCTCGGGGTGCGGCATCATCCCCAGAACGTTGCGATTCGCGTTGAGGATGCCCGCGATGTCGCGCATGGACCCGTTGGGTGACGCCGCTCCGACAGGAGATCCGTCCTGAGCCACATAGCGGAATGCGACGCGCTGTTCGTCCTCGAGCGCCGCCAGCGTCGCATCGTCCGCGACATAGCGTCCCTCGCCGTGCGAGATCGGGATCTGCAGCACATCACCCCTGCTGGAGCCGGCGGTGAATGCGCTGGCTGGACTCTCCACACGCAGCCACGTGGGTTGGCAGCGAAACTGCAGTGAGCTGTTGCGCGTCAGCGCACCGGGGAGAAGGTGCGCCTCACACAGGATCTGGAATCCGTTGCAGATTCCCCAGACCAGGCCGCCATCGGCTGCGAAGTCGACGACCGACTCCATGAGCGGAGCGAACCGCGCCACCGCGCC
>DATMRA010000068.1:0-11850 GCA_035566535.1 Candidatus Acidiferrales bacterium | reverse complement strand
GCTGCTGCTCGACAAGAACGCGTTCCACAACGCCACGCTTGCCCTTGTCCTTGCCGCCGATGACCTCGACGTTGTCGCCCTGGCGGATGTCCATCGGCCGCTTGCGCCCGTGGGCCCACCCCTCGCGGCGCAGGCCAACCTTGCGGCGGCGTTCAGCTTTCGCGCTCATCCTAGAGAACCTCAGGGGCGAGGCTGACGATCTTCATGAAGTTGCGCTCGCGAAGCTCGCGCGCAACCGGGCCGAAGATGCGTGTGCCCCGGGGATTGTTCTGCGGGTTGATCAGCACCGCGGCATTCTCGTCGAACCGGATGTTGCTCCCGTCGGGTCGCTTGAATTCCTTGGCGGTACGGACGACCACGGCGCGCACCACGTCGCCCTTCTTCACCTGGGCGTTGGGCGTCGCTACCTTCACCGTACCGACGATGACGTCGCCCACCGACGCGTACTTCCGGTAGCTGCCGCCGAGCACGCGGATGCACAGGATCTCGCGCGCTCCGCTGTTGTCGGCGACCTTGACCACCGTTTCCTGCTGAATCACGTCACTTGGCCTTCTCGAGGACTTCTTGCACGCGCCACCGCTTCTCCTTCGAGAGTGGGCGTGTTTCCGTGATGCGCACACGATCGCCGATCTGGCAGATGCCCGCCTCGTCGTGGACCTTGAAGCGCCGCGACGCTCGAACCACCTTCTTGTACAGGGGATGCGGCTTCAGGTCCTGCACGACCACGATCACGGTCTGCTGCATCTTGTCGCTGACCACAACGCCGTCGCGCACCTTGCGCCGCGAGCGAGCAGCGGTCTTGACGTCACTCATCCTCGTCCACCATGTTCTCGGAGGAATCACCGTCAGGTTTCCCACCGGGTTCGACCTCGGAGATCGACACGTCCTCTTCCGTAACCTCTTCTGGTTCGGCGGCGGCCGGGTCCTGCCGCCTCAGGGCACCCTCCCGCCGCGTCTCCCCGTAACTCGCCGCGGCGGTAGCCTTCCCTCCGGCGTCACCCGTCCGCCGTCGAACTCGGGTTCGGGCGGAGGGACGCGCCGCTTCCGCGTGAACAGCGGCAGGAACCGACGGCCTCTCCGCGCGGACGATGCCTCGCTCGTGCTCCTTGTCGATGGTCATGGCACGCGCGATCTCGCGTCGAATCTCGCGGGTCTGGCGGTGGTTTTCGACCTGCCCAGTTGCCATCTGGAAGCGCAGCTCGAAGAGCTTGGACCGCTGCGTGCGGATGTGCCCATGGAGCTCATCGTCGCCCATGTCGCGCACCGCCTTGATCGCCTCGATTCGCTTGGTCATGCGGTCGCCTCGACCTCTGCCCCGGTCTCCTCGCGCACCACGAACCGCGTCTTGATCGGCAGCTTGAACGCGGCGAGTCGCATCGCCTCCTGAGCGGTTTCGTGAGTCACGCCGGCCATCTCAAAGAGGATGCGCCCGGGCAGCACGACCGCAACCCAGCCTTCGGGCTGCCCCTTGCCGCTTCCCATACGGGTTTCGGCAGGCTTCTTCGTGTACGAGTGATCGGGGAAGATGCGGATCCAGATCTTGCCGCCTCGTTTCACGTGCCGGGTCATGGCGCGCCGAGCAGCTTCGATCTGCCGGTTCGTCATCCAGCACGGCTCCACAGCCTGCAGCCCGTAGTTGCCGAAGCTGAGGGTGTTGCCTCGCTGCGCCGCGCCGCGGCGATGGCCGCGATGGAGCTTGCGGTACTTGGTGCGCTTGGGCATCAGCATCGCTACTCCTCCTCTTCCTCAGGCTCTTCAGCCGGAACGTCGACGCCCGGTTTCTTGGCCGGCTTCTTGACCACGCGGGGCGTGGTGGTCGGTTTCTTTGCCGCCGGAGACTTGCGCCGGGTCGCGGCGCGCTTCGGCGTCAGCTTCTCCACCTTCTCGTCGGATTTGACCTGGCCCGGGACAACGGCCGCGATGTCGTCCTCCTCCTCGTCGGGAACCTCGTCCACAGCCGTGCCATTCTCATCAGCCGCAGACTCCGCAAGTACCGGCACCTCGTCGACGGCAGGCGTCGCAACGACTTCCGCCGCAGGCACGATGACGGTTCGCTCGACCGCTGCAACCGGTTCGGGCTGCTCGGCCCGCTCGCGGCCCGGCGCCGGAATGGGTTCGCCGGTTGCGGTGACGAAGTCGCCGAGATACAGCCAGCACTGCACGCCAATGCGGCCGAATGTCGTGCGCGCTTCGGCCTGTCCGTAGTCGATGTTGGCGCGCAGCGTGTGCAGTGGCACGCGTCCGTCGCGATCCCACTCGCGCCGAGACATCTCGGAGCCGCCCAGCCTGCCGCCCACCTGGATCTTCGCGCCCTTGGCGCCGGCGCGCATCGACCGCATGAGCGTCTGCTTCAGCGCGCGCCGGAACGCGATGCGCTTCTCGAGCTGCGACGCCACGTTCTCTGCGACGAGCGTCGCGTCGAGCTCCGGAGTCTTGATCTCGTGGATCGTGACACGCACCTTCTTTCCCGAGATGCGCTCGAGCTCGTCGCGCAGTGCGTCGACGGAGGCGCCCTGCTTGCCGATGACAATGCCCGGCTTCGCCGTCTGAATGATCACCGTCAGCTGGTTCGCGCTCCGCTCCGTCTCGATGCGCGCCACGCCCGCGTTGCGCAGGCGGCTGCCGATGAGGCGGCGCATCGCGAGATCCTCGTGGAGCAGCTTCGTGTACTCCTTGTCCGCGTACCAGCGCGCATCCCAGTTGCGGTACACACCGAGCCTGAAGCCGATGGGGTTGACCTTCTGACCCATTAGTTCGTGTCTCCCTCTCCGGCGCTCGGCTTGCGCCGGCGCGGCGCGCGCTTCGCCGGCTTGGCCGCGGTTTCCGCAGCCGCCGCCGGCTGATCCGCGACCTCCGCCTCGGGCTCAGCAGCCACCGCTGGCTCGGCCTCTGCCACCGGAGCGGCTGCCGGCCGGCGCGGCCGGCGCGACGAGGCGGCGCCGGCGCCGCTCGCGGGCGCGATCGTCGGCGTCGGGATCACGGCTCGCGGCATGCGCACGGCGGACCGCCGGCGCACGTTCTCACCGGGCTCGTCGTCGCTGACGTAGGCGCGCAGGTGACTGGTTCGCTTGAAGATGCTGCCCACCATGCCTCGCGGCTTGGCGCGCCAGCGCTTGATGATCGCGGCACCGTCAACCTCGACGCGGACCACACGGAGCGTCGACGAGTCGAGGTTGTAATTGTGCTCGGCGTTGGCTGCCGCCGACTTGATCACCTTGGCCACGTCCCGTGCCGCGGACCGCGGCGAGTAGCGCAGCAGGACCAGCGCCTCCGCAACGGGGAGGCCTTCAACCATCTGCGACACAAGGCGCGCCTTGCGAGCGGTGGAGCGAACCCATTTGGCGGTTGCGACGACTTCCATCTCTACTTCAATGCCGTGCTGCGCTCGGTGTGATGACCGTGCCCGCGATACTTGCGGGTGGCCGCGAACTCCCCGAGCTTGTGTCCGACCATCGTCTCGGTGATGAACACCGGGACGTGCTTGCGGCCGTCGTGCACGGCGATCGTATGCCCCACCATCTCTGGGAACACGTCGCTGCGCCGCGACCACGTCTTGATGATCCGCTTCTCACGCGAGTTGTTCAGCTGCTGCACCTTCTGCAGCAGATGGTCGTCGCAGAACGGTCCTTTCTTCAGCGATCGACCCATCGCTACTTGCTCCTCCGGCGCACTCTCATGCGATCCGTGCTCTTGTTGTGCCGGGTGCGATGACCGAGAGCCGGCTTGCCCCATGGCGTCTGCGGGTGACCGCCTGCGCCGCTGCGGCCTTCGCCACCACCATGCGGGTGGTCGAACGGGTTCATGGTCATGCCTCGCACAGCGGGACGGAACCCGCGCCAGCGTGTCTTTCCAGCCTTGCCGACGACCTGGTTCTCGTGATCGGGGTTGCCAACCTGCCCGATGGTGGCTCGGCAGCGCACGTCGATCAGGCGAACCTCGCCACTGGGCATGCGGATCTGCGCATAGGGCCCGTCCTTTGCGAGGAGCTGCGCCGCGGTGCCGGCGCTGCGCACGAGCTGGCCACCGCGCCCAAGCTTGACCTCGAGGTTGTGGATGGTTGTGCCCAGCGGGATGTTCGCGATCGGCAGGCAGCTTCCCGCGCGGATCTCGGCGCTCTCGCCGGACATCACGACATCGCCCACTGTCAGACCGAGCGGCGCCAAGATGTACCGCTTCTCCCCGTCCGCGTAGTTGAGCAGCGCGATACGCGCGCTCCGGTTGGGGTCGTACTCGACGGTGGCGACCTTCGCGGGTATGCCGTCCTTCTGGCGCCGGAAGTCGATCAGGCGGTACGCCTTCTTGTGGCCGCCACCGCGATGGCGAACGGTGATGCTGCCCGTGTTGTTGCGTCCGCTGTGCTTCTTGAGATGTTCGACGAGGGAGCGCTCGGGTGTACCGCGCGTAACCTCCTCGAACGTGCTCACCGACATGAAGCGGCGTCCCGGGCTGGTCGGCTTGTACTTCTTGACTGGCATCAGACTCCCTCGAAGAGTCCTTCGATCTTCTGGCCTTCCGCCAGCGTCACAACAGCCTTCTTCCAGCCCGTGCTGTTGCCGGAGAACCGCGTCCGGCCGCCGCCGCGCGCGCGCGTGCGCGTCTTGCCGCGCACGTTGATCGTGTTCACCTCGACAACCGAGATCTTCTGCTGCGCAAACGCTTCCTCGACGGCGCGCTTGATCTCGATCTTGTTCGCCTTCTTGCTGCAGCGGAAGACATAGCGACCATTGGCCATGGCGGCGTACGACTTCTCGCTCACCACCGGGCGGATGATCACCTGCTCGAACGGCTTGCCGGCACTCATGAGAGGAACTCCGTGATGTGCTCGATGGCGTCCGGCGTGAGCATCACCGTCTCTGCGGTGAGCAGGTCGCGCACCGAGATGTTCCCGGCCAGCGTCACCCGCACCTCGGGAATGTTGCGCGCGCTCTTCTCCAGGATCTCGTTGTGCGTGCCCAAGACCAGCAACACGCGGGCGCCCGCCTCGGCAGTGCGTATGAGGTCGACGACTGCACGCGTGCGCGGAGCCTCGAGCGCCAGGTCGCCGAGGACAACCAGCTGCTCCTCGCGCGCCTTCGCGGTCAGCGCACCGCGCAGCGCGAGGCGGCGCTGCTTGCGCGGCATGTCCTGGCGGTACGAGCGCGGATGCGGCCCGAACACGATCCCGCCGCCGGTCCACTGCGGCGCGCGAATCGAGCCTTGCCGGGCGCGACCGGTGCCCTTCTGGCGGTAGGGCTTGCGTCCCCCGCCGCGCACCTTGCCGCGGGTGAGCGTCGAGTGGGTTCCCTGCCGCGCATTGTTCAGCTGGCGCAGCAGGGCTTGATGCATCACGGTGACGTTGATGTCGGCGTCGAACACGGCCGGCGCCAACTCGAGCGTTCCGGTGACGGCGCCGGTCCCGTCGACCACACGCGCTGTGCTCATGCGGGCGACCCGAGCGTGGCGCCGCGGTCGCTGTCGCGGATGAGCACGACGCTATTGCGGTGCCCGGGAACCGCGCCTTTGATCAGGAGAAGGTTGCGGTCCAGGTCGACACGCACCACCTCGAGGTTGCGCACCGTCGCTCGCTGGTGACCCAATTGGCCGGCCATGCGCACGCCACGGAAGACGCGCGCCGCGTCGGTGGACCCGATCGACCCTGGCTGCTTGATGTTGTGCGAGCCGTGCGACACTGGGCCGCGCTTGAAGTTGTGCCGCTTGTGCGGCCCGGAGAAGCCCTTGCCCTGGCTCACGCCGACGACGTCGATCAGCTGGCCGGCCGTGAACAGATCGACGGTGAGGCGCGCTCCGACCTGCACCTCGCCAGGGTCGCGCACCTCGGTCAGCACGCGCTGCGGCCCGAGGCCGGCGCGCTTGAAGTGCCCGCTCAGCGGCTTCGGCGTGCGCTTGGGCAGCCGCTCACCAAAACCCAGTTGCACCGCTTCGTACCCGTCGACGCCGGTGGTCTTGCGCTGCACCACGCGGCACGTGTCCGCTTCGAGCACGGTGACGGGCACGACGGTGCCGCGCTCGGTGAACACCTGCGTCATGCCCACCTTGCGGGCCAGGATGGCGCGCGTCACAGCTTGATCTCGATGTTGACGCCGCTCGGGAGGTTGAGCCGCATGAGGGCGTCCACCACCTTGGGATTGGCGTCGAGGATGTCGAGGATGCGTTTATGCGTGCGCATCTCGAACTGCTCGCGCGAGTCTTTGTCGATGAACGGTGAGCGAATGACCGTGTACTTGTTGATGGAGGTGGGCAGCGGAACCGGTCCGGCCACGCGCGTTCCCGTCCGTGTCGCCGTGTCCACGATCTTGGACGCGGCCTGGTCGAGGACGCGGTGGTCGTATGCCTTCAGCCGGATGCGGATCTTCTGTGCCACTGCTCTTGAACCGGTTCGCTCTCTACCTTGGCCTTATTTGTCGATGCTCGTGACTGCGCCTGCGCCGACGGTGCGGCCGCCTTCGCGAATCGCGAAGCGCATGCCGTCCTCGACAGCGATCGGCGTGATCAGCTCGATGCCCATCTCGACGTTGTCACCCGGCATGCACATCTCCTGGCCCTCGGGCAACGAGATGGTGCCGGTCACATCGGTCGTGCGGATGTAGAACTGCGGACGATAGCCGTTGAAGAACGGCGTGTGCCGTCCACCCTCGTCCTTGCTCAGCACGTACACCTGCGCCTTGAACTTGGTGTGCGGAGTGATGGTGCCCGGCTTGGCCAGAACCTGGCCGCGCTCCACATCCTCGCGCTTGACGCCGCGGAGCAGGCAGCCGACGTTCATGCCGGCCTCTCCCGTGTCCAGCAGCTTGTGGAACATCTCGACGCCGGTGACGGTGGTCTTGGTCGTGTCCTTGATGCCGACGATCTCGACCTGCTCGTTGACCTTGACCACGCCGCGCTCGATCCGTCCGGTCACGACCGTGCCGCGACCTTCGATCGAGAACACGTCCTCGATCGGCATCATGAACGGCTTCTCCACCGGTCGCTGGGGCACGGGGATGTACGTGTCGACTGCGTCCATCAGCTTGAGGACGCCGTCCATCGACTCCTTGTCGCCTTCGAGGGCCTTGAGCGCCGACACGCGAACCACGGGGATGTCATCGCCCGGGAACTCGTAGCGGCTCAGCAGCTCACGCACCTCGAGCTCGACCAGCTCGAGCAGCTCCTCATCGTCCACCGCGTCGACCTTGTTCAGGGCGACCACGATGTAAGGCACACCCACCTGGCGCGCCAGCAGGATGTGTTCGCGGGTCTGCGGCATGGGGCCGTCGGTGGCCGCCACGACGAGGATTGCGCCGTCCATCTGCGCCGCGCCGGTGATCATGTTCTTGATGTAGTCGGCGTGTCCGGGACAGTCGACGTGCGCGTAGTGACGGTTCTTGGTCTCGTACTCCACATGCGCCGTGGCGATGGTGATGCCGCGCGCCTTTTCCTCGGGAGCGTTGTCGATCTGGTCGAAGGCGACGAACGTGTTGTCACCACCGACGGTCTCGGCGAGCGTCTTCGTGATCGCGGCTGTGAGCGTGGTCTTGCCATGGTCGATGTGACCGATGGTTCCGACGTTCACATGTGGTTTGGTGCTTTGGTACTTCTTCTTTGCCATCTCCTGTTCCTAATGAAGTGCTGACTCTGCTCTCGGGTCCATTTACGCTTTCGCCTTGGCGACGATCTCTTCGGCAAGACTCTGCGGTAGCGCTTGGTAGTGGTGGAATTCCATGCTGTAGTTGGCGCGTCCTTGCGTCATGCTCCGTAGATCGGTGGCGTAACCGAACATGGTCGCCAGAGGCACCTCCGCATGAACCATCTGCGATGTTGCCCGGCCTTCCATCCCGAGGATGTGACCGCGGCGGCCGCTGAGGTCGCCCATCACGTCGCCCATGAACTCCTCTGGCATCATCACGTCGACACGCATGATGGGTTCGAGCAGCACCGGCTTGCCTTTGCGCAACCCGTCCTTGAATCCCATGGAGCCGGCGATGCTGAACGCCTGCTCGTTCGAGTCGACCTCATGGTACGAGCCGTCGACCAGGGTCACCTTCACGTCGACCACGGGGTATCCCGCGAGCACACCATTGGGCAGCGAGTCCTGGATGCCGCGCTGCACGGCAGGGATGTACTCGCGGGGAACCGATCCGCCAACAATCTTGTTGACGAACTCGAAGCCCTTGCCGGCCTCGTTCGGCTCGACCTCGAGCTCGACGTGACCGTACTGGCCGCGACCACCGCTCTGACGTACGAAGCGACCGGTGCCATGCGCCTGGCGCGTGATCGTCTCGCGGTACGCGACCTGTGGCTTGCCCACGTTGGCCTCGACCTTGAATTCGCGCAGCATGCGGTCGACGATGATCTCCAGGTGCAGCTCGCCCATCCCTGAGATGACCGTCTGCCCCGTCTCGTCATCGGTGCGCACGCGAAAGGTCGGGTCCTCTTCGGCCAGCTTCTGCAGCGCAACGGCCATCTTGTCCTGGTCCGCCTTGCTGCGTGGCTCCACCGCCACCGCGATGACAGGATCGGGGAATGTGATGGACTCGAGAAGGATCGGATGCTTCTCGTCGCACAGCGTGTCGCCGGTGGTCGTCTTGCGCAAGCCGATGGCCGCGGCGATGTCGCCGGCGCGCACCTCCTCGATCTCTTCGCGGTGGTTGGCGTGCATCTGCAGGATGCGGCCCACCCGCTCGCGTTCGTCCTTGCTGGCGTTGTACACATACGAGCCGCTGCGCAGCACACCGCTGTACACGCGGAAGAATGTGAGTTTGCCGACGAAGGGATCCGTGGCGATCTTGAACGCCAGCGCGGCAAATGGCTCGTCGTCGCTGACGCGAACCAGGGCGTCGTGGTCGCCCTTCACGCGTTTGCCGGTGAGGGCTGGCCTATCCAGCGGTGACGGCAGGAAGTCGACCACCGCGTCGAGCATTGGCTGCACGCCCTTGTTCTTCAAGGCGGATCCGCAGAGCACCGGGAAGATGCGCGTGGTGATGGTTCCGGCGCGCAGACCTTTGACGATGTCGTCGTGGGTGAGCGTCTCGCCGTCGAGATACTTCACCATCACCTCGTCGTCGAACTCGGCGATCGTCTCCAGCAGCTCGTGGCGATAACGGTCGACCTGCTCGCGCATCGCCGCCGGGATCTCGGCGCGGCTCAGTGTCGTGCCCAGGTCGTCGGCGTAGACGATCGCCTGCTCGTTGATCAGGTCGACCATGCCCTTGAACGTGCCCTCGACGCCGATCGGCAGCTGGATCGGAACTGCACGTGCGCCGAGCCGGTCGCGGATCGACTCAACGGACGCGAAGAAGTCCGCGCCCACGCGATCCATCTTGTTGATGAAGCAGATCCGGGGCACGTCGTAGCGGTCGGCCTGGCGCCAGACGGTCTCTGACTGCGGCTCGACGCCGGCGACGGCATCGAAGACAGCGACGGCGCCATCGAGGACGCGCAGGCTGCGCTCCACCTCGACGGTGAAGTCGACGTGACCGGGCGTGTCGATGATGTTGATGCGATGACCGCGCCACTCCGCCGCGGTTGCAGCCGACGTGATGGTGATGCCGCGCTCCTGCTCCTGCACCATCCAGTCCATGGTCGCGGCACCTTCGTGCACCTCGCCCATCTTGTGGATGCGTCCGGTGTAAAAGAGGACGCGCTCGGTCGTCGTGGTCTTGCCCGCGTCGATGTGGGCCATGATCCCGATGTTCCGAGTCTTCTCCAGCGGAAATGCGCGTTTGGGTGCGACTGCAACTGCCATGGGAATCAGTACCGGAAGTGCGAGAAGGCTTTGTTCGACTCGGCCATCTTGTGGGTGTCTTCCTTGCGCTTGATGGACGCGCCGACACCATTGGCTGCGTCCATCAACTCCGCCGCGAGCTTGTCGGCCATGCTCTTGCCGCCGCGCCCTCTCGCGTAGCGGATGATCCAGCGGCGGGCCAGCGCCTGGCGCCGATCGTGCCGGATCTCGACCGGCACCTGGTACGTCGCGCCACCGACTCGCTTTGGCTTGACCTCGAGGATGGGCGTGACGTTGCGAATCGCCTGGTCGAAGACATCGAGCGGTTCCTTACGCGAGGAACGGCGGATCTTCTCGAAGGCGTCGTACACGATTCCCTCGGCAACGCTTTTCTTGCCGCGCATCATCAGACAGTTCACGAACTTGGCCACGCCAACGTTCGCGTAGATCGGATCGGGCAGGATGATGCGTCGGGTGACGCGGGCACGCCGGGGCATGGCTAGGAGCCTGACTTTTCGCGCTTGGCGCCGTACTTGCTCCGCCCCTGTTTGCGGTTCTTGGTGCCCGCTGCGTCGAGGGCTCCGCGAATCACGTGGTACCGGACGCCGGGTAGGTCGCGCACACGGCCGCCGCGAATGAGCACGACGGAGTGCTCCTGCAGGTTGTGGCCTATGCCGGGGATATACGCGGTCACTTCAACTTTGGTGGTCAGGCGTACACGCGCGACCTTGCGCAGAGCCGAGTTCGGCTTTTTGGGCGTGGTCGTGTAGACACGAACGCAGACACCGCGGCGCTGGGGAGAGCCCTTGAGCGCACGGGCCTTCGTCTTGTGGGTCGGAGTTGTCCGGCCTTTCCGGACCAACTGCTGGATTGTGGGCACGTTTGACCGTTTTGGAGGAATTGCGCACTGCCACGAAACAGCGCGCGGAAATAAGGAGGACCGCTCGTGGCGCGAATTGGGAATCGTACCAGTCCCTGAGTTCACCCGTCAAACTTGGCGGGGGTGGCCGAGGGAAGGTTTGGTGGGCCGGCGGGGTCGCCGGCGTCAGTTCTGAGCTAGGGCCAGTGCGGCCGCGATGGCGCACCCCGGACGGTGCCCGTGGCCTTCAGGCGGTGCCGAACCAAGACACTCCGGGCAGGCACCGATGGACTTGATCGGGGTCAGCCCGGCCCACTGGTGTTTGTTAAGGAGGCGGCGCAACTCGGCATTTTCGGCGCGGAGGCGCTCGAGTTCCTCGTCGCTCATTTGGTGCCGATTCTAAGTGAGCAGCGAGTGCGCGGCCGGCGGGCGTTTGGACGTTGGCGGAGGCGAACGTGTGTTCTATACTACAGATATGTGTAATACAGCGGATGAGGCGTCCGCCGGAGGGGAGCTCGCCGCGGTTCAGGCCGCAGTCGAGCGCTTCTATAGCGCCTCGCCTGCGCCTCGTTCTCCGAATCAGATGGCGGTGGAACTGCGTCAAACGCGCCATATCATTGACCTTCTTGAAATCACGTTCGCTCGCGGCGCCGCGCAGTTCGCCGAAACCGACGAATACGACAAACAAGGTTATGTCAGCCCGATCGCCTGGCTGCGCCACGAGTGCATGACAACCGGGCAGGCTGCGGCGGCCGCGGTATGCGTCGGCGAGCAGGCTGAGCAACTCCCGCTCAGCGTGGCCGCGTCGGAGGCCGGCCAGATTGGCTTCGGCCACCTCTCCCTTGTAGCCAGCACAGCTCGAGCACTGAAGGAGTCGCCGACTGCCGGCGACTTCGACGAGGGCCGGCTCCTGCGCAAGGCGCTCGTCCACAGCGTGAGCCGGTTCCGCCACGACTGCGCTCACGAGCGGCATGTCGCGGACGCCCAAGCCTTTCTTGGCGATCACCTCGAACGCTTCGAAGCCCGCAAGTTCGAGCTCCTTTCGTGTGAGGACGGGGCACTCGTGCTGCGCGGCTTCCTGGATTCTGTCGGCGGTGCCACGCTTCGGACCGCCCTCGAGCCCCTGGCTCGGCGCGACGGCGTCGCCGACGTGAGATCTAGGGAGCAGCGGTTCGCCGACGCTCTCGTCGAGCTCGCCAGCCACGGCCTCGACGGGGGGTCGCTCCCCACCAAGTCCGGTCAGCGGCCGCACTTGCAGATCACCGCCTCCCTCGACACCATCCGCGGGTTG
>DATMRA010000067.1:0-4034 GCA_035566535.1 Candidatus Acidiferrales bacterium | reverse complement strand
AGGGCCTCCAACGAGCTGCCGCCGAGACAGGGGGCGCCGAGCAACGGCGTGCGATCCTCCGGGATCTCCTCCCCGGCAATGCGCCAGAGCACTGGGTGGCCCTCGGCTCTGCCGTGCTCTTCGCTGAGTACGAGCGCAAGGTACGCGAGATAGGCGCACGACTGAACCCCAACGTGCGCGAGAGCGATGTCGCAGCTCTACGCCACCAGCTGCAAGCCATCTGCGTCGCGGCCTCACCCATCATTCGACCCTCTACAAGCGCCCATCTTCACACGAGACCGCCAAGACGATCCGATCGTCTACACCGCGCTGCTCGCCGAAGCGGACTACCTCATCAGCGACGACCGCGACATCGTCCCCGACCGCCGTGAGCACCACTACGAACACGACGGCCATCACCTCCTCGCCGTCACCTTCAACCGCTTCCTCGCCGCCCATTTCGAGCCCACCGACCTCGACTGGGCAGCCATCGACGGCCACTGGCTACGACGCGCATACGCCGACCCGCTACAACGCACGGAAGACCCCCCAAACGTTTAGGCCAATGAGGCCGGCCGTTGGCCTAAACCCAGCAGAAATGGACCTAAATCAACAGAAGTGCGGCTTTCGGCCCAGCGTCATTTTATGATCGCGGTAGGGACCGCCGTTGCTGACGGCCCCCCGCGCAGATCCCAGCGTGCGGGACTACCGCACTGGGCTCCTCCCTTGGGTTTTGGCGTTGAACCGCGCGTCGGGCCAGGGGTGCTGGATGCGGGCGGGTGGGAGCCATCGGATTGAGAGGCAGTTCATCCGCTCCCAGTTCAGACTCGTGCGCTGGCTACGACGCTGAAGCGCCTTGTACCAGTGCCGGGTCGCCTGGGTGCGGAAGGCCACCACCATGTCGATGTTGCCTGGCACGGCGTAGTAGGCGAGGTGTCCCCGCACTACGCTTGCCAGCCAGCGCCCTTGCTCGGGGATAGGCAGATGCCGGCGCGTCGCATCAGGTCGGCCTTGACCTCGCGTAGCTTCGCCGCCATCCGTTTCGCGATCGTCTTGCGCTTCAGCATGAAGCGTCCCTTCCGCGTCTTCCCGCAGATATGCGTGAAGCCGAGGAAGTCGAACGTCTCAGGTCGTCCGAGGCCACGCGCTTGGCGGTCCCGGGCAGCGTGCCGTCCGAACTCGATCAGGCGCGTCTTCTCGTCGTTCAGCTCCAACGCGAACTGCGCGAACCTCTCGCGCAGGTCGGCCAGGAACCGCTCGGCGTCCTCACGATGCTCAAAACCCACAATGAAGTCGTCCGCCCAGCGCACGATGACAACGTCACCATGAGCGTGGCGGCCTCTCCACTGCTCGGCCCACAAGTCAAGAACGTAGTGCAGGTAGACATTCATCAGGAGCGGCGAAACTGACGCCCCTTGTGGTGCCCCCTCGTCACTGGCCGTCCAGGACCCGTCCTCGATCACGCCTGCCCTGAGCCATTTCTGGATCAAGCGCAGGACCCTCCTGTCCGCTATCCGGTGTTCGAGAAACCTCGCCAGCCACGATTGATCCAGGCCGGTGAAGCAGTCGCGGATGTCCGCGTCGATCACCCAATTCACGTTCCTCTTGAGGATCCCAGCGGCAAGCGCGTCCAACGCATCGTGCTGGCCGCGCCCAGGCCGAAACCCGTAGGAGAAACCCAGGAAGTCCACCTCGTAGACGGCGTTCAGAACCTCGACGACGGCGCGCTGGACGATCTTGTCCTCCAACGCGGCGATACCGAGCGGCCGCAGCCGCCCGTCCGCCTTCGGGATATACGCCCTGCGCGATGGTCTTGCCTGGTACGCTCCCCTGTGCAGCCGCGCGTGCAGGTCCCGAAGGTTCTCCTCCAAGTCCTGTCCATATGACTGCCACGTCACCCCGTCCACCCCGGCAGCGGCCTTTGGGCTCAACGCCCGGTAAGCCGCCCGCAGGCGATCCAGATCCACGTGGTGCAGGAGCGCGGTGAACCGTGCTTCCTTGTCCTTCTGTGCTGCTCGACGCACACGATCCAGCGCACTTGACGCGCCTTGCCCGGCACTGTGTCCGGAGCGCGTTTTGCTGGCCGTGTTCCCCTCGGGCAGACCCCTTTCCTCCACCATCTCCGCCGCCGCCCGCGCGGCCTTGTTCGACGGCTTCGCAGGTACTACGGGCCTGTCTGACTTCCCGTGGTCGTTCATCGAGGGCTTACCGCCTCAGCGTTCCCCTCGCGGCCCGCCACCCTGCCGACATGCCACCCCGCGAACCATCCAGGACGGGGCATCACCAACAAGGACGGGCAACCACGGGGCCTCCCGGTTCTCGCACCCGGAGATTCCGCACATGCCCAGGTTCTTCGACCGCGCGGGGTCCACTGACGACTCGCGAATAACGCCGCCAACGATGTTGCCTTCCGCCTCACTTAACGACGTCGGCACCCCGAAACCCTTGATTTCGCGGCTCAATAGCCCAGCCTGCACGTACCCCTGTCAACGCTTCGCTGCGCCCTCACGGGTCGCCAACGCATGACTCGGGGCCACCGTGACTCGCTACGTCTTCGATGTCGGACTCTCTCATTCCTTTCTCCGGACCGGTTTATCCCGGCGCTTTCTAAGCGTTCAGTTCACGCCCGCGGCACAAGGACCAAGCAGCGCGACGTTGAGCTTCGGCGCCAACGACGCAAATATCACGCCAGCGCCAACGGTGGCCCTCACCGGCACCGGCGTCGCGCCGAACAGCGGCCCGCAAGGCCCGATCGGGCCGCAGGGACCGCAGGGCAACCCAGGGACCAACGGGGCTACTGGCCCGCAGGGGCCGATTGGTCCGGCGGGGCCGGCCGGCCCCGCCGGGAAGATCGTGTGCCGCAACACGACTGCGGCCAAGACCATCTGCCAGCTCCTGTTTCCCGCGGGCAGCTACACGATCCAGGGGATGGCGACGACAGCCAGCTACCGGCTCACGCGCCACAGCCGACAATACGCATCCGGGCATATACGTGTGCATCGCGGGCAGCCGATCCGTGTGCGCCTGCACATCGGGCGCCTGCCGCACGGACGCTACACGCTGACCATCACGATCAGTAAAGGCCACCACACGCAGACAGTGCTCAAGAGTACCGTCTCGATCGTGCCGTACCGTCGAAAGCGGCCGTGAACATCGGGAAGATCAGGCGTCTGCCGGAAGCAGCCGGAATGGCTTTCCGTTCGCTGTCAGCACCCGGAAGTGTCGCTCGTCGAGAGTCAGGACGTCGCGCACGCGGTGGCGCTCGGCGAGGACGATGATGGACGCGTCGGCAAGGCTGATCCCGAGGTCGGCGTGTCGCTTGATGATCTTGTAGGCGCGGGCGACGTCGGCACCCGTCATGGTCTCCAGCAGATAGGCGTCGCGCTCGACCTCTTCAAGCAGGCTGGCGCGAGCGGCGGCGCCGACGCGTGAGAGGAGCATGTAGTCGAGCTCCGCCAGGACGAAGGGCGAGAGCAGCAGCGGTGGGGTCGCGTCGATGAGACTTGCGGCAGCCTGCCTGTGGTGGCGCTGGTCAGAGTCGAGCGCGGCCAGCAGGCCGCTTGTGTCGAGCAGGATCACTCGCCGAAGCCGCGAGCGAGTTCCTCATCGACGCGCTCGGCGAGCGTCGGATCGCCGCTGTTGAACAGCGGCAAGCGCGGCGACGGGTAGACGCGCTCGGCGGTCGCTGTCACCAGCGCCGAACGGACGACTTCAGCCTCGCTGCGGCCCTCTGCGGTGGCGGTGCGCTCAAGGGCAGCCTTCAGCTCATCCGGAAGATAGATCGTCGTGCGCCTCATGCCATACATCATGCCACACATCGGCTCCGGTCACCACGCCACGATCAGCGGGGGGGCTGGCCACTCGTCCTCGGCGCGCTGGCGGCACCTGCCGGCTCGACTTGCGTTCCGCCCCGCTTCGAGGTAGACGTGTCCGGCGACCAAGCAAAGCGACCCCGGCACGGTGGTAGCCGCCCGGGGCCTGACACAGGAGGCGAAGCTCCCGCCGGGTAGGCCGGACGCATTGCTGCGCCCGGCCCCCCTCAGAACCGGACGTGC